>JAEYAU010000124.1 GCA_023404705.1 Pseudomonadota bacterium
ACGCTGACGGCCGAGGCTTTCGCGGCGGGCGTGGCGGCGGCGCGCTTGCGTGAGCTCGAGCGCGACGCCGCCACCAGCCGTGCGATCTACGAGGCCCTGATGCTGCGCGCGCGCGACGTCGAGGCGGCACCGGCGGCACGCGCTTCCGCGACGCGCATCATCTCGCCCGCCGTAGCGCCTCTGTCTCCGAGCAGCCCGCCTGCCTTCGCGGTGATCGCCGCGAGCCTGCTCCTCGGCCTCGGCCTCGGCAGCGCTCTCGCTCTCCTCGCCGACCGCATGGACGACCGGCTGCGCGACATCGACCGCTTCGTCGCCGTCGCCGGTGTGCCGGTTCTCTCCGTCGTTCCGGACGGCCGCCGCCTCTCGGCTCGCCGCTTCGGCTCGCTCGCGATGAGCCGTGCGCGCGCGCAAGGTTCGGGCCGGGGCCTCGGCGTCGCCTATCCGAGCGCCGAGCGTCTCGATGCGCTCTATCGCCTGGCGAGCGCGCTCGGCATTGCGTCGATGGGCCCTGAGCCGCAAACCATCGTGTTCACCTCCGCGGAGCCGACCGACGAGCGCCCGGCCTGCGTCATCGATCTCGGTCTCGCGGTCGCGGCGGGCGGCCGCAACGTGGTGATCGTCGACGCCGACACGCGGAGGCGCCAGCTCTCACGCCTGATCCGCGCCGGCGACAGCGGCGTGGTGGAATTGCTGGAGGAGCACGCGAAGATCCAGGACGTCGCACTCACGGATCACTTGACCGGCCTGCAGGTGCTGCCGCTCTCGCGGAGCACGGCCTCGAGGTTCGCGCGCTTCTCGCCCGACCGCATCCGGCTCGCGATCGCGAGCGACGCCGATGAGCCAGTCGACCTGCTGGTCGATGCACCCGATCCGCACGATCAGGTGATCGCGCCGAGCCTGCTCGCCATGGCGGACGCCACCGTCGTGATCGTGCGCAACGGCATCACACGCGCCCGCACCCTGCGCGAAGCCATGTCGGCCTTGCGCCACGCGGGCGTGCGCGTGACGGGTCTGGTGATCGTGGTTTAGGCCCGCACTTGTAGGGTGTGCTCGGCGGCCCGGGAGCTGCGGTGTCTTGTGGCGGTAGATCCGCCGAGCGCACGCGTGCGCTCAGCGCGATCCAGCTCACTGCCCAACTAAACCGCCTCGGCGCGCTGAGCACACCCTACCAATATTTTTAAGCCACCTCCGGCAGCACCGCTTCCAGCTCGGCCCGGCGCGGTTCGAGTCCGCGCGGCAGCTTGAGCGCCTGCCCGAGGCTCTCGACCGGCTCATCCACCGCAAAGCCCGGGGCGTCGGTCGCGATCTCGAACAGCACGTGGCCGGGCTCGCGGAAATAGACCGAACGGAAGTAGTTGCGGTCCTTCTGCTCCGTGGTCTGGATGCGGTGGTTCTCGGCGAGCCGCCGCACCATCTCGGCCTGCGCCGCATCGTCGGTGGCGCGGAACGCGACGTGATGGATCGAGCCGCGCCCTTGCCGTCCGCGCGGGAAGCCCGGCGCGACGCGGATGTCGACCACGCCGCCCATCACGGCGTCCGTGCGATAGCGCTCGATCGTGCCTTCACGTCCGCTGCCCGTGAAGCCGAACACGTCCGTGAGGATGGCGGCCGTCGGGCCGGAGTCCTCCAGCAGCAGCGTGACGCCGTGCATGCCGCGAATCGCGTGCTCGTTCGCAACGCCGTTGATCCAGGCGCCCTCGCCTTCGAGGCCCGGCACGCCCACCAGCGCGAGCCGCATGCCGTCCGGATCGTAGAACGGCAGGAAGCTCTCGCCGAAGCGCTTCTCGATGGTCTCGTGGCGCACGCCCTTTTCGAGCAGCCGATGCGTCCAGTAGCCGAGCGAGGTCTCGGGCACGCGCAGCAGCACCTCGTGGGTCTCGCCCGGGCCGACACGCCCCTGGGCGGCGTGCTCCCACGGAAAATGCGTGACGATCGAGCCCGGCAAGCCGGTCTCGTCGCCGTAGTAGAAGTGATAGGTCTTCGGATCGTCGAAGTTGACGGTCTTCTTCACCAGCCGCAGCCCGAGCGTGCCGGTATAGAAATCGTGATTGCGTTGCGCGGGACCCGCGATGGCGGTGACGTGATGGATGCCGTTGTGCTGCATGGTTGCCTCCGGTCACCGAGAAGATAAGCAGCCCGGACGCAAGCGGAAGCCGTGAGGGCTTGCAGGGGCGCAAAGGAAGAATGCGCCTTCGGCGTCAGCGTTCCCCGCGCAGCAGATCGAACAAGTCGCGCGGCCCCATCTGGCCGCCCTTGAGCATCACCTCGACACCATCGAGCGCGGCGTCGTCGGCGCGGATGCGGCAGAGGGCGACGCCGGGCGAAAGATGACCCACATAGCCGAGGCCCCAAACGTCGAGCGCGCGCAGGGCCCAGCTCGAGGTGTCGCCGCCCGCGACGCCGAAGCGCCGCAGCGGGGCCACGCGCAGCAGCCGCGCCAGGAAAGCGCCGGTTGCCTGGGCGATCTCCAGACCGGACGCATTGCTGCCGTTCTGGGTGCAGTCGAGCGGCGTCGTATGCGCGAGCGCATCGTGCCCCGCCATCAGCAGGCTCGCGACACGGCGGACGAGATCGTCGACGTAAGCCGGCTCGCGCACCAGCCGCTCGGGCTCCACCGCGATGCGCGCGAAGCCCGTCGCCGCCGTGATCTGCTGGCGCGTCACCGGCGAGAGGCTGCCCGCCATCACGAACACCGGCCCTTGCGCCTTGGCGATGCTGCGCGGCGCAGCGGCCGTCTCCGCCTGCCAGTGTGCGCAGAGCGCCTGGGTGACACCGCTCGGTCCGACCGCGACCACCGGCCCGGCTTGCGCGCGCTGCCAGATCACGCGGCCGACCACGGCGAGGTCGTCCACGCCAGAGACGTCGAACAGCACCGGCCCGCCCGACTCGACCAGCGCCGCCGTCACGCGCTGATCGAGCGCGTCGGGCGCGAGCGCGTAGGCCGTGTAGGGAATCGCGCCGATGCCGACGAGACCCTGACGTCCGAGATGCACGCGCAGATCGGCCTCGGTCATCGGCGTGACCGGATGGCGCGACATCGTCGGGTGCCGGTCGATGCGGAAGATGGGGCCGCCCTGCTCGGCAGCCGCGAACAGATTGCCGAACACGCAGTAGCGGCCGAGGTTCGGCTGCCCGCCGACGATCGGCACGAAGCGGCTGCCGGTCGCTTCCACGAGCAGCCGCGTCGCCACCGCGATGTTACCGATCTCCGGCGCGCTGTCGAAGGTCGAGCAAGTCTTGTAGTGCACGACCGGCGCGCCAAGCTTCACAAAGCACGCCGCGACCGGCTTCAGCTCTTCGGCCATCGCGTCCGGCATCATCGAGCGCGCCGCGCCCGCGATGCCGACGCAATCGAGCTCGCCCGCGGCCGCGAGCCGTTCCGGCGTCGGCGGCTGCAAAAACAAAAGCGCGCGCAGCCCGCCTTGCGTCGCGGTCGCGAGCGTGTCGGTCGCGCCCGTGAAATCGTCTCCGTAGAAGGCGATGCGCGGCGTCATTTCTTCTCGCGTGCACCGAAGAAGGCGAGCGCATGCTTGAGCTCGGGCGCGCCCTCCGCGTAGCGCTCCAGCGCCTCGCCGCGGCTCACCGCCTCCCAGGCCTGCAAGAGACTCGTCACGCCGGCCGAGGCCCCATCCGGATGCGCCATGATCCCGCCGCCCGCGAGGAACAGGAAGTCCGGGCTCTGCAGCGCCGCATAAGTCGCCGGCAGCGTCGCGGCCCATTGGCCCGATGAGAAGGCCGGCATCACCTCGTCGTCGCTGGCGAGCGGCGTGAGGCAGTTGCGCGCCGCGGCCGCGACCTCGTCGTCCGCGTCGGCGAATTTTCCGCCGAGCCCGTGCACATGCATGTGGTCGATGCCGGCGAGCCGATGCAGCGTCTGATAGGCCGGCGCCGCGAGGCCGAGCGCCGGATGGCGCGACATCATGCCGAAGCCGTTGCGATGGCCGTGCAGCACCAGGTCGGTCGAGCGGCGCAGCGTCTGTACGGCCGAGAGCCCGCACCAATTGAGGCTCACCATGACGCACGTGCCGCCTTCCTGCTCCACCAGCTCGGCGTGGCGGCGCATCGCATCGGTCTCGTCCGTGATGTTGAACGCGACCATCACGCGGCGGCCGAGCTTGTCCTCGGCACGGCGCACCGCCGCCATCACGGCGCGCACGCGCGCCTCGATCGGCGCCACCACCGGGTTGGCGCAGACCTCGTCATCCTTGATGAAGTCGAGCCCGGCCGCGCACAGCTCCGCCGTCAGCGCGCCCGTCGTCTCGGCGCTCAGGCCCACATTCGGTTTGATGATGGTGCCGATCAGCGGCCGGTTGAACACGCCGGCGAGCTGCCGCGTGCCGAAGATGCCCTGGCGCGGCGCCTCGAAGCGCCCGCGATAATCCGCTGGCAGCGCGAGCGACATCAGCTTCACGCCGGTCGCCTCGCCGAGATCGTAAAGATTGCCCGCGACCGTCGCGGCGAGCGTCGCCAGGTTCGCGCCGATATTGTCGATCGGGAACGACACGGTCGCGAGCGCACGGCGCCATGGGCCGCCGATCCCCTGCCGTGTCAGCCACGCACTGGCGAGGCTCGGCTGCGGCGCCGGCTCCAGCTCCTCGATGCGCGTCACCGTCGCGCGGCTGCGCTGGGTGAGCTCCGCGGTCTCGCCCGGCACCTTCACGAAGGTGCCGCTCGACTGCTCGCCCGCGAGAATGTCGGCGACCTTCGCGGGATCGAGCGGCGTCTCCAGCAGATAGACGGCAGTGAGGCGATCGGTCATCGGTTGCCGCTCACGGCGCGTTTCACAACTTGCTCAGATCCGGGAATGGCCGCACCGGCTCCTTGCCGTCCCAGTTGATCGACGACTCGCGGATCAGGTCGAACATCTTGCCCTTGGGACCCGCGACCTCGGAGAGCTCGATCACGGTGCCGGGGTGATACTCGGTCTCGAAATAGACGAAGCGGCCGTTGGCGCCGACCTCGCCGCTCATGCCGACCTTGAAGTCCTTCAGCCGCGCCATGTCGGCGTCGAAGCTCTGCGTCCAATAGGCGACGTGCTGCAGGCCGGTGCGCTGCTGCGCGACGAAGTCGCGATACATGGTGGGCGCGTCGTTACGCTGCTGGATCAGCTCCACCTGCAATGGTCCCGAATTGGCGAGCGCCACCGACGTCACCGGCTGTGAGGGCTCGCCCCGATACTTGAAGTTCACGACGGGCACGCGCTCCGCGTAGTACCACGGGCCGACGCCGAGCACGCGCGCCCAGTAGTCCATCGCGGCCTCGATGTCGGGCACCACGTAGCCGAGTTGGCGGATCTCGCCGAAAAACCTGCTCACAGAAAACTCCTCTGTCTCATTTCATGACCAGGCCCGGCAGCCAGGTCGAGAAGGCCGGCACGAAGGTGACGATCAAGAGCGACACGATCAGCGAGAAGATGAACGGGATCGCGCCCACCACCACCTTCTCGAGCGGGATGCGGCCGACATTGCTCACCATATAGAGGCTCATGCCGACCGGTGGCGTGAGCAGGCCGATCATCAGGTTGAGCACCACGACGACGCCGAGGTGATGCGGATCGACGCCGGCGGCGTGCAGGCCCGGCGCGATGATGGGCGTGAGCAGCAGGATCGCGGGCAGCGGCTCGATGATGGTGCCGGCGATGAGCAGCACCACATTGGCGATCAAGAGCAGCACCCACGGATTGCGCGAAAGCCCGAGCAGAAACTCGGCCGCGAGCGCCGGAATGCGATCGATGGTGAGCACCCAGGCGAACAGCTCGGAGACGCCGACGATCAAGAGGATGCCCGCGCAGGCGAGCACGGTCTCGCGCGCGGCCTCGATGAAGTTGCGCCAGTTGAGCTTGCGATAGACGAAGGCGCCGACGAGGATCGCGTAGACGACCGTGACGCCGGCCGCCTCGGTCGAGCCGAGGAAGCCCGCCATCATGCCCGCGATGAGGATCACGGGCGCCATCAGCGCCGGCACCGCGATGAAGAACTGGCGCATGAAGGACTGGCGCGTCACCGTCACGGTATCGGTCGGCAGGCCCTGCCGGCGCGCGATCAGCGCCACCTGGACCATCAGCACGGCCGCGATCACCAGCGCCGGGATGATGCCGGCGAGCATCAGCCGCACGGCCGAGATCTCGGCGGTGGTCGCGTAGATGACGAGTGGGATCGAGGGCGGGAAGATCGGACCGAGCGTGGAGGCCGCCATGCAGATGCCGGCCGAGAACTCGTCGCGATAGCCCTGCTGCCGCATCATGCGGATCTGGATGCTGCCGAGCGCGCCGATGTCGGCGAGCGCCGCGCCCGAGATGCCGGAGAACACCAGATGCGTGAGGATGGTCACGTAGCCGAGGCCACCGCGGATGCGGCCGACCACCATGCGCACGAAGTTGAACAGGTGCTCGGTGATGCCCGCGGTGTTGAAGATCGCGGCCGCGAAGATGAACATCGGCACGGCCAGCAAGGGCGTCGAGTCGAGCGAGTTGACGGTACGCTGCGCGATCACCGAGAGCGGCAGATCGTACCAGAAGATTACCGCGCCGGCCGCGAGCCCGAGCGATGCCGCGATCGGCACGCCGATGCACATCAGGAAGATGAAGATGATGGTCGCGATCAGGCTCATCATGACGCGGCATCTCCGCGTGGCGCCGCATCCTCGCTCGGCGTCTCGCCGCGATCCGTGAAGGCCATGACCGCGCGATCGATCGCGACCAGCAGCATCAGCCCCATGCCGATGAAGGCCGGCATGTAGAAGTAGAGGTTCGGCATCGCCATCGCGGGCGTCGCGAAGCGCGAGGCGCGCTGCATGAAGTACCAGCCGCCGAGGAGGAACAGCGCCGCGAAGACGAGCATCAGCAGCTCGTTGACGAGCACGACCCAGCGGCGCAGTGGGGGCCGCATCATCAGGAGGAACATGTCGACCCGCACATGCTCGTTGCGGGCGAGCAGCATCGGCACCGCGAGGAAGATGAGGATGAGCCCCGCATAGCGCGACAGCTCGTCCGCCCAGGCGATGCCCGAGACGAAGGCCTCGCGCGCCACGATCTGCAGCATGATGAGCCCGGTCACCAGCATCAACGCGAGGATCGCAATCCACTCGGCGATACGGCAGAGCCACATCACGGCGGAATGGAAGAGGTTGGAGTGGTGGCCTGGGGTCATGAGTTCACGCGGTTCGGCAGTCTTTGATCGTCGTCCCGGCCGAGCGAAGCGAGAGCCGGGATCCATAACCCTTGTCTCTCCGCATCTCTCTCACCGGGGATATGGATCCCGGCTCGCGCTCGCTGCGCTCGCTTGGCCGGGATGACAAAGGAGTCCGATGGCTGCGTCGGAGCGCGGGAAAGTCGGGGCGGAGCGATGGTAGACTCGCCCGCCCCGGCGCGGGTTACTTCACCGCCGCGATCTCCTTGTAGAGGTCGCCATACTTGGAGCCGAACTTCTCCTGCACGATCTTGTTCACCGAGGCCTTGAAGGCATCGAGCTTGAGGCCTTCGGCGGTGCCGATGACGTTCATCTTCAGGCCCTTCAGCTTCTCGGTCTCCTCGGCTTCCTGCTTGCGCACCATCTCGCTCGCCTTCTGCCGTACCTCTTCGGCGGCGGCCGAGATCTGCTCGCGCTGCGCGGCCGAGAGCTTCTGCCAGGTCTTCTCGTTGATGACGATCACCTGCGCGTTCATGATGTGCCCGGTCTGCATCAGGTGCGACTGGCTCTCGTAGAGCTTGCTCGAGAGCACGACGTTGACCGGATTCTCCTGGCCCTGCACGACGCCGGTCGCGAGCGCGGTCGGCACTTCCGACCAGTCGACCGGGATCGGCACCGCGCCGAGGCCCTGCACGGCCGCCATGTAGATCGGGAACGGGATCGCGCGGATCTTCTGCCCCGCGAGATCGGACGGCTGCAGGATCGCCTTGTTGGCCGTGAGGTGCCGCGTGCCGAAATAGTAGGCGTAGAGCACGCGCACGCCGGCCGCCTTGACGAGGCCGTCATTGAGCTTCGACATCACCGGCGACTTCGTGTCCATCACCTTCATGAGGTGATCGAAGTCGCGATAGAGGTAGGGCGTGTCGAGCGCCGCGAACGGCTCGTAGAGCGAGCCGATGCCGCCCGCCGTGTTGTGCGAGAGCGCGATCGTGCCGGTCGAGACCGCTTCGGCGAGCTCCTGCAGCTTGCCGAGCTGCGAGGACGGATAGACCGTGACCTTGATCTGCCCCGAGGTGTTCTTGGCGATGGCGTCGGCGAGCATCTGCGCCTGGATGCCGGCCGCGCTGGTCGGCGGGTTCATGTGGCCGTAGCGCAGCTCGAGATTCTGGGCGGCGGCCGGTCCGGCAAGGGCCGCGAGCGCGGCCGCGAGGGCCAGCCCGATTGATTTCCTCATCTCCATGGCGATCTCCCAAATGATGAATTTTGAGGAACCCTGAGGGTCCGTTTTCTTGCCCGAACCGGGATATTCGCTAGGATAATGCGACTCCCGACGGCGTCGCCACGCAAAGCTTTTGATGAATTTTGATGAAGTCCTCAGATTTCCTCAGCGGTAAAAGGCGCCCCTCCGCGGGTGACGTCGCCCGCCTCGCCGGCGTCGGCCGCGCCACCGTCGACCGCGTCCTCAAGCGCCGCCCCGGCGTAAAGCCGGCGACCCTTCAGCGCGTGATCGAAGCCGCCGCGACCCTCGACTACCTGCCGAGCCAGGAGCTGTTCGAGCTGCTCCGCCCGAAGCCCATGCGGCTCGCCTTCCTGCTGCCCTCGGGCACCAACCGCTACCTGCGCATGCTCGGCGAGCACATCTCGTCGGCCGCCGAGCGCTGGGAGCCGTTCAACGCCACCTGCCGCTGCCACTATGTCGAGGGCTTCAAGCCCGAGGCGCTGGCGAGCGCGCTGCGCCATCACGGCGAGCGCGCCGACGGCGTCGCCTTCATGGCGCTCGAGCATCCGCTGGTGCGCGACGCGGTCGCCGAGATCGCGCAGAAGGTGCCGGTGGTGACGCTGATCTCCGACGTCTCGGCCGCGCAGCGCATCGCCTATGTGGGCCTCGACAACCGCGCGGCCGGCCGCACCGCCGGCCTGCTCATCGGCCGCTTCGTCGGAGAGCGCGCCGGCAAGGTTGCGCTGATCGCGGGCAGCCGCAGCTATCGCGCGCATGAGGAGCGCGAGATGGGCTTCCTGGCGATCGTCGAGGAGCAGTTTCCGCGTCTGAGCGTCGTTGGCCTGCGCGAAGGCCACGACGAGGCGCAGCAGAACTACGACCAGGCGCGCCGCCTGCTCGCCAAGCATCAGGACATCGTCGCGATCTACAATATTGGCGGCGGCGCCGACGGCATCGGCCGTGCGCTGCGCGAGGCGAACCGCGCCCATTCCGTGACCTTCATCGGCCACGGCCTCACCCCCGACACGCGCGCCATGCTGGTCGACGGCACCATGGACGCCGCCATCACCCAGGACCACCAGGCCATGGTGCTCGACTGCGTGCGCATCTTCACCAATGTGCGCGACGGCCGCGAGCCGCTGACCGGCGTGACGCCGACGCAGATCAGCCTGTTCGTGCGGGAGAACCTGCCGTAGGCGGGCGGACGCGGATTCCTGAACAATGAAGGCCGAGTGCACGGCCTGCCTCGTCGCGCGCGATCGTGCGCGAGCGCGGGCGCTTGGTTCCAGCGCGGTGTAGTGCCGGCGCAACAGGAGAGGCTTTCTCTCGCCGGAGTACGCTTCAGTCCAATTGTATCGCTTCCGTCCAAGCCAGGCCGAGTCGCCCGACATAGGGTCGAGCGACAACGTCCGGGCGCGCGGGACATCATCGCGTCCAAAGCCGGCACCGGAGCCACGTTGCGGCTCAGACCAGGAGGAGACTGCGATGCGACGGATCATGTTCCCGCTCGGTGCGATCGCCGTCGGTGCAATGATGGCGATGCCCGCTATGGCCAACACGCTGCCAAAGCGCATCAAGGTGACCGCCAAGGCGCAAGTGAGGACCACCGCGCAGACGCCGCTCAAGCCCGACCGGATCGGGACGATGAGGACGGGCGTCTCCGCCAAGGCGCTCAATCCGCAGCCGCTACCGCCCGGACCCGACAAAGGTGCCGCCGCGATGAGGACGAGCGCCTCTGCCAAGGCCCTCAACCCGCAACCGCTTCCTCCCGGACCCAACAAAGGCGCGGCCGCGATGAGAGCGGGCGCGTCTGCCAAGGCGCTCAATCCGCAGCCGCTGCCTCCTGGTCCCGACAAAGGTGCGGCCGCGATGAGGACGGGCGCGTCCGCCAAGGCGCTCAATCCGCAGCCGCTGCCGCCCGGGCCCGACAAGGCCAAGCTGAACAGCGCGAAGATTCAGCAGAGCGTGCAGCAGCTCAGCCGTCAAAAGCTGCGCTGAGGTCCGAGCGGGCTCAGTTCAGTTCCAATCGCGAGCTGCCGCAGTTGCAGCGCTCGCATCGGAGGTGGAAGCGATGGGGCTGATGACACGGACGACGGCGGACGACTCGCAGCCTGCCGCGCGAAGTTTGGTGACGCACCTCGCGCTTTGCGCGGCGCTGGCCCTGCTGCTCGGCCTGCATAGTGTCGCGCAGGCGCAGAATCCAGCCGAACCCCGCGGCGTCACGAAGGGCAAGCCGGCAACCAAGACGCTGCCCCGAGACGAGAAGGCTGGCTTTCCATCGGGCCAAGCCAAAACCAAGACGCTGCCCCGAGACGAGAAGGCCGGCTTCCCGTCGGGCCAAGCCAAATCCAAGCCGATACCCCGAGACGAGAAGGCGGGCTTCCCGTCCGGCCAAGCCAAATCCAAGCCGATACCCCGAGACGAGAAGGCGGGGTTCCCGTCAGGCCAAGCCAAATCCAAGCCGATACCCCGAAACGAGAAGGCCGGCTTCCCGATGGGCGAACCGAAATCCAAGGCGCCGTCCCGAGACCAGAAGGCAGGCCTCGCGGCGACCGGACCGAAGACGAAGCGATGACGCGAATCTCCGGCTGTCCGCGACGGGCTCATAGGGAGACGTCCGACTGGTTGGTAGGCTCGCGAACTGTCAATGATTCGACGCCTGCGTTTGAGGAATTTCGCAGGCACGTGCTGGGGAATTCGGGGTGGGGCGAATGCCGTCGGCTGACATTCTTGTACGCCTGGGATTGAGCGTTCTGATTCTCGGCGCGGCTGCGCAGCGCGCTGCAGGAGCGGAGCCCGCGCCGGTCTGGGACGGCTGCTATATCGGCGGCCAGATCGGTTTCGCGCACGCCCAATCGCATTGGGACTACACGAACAGCAATCCTTACACAGCGACCGGCAATGCCGACCCGCAGCTGATCGCCGGCGCCGATTTCCACCGCAGCCGCGCCGTTGCGGGTGGCCAGCTCGGCTGCAACACGACGCTCTCGGGCCCGTGGATGGTCGGCCTCGAGGCTGCCTGGATCGGCAACCCGCTGAACATCACGCAGGACAATAGCGGTTTCACGCTGACGGGGCCCGGCGGAGGCCTGACGCTCACGGAAGCCATTACGACCAACGTCAATGCGATCGCGAGCGCCACGGCCCGCATCGGCGTCGCCGTCGCGCCGGACCTGCTCGTCTACGGCAAGGGCGGCCTGGCGCTCGGGCGCATCACGACCTCCGGCGCTGTCTCGCCTTCGGTGCCGGAGTTCGACTGGAGCGACACGCGCTGGCATCCCGGCTGGACGGTCGGTGCCGGCGTCGAGTTCTGGCTGCTGCCCAATCTCTCGCTCGGCCTCGAATACGATTACTATCGGTTCGCGACCCGCGATCATGTCGGGCTCGTCTCGGCCACCGATATCGGCCCCGGCGGCGTGGTGAGCACCGCCAACCCCGTGCTGCACCGCGTCGGCGCCGACGCGCACACCATCATGGCGCGGATCAACATCTATGATCCGCTCATGCAGCGCGCGGCGGTGGCCGCGCTCCCCTCGCGCTTCGAAGGGACCTTCTCGGCCTTCGCGCAGAGCGAGACGAAGTATTCGAACTGGCACGGCACGCGCGGCACCAACACGCTCGCGCCCGATCCCGGCAGAGGCTACCAGGTCTATTCGCCCACCACGATCGGCATCGATTACGAGCTCGCATCGCAGCTCAAGCTCGAGACGCGCTTCAAGGGCGGTTACGTCTATTCGCACCACGGGACGCCGAACCAGACCGCCACCTACACCGGCCCGGTCGACTCGCAGGTCTCGTTCAATGCCAGTTTCCTGAGCTTCGAGACGATCCGGCCGCTTCTCGGTGTCTCCATGAACCTGCCGACCGGCACCTCCTATCTGCCTGGCAACCTGCGCTTCACGCGCATGGATCCCGACCTCGTCGACATCGAGAGTTACGGCGTCGGCTTCAACGTCAATCCGACGGCGGGTTTCCTCTTCGCGTTGAACGAGAGGACCGTGCTGTCGGTCTCGGGCGGCTATGCCTGGCAGGGCGTATTCATCAAGGAAGGCGTCGATCTGAGCACCGGCAACGGCTTCGGCACCTTCGACCTGAAGCGGCGCATCAATCCGGCCGACGTCTTCACCGCCAACGGCAACCTCGCGACATCCTTCGGAGAGAACGACAAGCTCGAAGTCTCGTTCGCCTATATGTCGGAAGGCCGCGCCACGATCGACGGCGTGGCGTCAGGACGCGCGGGCGCCAAATACGTCACCAACGCGGCCTTCGACTACAAGCTCGATCCGCAATGGACGCTCGGGCTGAACGGCTCCTGGACCTTCCAGGAGAAGAACGAGATCGTCGATCCCGCGGGGGCACTGGTCGGAGAGCCGAAGAACTCCAACAGCCATGTGCTGATCGGCTCCGTCGACCCGAGCTATCAAGTGAACGAGCGGCTCCGCCTCGGCGCCAACTACAGCATCATGTGGCGCAGCCATAACTTCTACGATCCGATCGAGGAGCGCTTCATCCCGGCGAAGCTGAAGAATACGGCCGGGCTCTCGGCGCGTTATCTTCTGACCGAGAAGGCGAGCCTGACCGTGCGTGGCTCGCATTCGTGGGTGCAGGAGAACATCGGGGCCTTCCTGCCCACTTCCACGCTGCCCCCGGCTTTTGCCAATCTGCCTCCTTCCATGTCCTTCAGCGTCTGGGCCCTGTCGATCGGCGCCACTGCGGAGTTCTGATCCGATGCGCTCCTCCCTCCTTCTCTCGGCCGCCCTGCTGATCGGCCTGGCACTCGGCATGACAGCCGCGTTCGCACAGAGCCCGCGACTGACCGCGCCGCAGGCGCGCGCGCCGGAAAAGTGCCTGCGCGCTCTCGATGGGACATGCGCCCGACCCGTGCTGGTCGAAGCCGCACGGCGCCGCGCCATCATCATCCCGGCGGTGCGCGTTTCCTATTACGGCACGCCGGCGGGCACCGTCGGCGGCGCTTACATCCCGTTCGAGCGCCTGTTCCAGGACGACCCCGTGCGCTTCGGCCTGCCGACCAACATCTACATCACGCCCTGCTGCATCACCCGCAGCAAGTAGGCGCCTGCGCAACGCGAGTGTCCGCGGGACTCTGTTCGCAATCCGCATAGCGCTTCGTTTGCGACCAAGACGCGATTGCGGACGCCGGCCTATCCTGCTCGCGGTGAAGATTCCGATCTCATTCATGCGTCGGAATTCCACACGGGAGGCACCGGTGCGCATCTTCTCGACCACACTCCTCGCCGCGACGTTCCTCGGCACGGCTGTCACGCCCGGATGGTCTCCCCAACCTGCGAATCTCGGTGCTCCCATTTACGGCCCGACCGGCGCCACCGCCGCGGCCCACGGGGGCGGTCAGCTCAAACGGATCAATCCCGGCCTGCCCGCTCAGGCGCGTGGCGGGCTGCAGGCCAAGAGCTACACCAGCCGTGGCGCCGCGACCGGCCACGCGTCTCCCACCATCAAATCCTACAAGCTCAACGCTTCGGCGCTGGCGCCGCGGCAAGTGGCCAAGCCGGCGCGGCGCTAGAGCAGAAGTGCGCACTGGTTGGGCGTGAGATCATCGAGCAATACAGGAGACGCGCGTGCACATCTTCTCGACTTCTCTCCTCGTCGCGACGTTTCTCGGTGCAGCCGTCAACCCCGGATGGTGTCCGGAGCCCGCCAATCTCGGGGCGCCCGCCAGCAGCTGGACGGGCGCGACCGCGGCGGCTCCTCTCAAGGGCAGGCAACGGATCAATCCCGGGCTGCCCGCGCAGGCGCGCGGCGGGCTGCAGGCCAAGAGCTACACGAGCCGTGGCGCCGCGACCGGCCATGCGTCTCCCACCATCAAGTCCTACAAGCTCAACGCTTCGGCATTGGTGCCGCGCCAAGTCGCCAAGCCGGTGCGGCGCTAGAGCAGACGTGGACTGCGGTTCGGCGTGAGCCGGTTCGGCTGAGCCATACGGGAGACATGCATGCAATTCTTCTCGGCCCCTCTCCTCGCCGCGACGTTTCTCGGCGCCGCCATCATGCCCGGATGGTGTCCGGAGCCCGCCAATCTTGGAGCTGCACTCGGTGCTCGTACGGGCGCAACCTCTGCAGATGTCCAGCCTGGTCGGCTGCAACGCATCGATCCTCGTCGGGCCACGCGGACGCTCGGCGGGCTCCAGCCCAAGAGCTACATGAGCGGTGGCGCAGTCACCGGCCACGGATCTCGCACCCTCAAATCCTACAAGCTCAACGCTTCGGCATTGGTGCCGCGGCAGGTGGCCAAGCCGCTCCGGCGCTAGATGTGCCAATAAGGTGACGGTGCTCAGCGGAGGTCAGTGCGACGTGGTGCGACAGGGGCCGACCGTCGCGTGGATGCGCTCAGTCGTCCGGACCACCGCGGCCGCGATCGCGATCATCGCGGCCGCCGTCATCTGGCGGTCGGTCGAGAGTCCCACCTATACGCACCGCTTCCGACTCACCATCGAGGCCGAGGTCGAGGGCCAGGTGCGCCGCGGCTCGGGCGTCATCGAGGTGCGCGTCACCGACTACAAGGTCGGAATGCCGGGGGCGAAAGGCACCCACGCCCGCGTGCTCGGAGAGGCCGTGTTCCTCGATCTCGGCAAGGGCAGGAACGTCCTGGCCGCGCTCGGCACCGGACCCCGTGACAGCATCGATGGGTTCGCCGAGCTGACGCGAGCGGCGTTCATGCCGGTACACCCGGGCCTGAGCTATCGAGACGTGCCGAATCTCACGGGCGTGGCGCCGCTCACGGAGCAGCAGGTCCCGACGCTGGTGACATTCTCGAATCTGAGGGATCCGAAGACCGCCCGCGTGATCGCGCCTGACGAGTTCGAAGAGGTGTTCGGCAGCGACGTCCGCTTCACCCGAGCTTTCGTCGAAATGGTCCCGGCCGGGTCATGGCCATTCAACAGGATCGGCGGGCAGGCCGCGCTTGCGGGGGAGCCCATCACGCGTGGCCTGGACAAGAAGCTGCCTTGGTTGCCTCACCCGCACTATCTCGACGGGCGGCCGGATTGCGACGACCGCGATCAGCCGCATTGCCTGCACGGTGGTCACTTCACGCGCGACTGAGCGGCTTCATGCCACGACGTGATCGCGGTATGCCTCCGCCGCCAAGCGGATCGTTAGCGGTCCGCAATCACTGGCCGAAGCGGATGTCCGAGGGCCTGCAGCCGTAGCGCTGGCGGAAGCGGCGGTTGAAGTAGGACAGGTCGTTGAACCCGGCTTCGAGTGCGATCGCGCTGATCGGGAGTGCGGCCTGGCCGGGATCGCGCAGCAGGCGGTGCGCATGAGCGAGCCGTTCACCGAGCACGAATTCCGTGAAGGTCGTGCCCTGCTGCTCGAACAGCTTCTGAACGTAACGCGCGCTGACGCCGTGTGCGGCTGCGACCTGCTGGATGGAAAGGTCGGCGCGCCGGAGGCGTTGTTTCACATCCTCCTTGATGGCGTGCAGCCGCGCCGCCGGAAGCCCGCGCATATGCGCGATCTGGGCGGCGTCGCGTGTTGCGCCCAGCACCAGCGCGAGGAGATCGTGGACATGCGCCGCGACGACGCCCTGCGCGTGCGGATCGAGAAGGATCTGCGTGTCGCGCATGCTGTCGAGATATCGCATCAGCATGCGCAACGCCGGCGTCTGCGCCGGGACGGGACGCGCCAGGGCGGCATCGAGGTCCGCAATGAGCGGACGCATCGCGGCGATCGGGACGCTGAACACCGTCAGGTCGCAGCGCTCCGCGAAAGTGAGAGAGCCGACGTCGGCGAAGCTCATCAGGATGCCGTCGTTCGACTGCAGCTCGTGCGTTCGCCCCAATTGCGACGCACTCCAGCGCGACGCCGAGACGACGCCGAAGCCCAGATCATCGCTGCTGATCAATTCAGGCGAATTGCCCTGGTGCACCGGGGATGTGGACCCGTAGAGCAGGCCCAGCCCCGGAGCCTGAATTGCTGTCGCCTCCGCATGAAAGTTCTCGCGGCGCAGCGGCTCGATGTTCACCCGGAGCAGCGCCCGGCCAAACACCTCGCGCCATGCTTCGACACGTTTGGGGGCTGGAAACTCGGAACTGGAGAAACGTAACAAGGGTGAAGGTCCGGAGGACGTATTTTCGAGCATGGATTGATCCTGATCTCCAGATACCTTTATGGCAAGTCCAGAAAGTGGCCAATCCAAATCTGGCGTCATCTTTTGACTATCGAGCACCGGATAGTTCCCGTAGCGGGCCAGCACGTCCCGAATCTTCGTCGGGGGTCCCATTCCGGCCCCGAGTTCCGCCAACAGCTGCACGAGTTCAGCTTGCCGATGCGTGCCCGTCTTCTCGAACGCACGCTGCAGATGACATCGCACTGTCGCGAGACTGATGCCCAGCTGCTCGGCAATCGTTTTCAGTCCACGACTGCCCGGAATCCGCATGACGATGGTGGCTTCCGCCGGTGTCAGGTCATAGCGCGTCTGCAGCGTGTGGCGGCACCATCGCTCCTGACCGCGCATGTCGACCAGCAGAACCAGGACGCTCCCGGGAAACAATTCGCCGAGCCAATGCGAAGAGAGTGGGACTGCCTGCACGAGCAATGCGCCCTGCCCGCGCGCGCTCGAGATCGTGATGTGGCCAATCGCTCCTGGACGGTTCGCGGCGCGAGCAGCCGCATTGCGGATCAGATCCTGCAGCGCGACGTCGTCCCTGGCGCTGCACGCTCGCAGCCTCTGCTCGGACAGGATCAAGACATCAGCCGACAGGCGGCGCGCAACCGCGCTCGCGAACACCAGAGCGCCGTGCTGGGACAGCAGCAAGTGACCGCGATGAGCGTCATCGGCGGAGCTGTCCTTATTGATCGGGCGCGACGTGCATTTCGTTCGCGATGAGACCACAAGGGACTCGCGAGGCGCCAGCGGGAGCATACCGCCGGAAGCCGGGGCAGAGCCGAAAGCTTTCTGTCTGATGCCCACAGCCAAAGCCAGTCCTCGACCGCTACCCTAATGGCGGAAGGACGCAGCGTCTTGGCCTGCAACGAATCGCTTTGCCGGTTGCGAACTCGGCGAAGCCCGCCTGGCTCGGATCCGCGACCCGCGAAGTCGCCTTCCATCGGCACAACACGAAAGGCCGCCGTGTCAGCCGAACGGCTGATGTCGCAGAAGCGCGCGCGCTTAGCTTCGGCCGGGGTGTCCGTTCGTCCGCCGGGCCAGCGGCGCCGTCCATGCCCGTCAACGCCGCCGGTGTTGGGCCCAAGAACAGGCTCGCAGTCCGGCTCAGGAAGGACGCAAACATGCTCAAGCGATTGCTCGTCATCATGGGTCTCGCCGTCTCGGTGGCGCTGATCCAGCCGGCGCCCGCCTCTGCAAACATCTTCAAGTCTGCCGGCAAGCTCGCGAAGAAAGCCACCAAGGCGGTCGGCGGCGCGGCGAAGTCCACCGCGAAGGCCGTCGGCGGCGCGGCCAAGACCGTGGCCAAGGGTACCGGGCAGGTCGCGAAGGCAGCCGCCAAGGGCTACACCAAGGTCGTCACGACCACCGCCAAAGCGGGCCTGAATGCCGCCAAGACCTCGGTCAAGACAGCCGGCAAGGGCATCACCTCGACTGGCCGTATCCTCAAGAGCGCAGCCCGCACCGCAGGCACCGGCGCGCTCGTCACCGCGGTTCCGGCCGCGCCGGCGGTCTTTGCGGCCTCGAAGCTCAGGCGGGAGCTCAGCGGCCAGGCCGCACGCGAGCGTCGCGCGCAACGGCGCTGACCGCGTGCGCGAGAACCCGCGCAGACCTCACGTCACGAACGGCACGTCCGGCAGCTCGTTGCGTTGCGGGCTGCGGGGCGGAAAATGTTTCGCGAGCTCGCGCGAGACGGCCGCGATGCCGGTGATCACGCCGCGCTCGAAATGGCCCGCTCTGAACGCGGCTTCCATCTCGCGGCAGATCCGTTCCCAGCCGGCGGCGCCGACCTTGGCGTCGATGCCGCGGTCCGCGACGATCTCGACGTCGTGGTCGGCGAGCAGCAGATAGATCAGCACGCCGTTATTATGCTCGGTGTCCCAGATGCGCAGATGCGAGAAGACATCGAGCGCGCGCGCGCGCGCCGGCTGATTGCGGAACAGCGGCGCCCCGTCGAGCGCGCCCTCGACGACGAAGCGCACCTGGCCCGAATGCGTGGCCTCGCCCGCCGTGATCGCCTGCTCGATCCTCTTGAGCGCGGGCGGCGGAAAGACCTGGCGCACGCGCCAGCGTTGCTGCAGCAGATGCCGGCCGATGCGCCTGATGCTCATGCTACCAATCCCCCGAGGCGCCGCCGCCGCCGAAGCTGCCGCCCCCGCCGCTGAAGCCGCCGCCGTCGGACGAGCCGCCACCCCAGCCGCCGCCGCTCGAGCCGCCGCTCCAGCCGCCGCCCGGATAACCGTAACCGCCCGCGCGCGGCATGCTGAACGCGCCGACGATGAAGGCCACGAAGAAGATGCCGATGCCGGCCAGCACCGCAATCGCGGCCGAGCCGGTGATCATGGAGACGACCACGCCGGCGAGCCCGCCGGTCGCCGCCGCGCCGAACAGCCGGCCCAGCATGGCCCGCAGAAAGCCGCTGATCACCACCACGGCGATCAGCAGGAATGGAGCCCAGGACTCGAGCTGCTCCGTGCCACCCGGACCTTGCCAGTGCGGCGGCTCCGGCTTCGGCAGCTCCTCGCCGTCGATCACGCGGATCATGCGATCGACGCCCGCATTCACGCCGGCCGCGAAATCGCCGCTCTTGAATTTCGGGCTGATGTCCTCCGCGATGATGCGCCGCGAGGTCGCGTCGGTGAGGCCGCCCTCGAGGCCGTAGCCGACCTCGATGCGCAGCCGGCGGTCGTTCTTGGCGATGACCAGGATCGCGCCGTCGTCGATCTTCTTGCGCCCGATCTTCCAGGCCTCGGCGACGCGGATCGAGAACTGCTCGATGGTTTCGGGCTGCGTCGTCGGCACCAGCAGCACCGCGATCTGGCTGCCCTTGCGCTCCTCGAAGGCGCGGAGCTTCTGCGTGAGCGCCGCGATGTCCTGGCTGCTCAACGTGCCGGTCTGGTCGACCACGCGGCCGGTGAGCGGCGGGACTGCGACTTCGGCAGCCGCCGGCAGCGCGCAGAAAAGCGCGAGCGCGACCAGCAGGCCTCTGAGCGCCAGCGCAGGCAAGGTGAACTACTTCGCGGGTGCGGGTGCGGGTGCCGGCGCGGGCGAAGGCGTGGGGTTGAAATCGACCTTCGGCGCCGTCGAGATCTCACGCTCGTTCTCGACCGTGAAGTTCGGCTTCTCCTTGTAGCCGAACATCTTCGCGGTCAGCACCGTCGGGAAGGAGCGGACCGTGACGTTGTATTGCTGCACGGCCTTGATGTAGCGGTTGCGCGCAACGCCGATGCGGTTCTCGGTGCCCTCGAGTTGGCTCATCAGGTCGCGAAACAGCGCGTCCGACTTGAGCTGCGGATAGTTCTCGGTGACGACCAGCAGCCGCGAGAGCGCGCGCGAGAGCTCCCCCTGCGAGGCCTCGAACTTCTTGAACTGCTCGGGATCGTTGAGGATCTCCGGCGTCGCCTGGATGCTGCCGACCCGGGCGCGCGCATTGGTGACGCCGATCAGGATGTCCTTCTCCTGCTGCGCGAAGCCACGCACGGAGTTGACCAGGTTCGGCACCAGATCGGCGCGGCGCTGATACTGGTTGACCACCTCGGACCAGCTCCCCTTGACCTGCTCGTCCTCGCTCTGGATCGCGTTGTAGCCGCAACCACCGAGGCTCAGGGTCGCCAGCGCCGCCAGCATGGTGAGAACTTTGCGCATCATGGTCTCCATGTCCTCATGTCGGCCGGATCCGGAAGGTCCGCGGACCGCAGGCGTTCAACGCCGATCCGGCGCAAAGGTGCCGACACGGAACCGCAAAAGTTCCACCTCCGCAAGACCGGCAGTCATTAGCGGATGGCGCCGCGCGATAAGACGCTGCTCTCGGCGTACAGCGGCCGATTGCAGCGAGCGCTGACCCCTGGACCGTCATCCTGAGGTGCGAGGGCTCGTCGCCAAGCGACGAGCGCGAGCCTCGAAGGATGAACGGCCCGAGAGGCGCAGCTTGCTCGCGGCGACTCAGCGGCCGTCGCCCTTCGAGGCTCGCGCTGTCGCGCGAGCACCTCAGGGTGACGGACGAGAGGGCAGGCGCCCGCTGCACCGGGATTCCCGAGCGCCCCAAACTCACTCCCCCACCGTCACCACGCCCGCGCGCTGCAGCTCCGCGATTTCCGCCGCACTGTACCCGATCTCCCCCAGCACCTCGCGCGTGTGCGCGCCCAGCTTTGGTGGGTCGCGCCGGTTCGCGAGACGCTGGCCGTCGATCGCGAGCGGCAGCAGCGGCGTCTTCGCTTCACGGCCATCGGGCATGCGGATCGCGGCGAGGCCGCCGGAGCCGTTGAGGTGCGGGTCGTCGAACAGGTCACCGGGCTTGTTCACGGGCGCGTAGGGCAAGCCGAGCGACTCGAGCTTTGCCGCGAGATCGGCCGCGCGCCACTGCGCGAAGATCGTGCGCAGCTCCTCGATCAGCCACGGGCGCTGCGCGACGCGGCCCTGCGTGGTCGTGAGACGCGGATCGGTGAGCCAGGCTTCGCGGCCGAAGTTGCGGCAGAGCGCGTCCCAGTGCTCCTCGCCCACCACGGTGACGAAGATCTTCTCGCCGTCCTGTGTGTCGAACAGATCGTAGACCGGCCACGGGCTGTCCTTGACCGAATAGGGCGGCAGCGGCGCGCCAGTGACGGCTTCGTACATCATGTGCTGCGCCATCAGGAACACGTTGTTCTCGAACAGCGCGCTCTGGATGTGGCGGCCGCGGCCGGTGTGCGCCCGCTCCGCGAGCGCAGCCTGGATCGCGATCACGCCGAACATGCCGCCCATGACGTCGTTCACCGAGGCGCCGGCGCGCAGCGGCTGGCCGGGCGGCCCCGTCATATAGGCGAGACCGCCCATCATCTGCACGACCTCGTCGAGCGCGAGGCGGTGCTCGTAAGGGCCCGGCAGGTAGCCCTTCAGCGAGCAGTAGATGAGATGCGGCGCTATCGCGGAGAGACTCGGATAGTCGAGGCCCGAGCGCGCCAGCAGGCCGGGACGAAAATTCTCGATCAGCACGTCGGCGCGCTCGATCAGGCGGCGCATCACCTCCTGGCCCTGCGGCGTGCCGATCTCCAGCGCGAGGCTGCGCTTGTTGCGCGAGTAGGTCGCGAAGAAGCCGGAGGCCGGGCCCTTGAATGAACGCGTGCGGTCGCCCTTCGCGGGCTCGACCTTGATCACGTCTGCCCCGAGGTCGGCGAGGATGAGGCCGCAGGTCGGGCCCATCACAAGCTGGCTGAACTCGATCACCCGGATGCCGGCGAGGGGCTGGAACGCGCGCGCCTCGCCCTGCGGCGCGCTCTGCAGCATCACGATGCCCTCCGCAGCGCGCGCGGAATGCCGGCCTCGTGCAGATGGCCCGTGAGCTCCTTCGCGGGGACGTGCTGCGCCAGGATTGCGCGAGTCTCCATCAGGCGCGCGAGATCGATGCCGGTGCGAAGGCCCATCTCCTCCAGCATGAACACCAGATCCTCGGTGACGATGTTGCCGCGCGCGCCCGGCGCGAAGGGACAGCCGCCGAGCCCCGACACCGCCGCATCGAAGCGGCGGATGCCGACCTCGAGCCCCGCCACCGCATTGGCGAGCCCCATGCCGAGCGTGTCGTGGAGATGCAATCGGAGCGGCACACCCTCACCTATTTCGTCGCGCACCGCCTTGACGATGGACTTGATCAGCGGCGGCGTCGCGTAGCCGACCGTGTCCGCGAGCCCGATCTCATCGGCGCCCGCCTCCGCATAGGCGCGTGCGAGATCGACGACGGCCTTCTCGCTGATTCGTCCTTCGATCGAGCAGCCGAAGGACGTGGAGATCGCGCCCATCAGCTTCGGCCGCTCCGCAATCGGCTTCGTATCCGCGGTCGCGCGCACGGCTCTGAATGCCTCCACCTGCTCGGCCACCGTGCGCCGCACATTGGCGCGGTTGTGCGACTCGCTCGCCGAGATCACGAAATAGATCAGCCGCAGCCCCGCCGCGAGCGCGCGCTGCGCGCCCTTCAGGTTCGGCACCAGCGCGCCGATCGTCACGTCCCGCTGCGTGAGCGCATGCGCCATCACGGCATCGACGTCGGCGAACTGCGGCACCACTTGCGGCGGCACGAACGAGCCCGCGTCGATCTCGGGCACGCCCGCCGCCACGAACCCATCGATCAGCGCACACTTGGCGTCGGTCGGCACGAACACGGAGAGGTTCTGCAGCCCGTCGCGGGTGCCGGTCTCGCAGATATGCACGTCGCGTGGGGGCACGGGGGGTCTCCTGGGTCAGGGCATATTGTAGCCGGCGAGGAGCCGCCGTCATCCCAGAGCGGCGCTATAGCCTCCGGCCGTCATCCCGGCCGAGCGTAGCGAGAGCCGGGATCCATATCCCCTGTCTATCCGCATCACGGCCACAGGGGATATGGATCCCGGACAGCCGCTGCGCGGCTTCCGGGATGACGGCTGAGTGCGCGGCTCTCCCCCTCCCCCACTCACGCCATCTCGAACACGATATCCTGCGCGCCTTGCCACAGTGTGATCCGGCCGAGCTCGGCGAGGTTCTCGAGGCCGCTCGTCAGCGTGATGAAGTGGTTGCCCGCGAGCCCGCCCATCTTACTCGCGAAGTTGACGCCGCCATACGCGATGAGAATCTCGGTCTCGCTGATGCCGCCCGGATAGAGGATGACGTGGCCGGGCGCGGGATAGCGCGTGTGGTTCTCGTAGGAGACGCCGAAGTCGAGATCGCCCAGTGGGACCCAGACGGCTTCGCCGCTCCAGCGCACGTGGACGATCTTCGATTTGAACGGAAGGTGGCGCTTGAACGCCGCGACCGTCTTGGGCGCGGCGGCCTCCTCGAAGCGCGCATCGAACGTGAAGGGGCCGGCGGTGACTCGGAGAGGCATGTCGGGATCTCGCGGTGGCGGTGCCACGCGAGATACCTACGGATCAGGGATGCGTGTCAACGCCGTTCGCCCGGCGGCCACGCCGCCGGGCGTTCGGCTGATCAGAGCTCAGCGCTCGTCACCACCCGGTATAGGCCGGGCCATAGCCGTAGCCGACGCTCATCGGCCCCGGCCCCCATCGATAGGTCGATGCATAGCCGTAGGACCCGTAATACGGCTCTGACTCATAGGCGACGACCGGAGCCCGACGGACGACGCGCACCGGGCGATCGACGACGACGCGGCGCACGACGCGGCGCGTCGGCACATAGGCCGGCTCGTAGGCCGGTTCATAGGCGTAGCCATAGGCCGGCGCATAGCCGTAGGCCGGCGCATAGCCGTAACCATAGCCCGGCCCGTAGTAGCTGTTCGCCGCCGCGGCGCCGATGATGCCGCCGACCGCGAGACCACCGATGGCGCCCGCCGCGAATGCGCCGCCGCGATCCCAGGCCTGCGCCTGTCCGGTCGGCAGCGCCAATGCGCCTGCGAGTGCGATCACAGAAAGCATGGGAACTCGTTTCATGAATGTCTCCTCTCTGGCGTCAAAGACTCAAACACCGAGGAAACGAGTCGTTCCGGAATCGCCTGATGTTACCGCCCGCAGCACGACAAGTGCTGGTGCGCACGGGATGCCGCACGCCTCACGTGCGCTCGCGCGCGCGGCGCGCGCCATTCCGGCACGTCTCACATCCCCTTGAGCACACGGCAGCGCCCAGGAACCATTCGGGTGTTGGGACTATTAGCTCAACAGGGACGCGAGGACCGGGTCATCGATAACGGCCCGTTACGACCACGGGAGACCTTCATGCGGGCGAACAGATTCCTGATCTGCGGCGCCGCGCTCCTCGCGGGCACGAGTCTTGCGATCGCGCAGATGCAGCAGCCCGGCCCGATCGAGCGCAGTGGAGCCGGCGCTGTCGGACGCAGCGGGGCCGGCGCCGTCGAGCGTGCGCCGAGCGCCGTCGAGCGCGCGCCGAGCGCTGTCGACCGCACTCCGAG
>JAEYAU010000129.1 GCA_023404705.1 Pseudomonadota bacterium
CCGCGCGGGGGCCGCCGCCCTGCGAGGCTCGGCACTGCGTGCCGAGCGCCTCAGGGTGACGGGATAGAGGTGAGAGGCCGTTGCGACTCGTATACCCCCGTTCGATGATGCGCGCCCGATAGGTCGCAGATGATCGAACGCATCCTCACGGTCGGCGGGCTCACGCTGCTCTCGCGCCTCACGGGCTTTGCCCGTGACATCATGCTCGCGGCGCTGCTTGGCGCTGGGCCGGTCGCTGATGCGTTCTTCGTCGCGCTGCGGCTGCCCAACCATTTCCGCGCCATCTTCGCGGAGGGCGCCTTCAACTCGGCCTTCGTGCCGGCCTATGCGCGCGTGCGCCAGCAGGGCGGAGCGGATCAGGCGGCGCTGTTCGCGGACCGCATTTTTACGCTGGTGCTGGTCACGCAGGTGCTGCTGCTGGTGGTGGCACTCCTCTTTACGCCGGGCGTGATCACGCTGCTCGCACCAGGCTTCAGGGGCGATCCCGGCCGCTACGCGCTCGCGGTCGAGCTCACGCGCATCACCTTTCCGTATCTGATGCTGGTGTCGCTGGTGACGCTCTATGGCGGCATGCTCAACGCGGTCGGCCGCTTCGCCTCGCCGGCCGCGGCGCCGATCCTGCTCAATCTCTCGATGATGGCGACGCTGGCGCTGGTCGTGTTCTTCCCGAGCGCCGGGCATGCGGCGGCCTGGGGCGTGTTCATTGCGGGGTGCCTCGAGGCGCTGCTGGTCGCGGGCGACCTCAAGCGCCAGCGGCTGCTGCCGCGGCTGCGCTGGCCGAAGCTCGACACCGACGTGACGCGCTTCCTCAAGGCCTTCGCGCCCGCGACGGTCGGCTCGGCGCAGACGCAGATCGCGCTATTCGCCGACACCATCATCGCCAGCTTCCTCGCGGCCGGCGCGCTCTCGGCGCTCTACTATGCGGACCGGCTCAACCAGCTGCCGATCGGCGTGATCGGCATCGCGGTCGGCACCGTGCTGCTGCCCGAGATGGCCAATCGTATCGCGGGTGGCGACGAGACCGGCGCGCGCCATGCGCAGAACCGGGCGATCGAGCTCACGCTGTTGCTGACGGTGCCGTGCCTCGCCGCGTTCCTGCTGGTGCCGGATCTCATCATGCTGGCGCTGTTCGGTCGCGGCGCCTTCACGGCCGCGGATGCGCAGGCGGCGGGCGCGACACTCGCGGCCTACGCGACCGGCTTGCTGCCGTTCGTGCTGATGCGCAGCATCACGACGACCTTCCTGGCGCGCGGCGACACGACGACTCCCGTGATCGCGCTGTTCTTCGCGGTCCTCGTCAACGTGGCGCTGAAGATCCTGCTGATGGGCCGCTACGCCCAGGTAGGCCTCGCGATTGCGACGTCGGTCGGCGCCTGGATCAATCTCGCGCTGCTGTTCTGGTTTGCGGCGCGGCGTGACCTGCTCGGCTTCGACGCGCGGCTCGGCCGCTCGGTCGCCAAGCTTGCGATCGCGGGCCTCGTGCTCGCGGTCGTGCTGTTCTTCGCGCAGCGGCCCGTCACCGAGCTGTTCGCCGCCTGGGGCCCGCTACGCTACGTGATGCCGCTCCTGGTGCTCGCGCTGCTCGGCGCCGTGATCTACGGCGCTGCCATTGCGCTCATGTTCGGACGCGAATGGCTGAAGGCACTGCGCCTGCGCGGCGCGCGCAAAGCCGCGCCGCCAGTTGTCCCGCCCGATCAAGGCTGACGCGGCCGCTCCTCCGGCACGAGGCTGAAGCTGCGCGGCTTGCCGAGGCGCAGCACCTGGATCTCCAGAGAACGGCCGATGCGCTCGCCTGTGAGCAGGCGGATCAGGTCGTCGGCGCCCGTCACCTTCTCTCCGTCGAGCGCGACGATGATGTCGCCGGTGAGCAGGCCGGCGCGATTGGCCGGGCTGCCGAGCGCGCTCGCCGCGATGCTCGCGCCAGAGTCCTGGATGATGCCGGAGGAGAGCTGCAGCCGGCGCGGGATCGGCGTCTGCTGCGCCGAGATGCCGATATAGGCGCGGCGCACGCGGCCGTGCCGGATCAGCTCGCCGAGCACGAAGCTCGCCGTGTTGGACGCGACCGCGAAGCAGATGCCCTGCGCGCCCTGGATCACGGCCGTGTTGATGCCGACCACCTCGCCGTGAGAGGCGACGAGCGGACCGCCCGAATTGCCGGGGTTGAGCGCGGCGTCGGTCTGAATCAGGTCCTCGATCAGCCGCCCCGTGCTGGCGCGCAGGGAGCGGCCGAGCGCCGAGACGACGCCGGAGGTCACGGTCGATTCGAAGCCCAGCGGGTTGCCGATCGCGATGACGAGCTGGCCGCGGCGCAGCCGCTTGGAATCGCCGATCCGCGCCGCCGGCAGGGTCACGGCCTCGTCGATCCGCACCAGCGCGAGATCGGTATCTGGATCATCGCCGACGACCCGACCGGACAGGCTGCGGCCGTCCATGGTGGTGACGCGCACCTGCTGCGCGCCGCCCGCTACATGGCTGTTGGTGAGGATCAGCCCGTCGGGCGCCACGACGACGCCCGAGCCCGTGCCGGCGCGGGCCTGCTCGCGCATGCGCACCTCGAGGCGCACCACGGCCGGGCCGACCGCGTCCACCACGTCGATGACGGCGCGCGAATAGGCGTCGAGCAGCGCCGAATCGTCGGCAGGCGGCGTCGTGGTCGGCGCCGGCGCGACCGGCGCGGGATCTTCGTCGAGAACTGGAACGGCTCTGAGATGACGCATGGCTTTCGGGGGTCAGTGGACAGGCGTCCGGTTCCCACATATGGGAACCGGGGGACGGCCAGGGAAGGGTGCGGCATTTCACGCGCAGGAACGTGAAAGGGCCGCCATTGCTTCCCATTGTCCTTCCCCGCCACAGTGGATCGTCTGACGGAGTGCTCATGTTCGGCTCGGCGGCGCGCTTGTCTTTGGTCTCGATGGCACTCGCGCTTGCGCTCGCGGGCTGCAGCGAAGCACCGACCACGGCGCAGAAGGCCGCGCCCCCGCCGCCGGCCGTCACGGTCGCCAACCCGGCCAAGAAGACGATCACGGACCAGGACGAATATGTCGGCCGCTTCGTCGCGGTGGACTCGATCGAGGTCCGCTCGCGCGTGTCGGGCTATCTCGACAAGGTGCATTTCACGGACGGGCAGCTCGTGAAGGAGGGCGACCTCCTGTTCACGATCGACCGCCGGCCGCTGGAGATCACGCTGTCGCAGGCGCGCGCGACGCTCGGCCAGGTGCGCGCCAATCTGGCCTATGCACGAAGCGATCTGGGGCGCGCTTCGCAACTGGTGCGCGACCGTACCATCACGGAGCAGGTGTTCGACCAGCGGACCCAAGCTATGCGCGTCGCCGAAGCCGCACTCGCCGCGCAGGAAGCGGTGGTGCGCCAGGCGGAGCTCGATCTCGCCTTCACCGAGCTGCGGGCGCCGGTCGGCGGCCGCATCGGCGACCGGCGTGTCTCGCCCGGCAATCTGGTGACGGGCGGCACCTCGGGCAACACCACGCTGCTCGCCACCATCGTGTCGACCGATCCGATCCGCTTCGAGTTCACCTTCGACGAGGCATCCTACCTGCGCTACTCGCGGCTCGCCGGCGAAGGGAAGGACCCGGCACGCGCCTCGACGCCGGTCGCGCTGAAGCTGCTCGACGAGAGCGGCTTCATGCACAAGGGCCGCATGGACTTCGTCGATAACGTGATCGACCGCTCGTCCGGCACGATCCGCGGCCGCGCCAGCTTCGCGAACCCGAACGGCCTGTTCACGCCCGGCATGTTCGCGCGCGTACAGGTGCCGGCTTCGCCGCCCTACGAGGCCTTCGTGGTGCCGGACGTCGCGATCGGCACCGAGCAGGTGCGCAAGTTCGTCTATGTTGTCGATGCCGAGAACACGGTGCGGCAGAAATACGTGACGCTCGGCCCGATCGTCGACAACATGCGGGTGATCAAGGAAGGCCTCGCGGCCGAGGATCGCGTGATCGTCAACGGCCTGATGCGCGCGCGTCCGGGCGCGAAGGTGACGCCGCAGATGGAGGGCGCGCCGCCACCCGGTCCGCAGGCGCAAGGCGCGCAGCCGAGCGCGTCAGCCAAGAAAGAGTAGGGAGCCGCATGCGCATCTCCCACTTCTTCATCGACCGGCCGATTTTCGCCTCGGTGGTCTCGATCATTTTCGTGATTCTCGGCGCGGTGGCGTTCATCCGCCTGCCGGTCGCGCAGTATCCCGAGATCGCGCCGCCCACCATCAATGTGAGCGGCCAGTTTCCGGGCGCGAGCTCGGACGTGGTCGCGTCGACCGTGGTGGCGCCCATCGAGGAGCAGATCAATGGCGTCGAGAACATGCTCTACATGTCCTCCAACTCGATGGCGGACGGGCGGTTCTCGATCTCGGTGACGTTCGACATCGGCACCAACATGGACACCGCGCAGGTGCAGGTGCAGAACCGGGTGGCGATCGCGCAGCCGCGCCTGCCGGCGGACGTGCGTAATATCGGCGTCACGGTCACCAAGAGCTCGCCCGACCTGATGATGGTCGTGCACCTCACGTCGCCGGACAAGTCGCGCGACTCTCTGTTCATCTCGAACTACGCCACGCTCGAGATCAAGGACGTGCTCAGCCGTGTCGACGGCGTCGGCTCGATCACGGTGTTCGGCGTGCGCGACTACGCGATGCGGATCTGGCTCGATCCGGACCGGCTGCAGTCGCTCGGCATGACGGCGACCGACGTGGTCGGCGCGCTGCAGCGGCAGAACGTGCAGGTCGCCTCGGGCGTGCTCAACCAGCCGCCGGCCGCGACGCCGGGCGCCTTCCAGGTGAGCGTGCAGACGCAGGGGCGCCTCGCCGAGCCGAGCGAGTTCGGCAACATCGTGGTCAAGACGACCGCGAGCGCCGTGGTGCGGCTCAAGGACGTGGCCGAGGTCGAGCTCGCCGCGCAGGACTATTCGTCCAACTCCTATCTCAACCGCGACCCCGCGGTGGCGATCGCGATCTTCCAGCGGCCCGGATCTAACGCGCTGTCGACCGCGCAGAGCGTGATCGCAACCATGGACGGGCTCGCGAAGCGCTTCCCGCCCGGGATCAAGCATGCCATCGTCTACAATCCGACCGAGTTCATCCAGCAGTCGGTGCGCGCCGTCCAGGAGACCATCATCGAGGCGATCATCCTGGTCGTGCTGGTGATCATCCTCTTCCTGCAAACCTGGCGCGCCGCCATGATCCCGCTGGTCGCAATCCCGGTGTCGCTGATCGGCACCTTCTTCTTCATGGCGATGTTCGGCTTCACGCTGAACAATCTGACCTTGTTCGGCCTGGTGCTCGCGGTCGGCATCGTGGTGGACGACGCCATCGTCGTGGTCGAGAACGTCGAGCGCAACATCGCGGCCGGGCTCTCGCCACGCGACGCGGCGCGCAAGAGCATGGACGAAGTCGGCTCGGCGCTGGTCTCGATCGCGCTGGTGCTGTGCGCGGTGTTCGTGCCCTCGGCCTTCATCACCGGCATCTCGGGCCAGTTCTACCGGCAGTTCGCCCTCACCATCGCGGGCGCCACCGTGATCTCGCTGATCGTCTCGCTGACGCTCTCGCCCGCGCTCTGCCGCCTGCTGCTGCGCCCGCACGATCACCGCAAGCCGCCGCTGTGGGCCCGGCCGCTGCACGCCTTTTTCCGGCTCTTCAATATCGGCTTCGATTGGGTCGGGCGCTCCTATTCGTGGCTCGCCGGCAAGGTGGTGCGCATCGCGCTGCTGATGCTCGTTGTCTATGCCGCCATCATCGGCTTCGGCCTCAACGAGTTCCGCCGCACGCCGCAGGGCTTCATCCCGCAAGTGGACCGCGGCATCCTGATCATCGCGGCGCAGCTGCCGCCCGGCGCCTCGCTCGCGCGCACCGACGCCGCGATGCGCAAGGCGGTCGACCTCGCGCTCGATACGCCCGGCATCGTGCAGGCCATGAACGTGGTCGGCTTCTCGGGCGCGACCTTCTCGAACGCGCCGAACGCAGGCGCGATCTTCGTGGTGCTGGAGCCGTTCGAGCAGCGCGCCAAGGATCCGAAGAAGTCGATCGGCGCATTACAGGGGCAGCTGTTCGGCAAGCTCGCCTCGATCCGCGACGCCTTCTTCGTGGTGATCCAGCCGCCGGCCGTGCAGGGCATCGGCACCGGCAGCGGCTTCCGCATGATGATCGAGGATCGCGGCGGCCGCGGCTCGGCCGCGTTGCAGGGCGCGGTCTACGCCATGATGGGCCGCGCCACGCAAACGCCGGGCCTCGCCAACGTGTTCTCGCTGTTCGAGACCTCGACGCCGCAGCTCTATCTCGATATCGATCGCACCAAGGCGCAGCTGCTCGGCATCAACATCACGGAAGTGTTCTCGGCGCTGCAGACCTTCCTCGGCTCGTCCTATGTGAACGACTTCAACCTGTTCGGCCGCACCTATCGCGTGGTCGCGCAAGCCGAGAGCCAATACCGGCTCGAGCCCGAGGATGTGCTGCGCCTGCGCGTGCGCAATGGCAACGGCGACACCGTGCCGCTCGGCTCGTTCACGACGGTGCGTACCACGTCGGGACCGTACCGCTTGCCGCGCTACAATCTTTATCCGGCGGCCGAGCTCGATGGCGTGCCGGCGCCCGGCTTCAGCCAGGGTCAGGCGATCCAGACCATGGAGCGGCTCGCGGCCGAGATCTTGCCGGACGGCTTCAGCTACGAGTGGACCACGCTCGCGTTCCAGCAGCTGCGCGCCGGCAATACCGCGATGTTCGCCTTCGTTCTGGCGGTCGTGTTCGTGTTCCTGGTGCTGGCCGCGCAGTTCGAAAGCCTGAGCCTGCCGGTCGCCGTGATCCTGATCGTGCCCATGTGTCTCGTCGCCGCGATCAGCGGCGTCATCCTGCGCGGGCAGGACAACAATATCCTGACGCAGGTCGGCTTCGTGGTGCTGATCGGCCTTGCGGCCAAGAACGCGATCCTGATCGTCGAGTTCGCCAAGCAGCTGCAGGAGGAGGGGCGGAATCGCTTTGACGCCGCGGTGGAAGCCGCGCGGTTGCGCTTCCGACCGATCCTGATGACCTCCGTCGCCTTCATTCTCGGCGTGTCGCCGCTGGTCTGGGCGATCGGCGCCGGCGCCGAGCTGCGCCAGACGCTCGGCACCGCGGTGTTCTTCGGCATGATCGGCGTCACGGTGTTCGGCCTGATCTTCACGCCGGTGTTCTATGTGGTGACGCAGGGCATCGCCGAGCGGCTCGCGCGGCGGAGGCGGCGACCGCCGGCCGCGGAGCCGCAGCCCGCGGAGTGAAGCGCCTCGGCCTGAGAACGATTTCTGGTTTACAGAAAACAAAGCTCTTGCCAAAGGCAGAGCGGCGCGCATACTCGCCTCACTCGTGCTCGTGAGGGGCGTCCCCGGGTCTCGCCGCGACGGAGCAGGAGACGGCCGATGCGTCCGGCGTGATCATCCGGAGCCATGGCCGTGGTGGAGCGCCTAGAGGCGCAGGGGTCCCCGGCTCTAATAGGGACCTCGGGCGGCGCCGGCAATAATAGCGCAGCCCCGGCCGGAGAAAGCCCGGCCACGTCCCGGCACGCACACCGGGACATAAGCCCGCCCCGCACAGGCGGGCTGGCGCCTCTCGGCGCTCCATCCCCCTCGGGGGAGAAGCCTCAGACCTCCGGACGCGAAAGCGTGGCGGAGATGGATCTGTTTTTTCGCAGAGGTGCCATGAACGATCGTGAGTTGCAGGAGGCCGTATCGGACGATGGAAAGACTGCAATGCGTCGGCTCGCCCCTTGGTGAGGGGCGTGCTAACCAACGTCCAGACACACGACATCCGGAAAGCGTTCATGCAACCGATGAAGTTCGGCTTCGGCCAGCCCGTTCTGCGCAAGGAAGACGAGTCTCTCATTCGCGGCGCCGGCCGCTATATCGCGGACGTGATGCCGGCCGACACGCTGCACGCGATTGTGCTGCGCTCGCCCCATGCGCATGCGCGGTTCAAGATCACCGACGTTGCAACCGCGCGGACCATGCCGGGCGTGCGGCTGATCCTCACGGCCGAGGACCTGTCGGAGCTGGCGCCGATGCCGTGCGTGGTCGCGCTGCCGGGCGTGAAGATCGATGCGCCGCCTTATCATGTGCTGGCGCGCGACGAGGTCTTCCATGTGGGCGACGCGGTCGCTTTCGTGGTGGCGGACACGCCCGAGCAGGCGAAGGATGCGGCGGAGGCGATCGCGATCGACTGGGAGGCGCGGCCGCATGTCGTGGACGCGGTTGCGGCGCTCGAAGCCGGCGCGCCACAAGTTTGGCCGAGCCATCCGGGTAATCTCGCCTTCGAGACCACGCTCGGCGACAAGGCCGCGACCGAGGCGGCGTTCGCCAAGGCCGCGCACAAGGTGTCGCTCACGCTGGTGAACCAGCGCCTCGTCACCAATTATCTCGATACGCGCGGCGTGGTCGGCGAATACGACGAGGCGCGCGACCGCATCACGCTCACCCTCGGCAGCCAGGGCAGCCACGCGATCCGCGACATCCTCTGCAAGCGCGTGCTCAAGATCCCGAGCGAGAAGATGCGCGTGATCACGCCGGACGTCGGCGGCGGCTTCGGCACCAAGCTGTTTCCCTATCGGGAATACGCGCTGGTCGCGGTCGCGAGCAAGCGGCTCAAGCGTGCCGTGAAGTGGATCGCGGATCGCAACGAGCACTTCCTCGCCGACAGCCAGGGCCGCGACAATGTCACGACCGCGCGGCTCGCGCTCGACGAGAAGGGCAAGTTTCTCGCGCTGGATGTCGACACGGTCGCCGACATGGGCGCCTATCTCTCGGCCTATGCGCCGTACATTCCGTATATTGGCGCCGGCATGCTGCCGGGCGTCTACGACTTCCCGGCCTGCTTCGTGCGCATCCGCTCGGCCTTCACCAACACCGTGCCGGTCGACGCCTATCGCGGCGCCGGGCGGCCCGAGGCCTCCTATGTGATCGAGCGCCTCGTCGACGTCGCGGCGCGCGATCTCGACATCGCGCCGGACACGCTGCGAAAGCGCAACTTCATCAAGACCAAGGCGATGCCCTACAAGACGCCGACCGGAAAGGTCTACGACTCGGGCGAGTTCGCAGGCCATATGGAGCGCGCGCAGGAGATCGTCGACTGGAAGGGCTTCGGCAAGCGCGTCGCGCAGTCGCGCAAGGCGAAGAAGCTGCGCGGCATCGGCCTCGCGACCTATATCGAGGCCTGCGGTGCGAACGGGCCCGAGACGGCGGTGCTGCGGCTCGAAGAGAACGGCACCGTGACGGTGCTGGTCGGCTCGCAGTCGACCGGGCAGGGGCATGCCACAGCTTATGCGCAGATCATCGCCGAGCATCTCGGCCTGCCGCCCGAGACGGTGACCGTGCATCAGGGCGACACCGACATGATCCGCAGCGGTCTCGGCACCGGCGGTTCGAGCTCGATCCCGTGCGGCGGCGCCTCGGTGTCGGGCGCGGCCGGCAAGCTCGCGGGCAATCTGAAGACGCTCGCGGCCGACATGCTGGAAGCCGGCGTCGGCGATCTCGAGATCGCGGCCGGGCAGGTGCGCGTCGCCGGCACGGACCGCATGATCTCGATCGAGGAGCTCGCGAGGTCGCCCAAAGCGACCCCCGAGCTGCGCACCACCGAAGACGCGCAGACGCCCGGCGGCGCGACCTTCCCGAATGGCACGCATCTCTGCGAAGTGGAAGTCGATCCCGACACCGGCGAGGTCGAGATCTGCGCCTATGTGGTGGTCGACGATTTCGGCATGACGCTCAATCCGCTGATGCTCGCGGGCCAGGTGCATGGCGGGACCGTGCAGGGCATCGGCCAGGCGCTGATGGAGCAGACCGTCTACGACAAGGATTCGGGCCAGCTCATCACCGCGACGCTGATGGACTATGCGCTGCCGCGCGCGAGCGACACGCCCGACTTCGTGTTCGAGACCCGCAACGTGAAGTGCCTGAACAACATCCTGGGCGTGAAGGGCGCCGGCGAGGCGGGCTCGATCGGCTCGTGCCCGGCCATCATGAACGCCATCGTGGATGCGCTTTGGCGCGCCTACCGGGTGCGCCACGTGGACATGCCGGCGACGCCCGAGCGGCTCTGGGCCGCCATCGCGGAGGGGCGGCGGCTCCACACCATGTAGTTTGTTTCGCCTTGTAAAACTGGCGCGTGCCGCAGCGGGTTTCACGGAATCGTGATCCCTGTCCGGCTCGCGACTGTCGCCTGTTTTGAGGAATAACAAACTACGGTCGGTGTTCCGGCCGAAGGGGCAACAAGCCCGTCATCGAGGGAGAACATCAGATGAATCGAACTCTGCTCGCCGCCGCGGCGGTCGTCATCGGCATCACGGCAGTGGCCGCGCAGTCCGATCCGATCGCGCAGCGCAAGGAGATCATGAAGGGCGTCGGCGCGCAGACCAAGACGGGCGCGGCCATGGCCAAGGGCGAGGCGCCCTTCGATCAGGCCAAGGCCACGCAGATCTTCACGACCTACGAGGACGCGGCCGCCAAGATGCCGAACCTGTTCCCGCCGAACTCGAAGACCGGCGGCGAGACCACGGCGGCGCCGAAGATCTGGGAAGACATGGACGGCTTCAAGAAGGGCTTCGCGAAGTTCGGCGACGACGCCAAGAAGGCGAAGGCCAACGTGAAGGACCTCGACAGCTTCAAGGCGAATTTCGGCGGCGTCACCAAGAACTGCGGCGCCTGCCACGAAACCTACCGCATCAAGAAGAGCTGACGCTCCTCTGCCTGTAGGGCGCAATAGGCGCGCAGCGCCGTATTGCGCCGCTTCGAGTCGTTCGGCGCAATACGCTGCTTCGCAGCTATTGCGCCCTACGATTCCGAGGGGACCGCATGCGCAAGCTGCTGTTGCTCATCGTCATTGCCGGCATTGTCGGCCTCGGCGTCTTCTGGCTCATCACCACGCCCGCGACCGTGCCGGCGAGCGCGCTCGGCGCGCACACGCCGAACCTCGAGAACGGCAAGACCTTGTTCTGGGCGGGCGGCTGCGCCTCGTGCCACGCGACGCCGCAGCAGGACGACAAGACGCGGCTCGGCGGCGGCTTCGCGCTCAAATCGCCCTATGGCACCTTCTTCGCGCCCAACATCTCGCCGCATCCGGAGGACGGCATCGGGCAGTGGAGCGAGGCCGATTTCGTCACCGCGATGCAGAAGGGCACGAGCCCGGACGGCCGCCACTACTTCCCGGCCTTTCCGTATCCGACCTATCAGCACATGCGCGTCGGCGACGTGCGCGATCTCTTCGCGTATCTCAAGACGCTCGCGCCGGTGGCCGGCAGGGCGCCCGAGCACACCGTCGCGTTCCCCTACAACATTCGCCGCACGCTCGGCGGCTGGAAATTCCTGTTCCTCGATGGCAAGCCGTTCGAGCCGAACAGCGCCAAGCCGGCCGAGTGGAATCGCGGCGCCTATCTGGTGGAGGCGGCCGCCCATTGCGCCGAGTGCCACAGCCCGCGCAACGCGCTCGGCGGCATCGTCGAGAAGCAGCGCTATGCGGGTGGTCCGAATCCGGACGGCGACGGCTGGGTGCCGAACATCACGCAGAAAGGGCTCGGCGAGTGGTCCGACAAGGACATCGCCTATTTGCTCGAGACCGGCAACACGCCGGAGGGCGACTCGGTCGGCGGCAACATGACGGCGGTGGTGCGCAACACCTCGCAGCTCTCCGAGGCCGACCGCGCTGCGATCTCGCTCTACATCAAGTCGCTGCCGCCCGTGGAAGGGCCACCGAAGCCGCCGAAGAAGCCGCAGCAGCCGCAGCAGCCGCAGCAGTAGAAACACCGAGCCGTAAAAACCCCAGACATGCGCGAGCGGCACTGGCTCATGCGCTGATCCGTCTACCCGCAGTCACCGCGGCGTGCTCAATTGGTCCGTCATTCCGGTGCGTCTCCCAGGCGAACCAACCGGATTCCTCGTCAGGCCGATTCCCTCATCCCGCCCGCCCTCGCAACGCCCGCGCTGCTCTCGATGAACGTTGCCAAGGCCATCGCCCTCAAGCTGATCTCGGCCATCATGTTCGCCGTCATGTCGGCGCTCGTGCGCTGGCTCGGCGAGACGATTCCGGTGGGGCAGGTGGTGTTCTTCCGCTCGGCCTGGGCGATCCTGCCGGTGGTCCTGATCTTCGCATGGCGGCGCGAATTGTCGGCGGCGGTGCGCACCGGCCGGCCGCTGGGTCATCTCGGCCGCGGCCTCATCAGCATGACCGGCATGTTCCTCAACTTCGCCGCGCTGGCGCGGTTGCCGCTGGTGGACGCAACCGCCATCGGCTTCGCGGCGCCGCTGATCACCGTCGCACTCGCGGCCATGTTCCTCGGCGAGCGCGTGCGCATCTATCGCTGGTCGGCGGTCGCGGTCGGCTTCGCCGGTGTGATCGTGATGCTCTGGCCCTATCTCGATCTCGCGCGCCTCGCCTCGGGCTCGGCCGCGACCACGATCGGCGCGTTCCTCGCGCTCGGCTCGGCCTTCACCAATGCGGGCTCAGTGGTGCAGACGCGGCGGCTCACCAGCACCGAGACGACCTCGTCGATCGTGTTCTACTTCTCGTTCTTCTGCGCGCTCGCGGGCGCCGCGACGCTGCCGTTCGCCTGGGTGACGCCCACCTGGCCGCAGCTCGCCGCGCTGATCGCCACCGGCATCCTCGGCGGCCTCGCGCATCTCTTGGTCACCGAGAGCTACCGCCTCGCGCCCGCCTCGCTGGTCGCGCCCTTCGACTACACGGCGATGATCTGGGCCTTCGTGCTCGGCTACTGCCTGTTCGGCGAGATCCCGAGCTCCTATGTCTATGTCGGCAGCATCATCGTCGCAGCCGCCGGCCTCTACGTGATCTGGCGCGAACGCCAGCTCGGGCTGAAGCGCGCGAAGGCGGCGGAGGGGCCGCCGACGGGGGCGTAGATGCGCTGTTGGACGAGAGTGCAGTGCTCTCCGTCGTCATCCCGGCCGAGCGAAGCGAGTGCCGGGATCCATAGCCCCGGTGGTCGCGATGCGGGGAGACAGGGGTTATGGATCCCGGACAGCCGCTGCGCGGCTTCCGGGATGACGCTGAAAATGCGGCTCGCGCTTCGACGTCGCCTCAGAACGCCTTGAAGGTGATGATCGTCCGCGTGTCCTGGATGCCGGGGATCACCTGGACCTGCTCGTTGACGAAGTGGCCGATGTCGGTGCCGTCCTCGACGTAGAATTTCACCAGCAGGTCGAAGTCGCCGGCCGTGGAGTAGATCTCGGAGGCGATCTCGGCGTCGGCGAGCTTGTTCGCCACCTCGTAGGACTTGCCGAGATGGCATTTGATCTGGACGAAGAACGGGACCATTCGCGCGCCTCCTGCCGAACATCGGCGGGGCCCAATCCAGCAAAATCGCCGGCAAATGACAAGCGCTACGCGGCGGCGCGGCGGGACGTGATGCGGGCACCGCGAATGAGGTCGACGAGGCCCGTCGGATCGGAGGGCTCGGCGTCGCCGCGCCAGGCGACATGCTGGTCGGGGCGCACCAGCACGAGGGCGTGGCCGTAGAGCGCGCGGGCTTCCGCGCCGTCGAGATTGAGCACCGTCAGCGGCACGCCGCGGTCCTTGGCGGCTTGCACGACGCCGTCGACGGGTACCGCCGGATCGAGGCGCAGCAGCGTGTAGCCCGGGCCGAGCGCGTCGTAGAGCGAGCGGCCGTCGACCCAGAGATGCGGCGCGCGGCAGCCCGGCACGCTGGACGGCGTGAACTCGGCCATGGTGTAGGGTGGATGCGCAGCCCCGTCATAGGCGATCAGCGGCGAGGCGTCGTAGAAATAGCCGAAGTTGAGCCCGCCGCAGCAATATTGCTGCACGTTGAGGTCATAGGCCTCCTTGCCGACGCGCGCGCGCACGGCATCGCCCTCAGGCCCGTCCCATTCGACCTCCGGCGGCGTCGCGCGCCGGTGCTTCATCACGCGCAGCGCGAAGTCCATGGCGAAGCGCGAGACCTGGTCGGTGATCGGCAGCCGCTCGGCTTCGTAGGCGTCGAGAATATCCGGCGGGGCCCAGCCCGCGAATTGCGCGCCCAGCAGCCAGGCGAGGTTAGCGGCATCCGCGATGCCCGCGTTCATGCCGTAGCCCGCATAGGGGATCCACAGATGCGCGGCGTCGCCGCAGATGAAGGCGCGGCGATCGCGGAAACGATCGGCGACCAGACGGCGGCCGATCCAGTCCTCCTTGGTCAGCACTTCGTACTGGAAATCTTCGCCGACCCCGAGGATGGTGCGGATCGCCCAGTCGCGATCGACCGCGTCGAAGTCGGCCTCGTCCTCTTCGAGATGATTGTGGATCAGGAAGGTCTCGCGGCCGTCGATCGCGACCACGGTGCCGCGCCGGCGCGGGTTGAGCGAAAGATACATCCACGCGCGCGTGCCGGGCGTGCGCGCATAGAGGTCGGGCGCGCGGATATAGGTCGACTGCACGCGCTGAACGACCGCGGTGCCTTCGAGCTTGGCGCCGATCTTGCGGCGGATCGTCGAGCGCCCGCCATCGCAGCCGACGAGATAGTGGCTCGTGATCGTGACGCGCGCGCCGGAATCGAGGTCGCGCGCGCTCGCCGTCACGCCGCGCTCGTCCTGCGCAAAATCCTCGATCTCGGTGCGGTTGAGAATGCGGATGCGCGACTGCGCGGCCGCATGCGCGAACAGCACGGGCTCGAGATAGATCTGGTTGATGCGATGCGGCGGCTCCGGCGTCGGCCACCAGGTGTCGGGTCCGCCGGTGGCGGTGTAGCGCTCGGAGCGGCACGGGATCGGGATGCGCGCGAGCTCGCGGCCCGTCATGGTGGTGCGATAGGCGGCGTCGTTCGGATAGTCCGCGGGCAGGCCGGTGTCGCGCAGCGTCTGCGCCACGCCGAGACGGCGGAAGATCTCCATCGAGCGCGCCGAGATGTGATTGCACTTCACGCTGGGCGGTTCGCCCGCGTGCCGCAGCTCGGCGATCGTTACGTCGACGCCGCGCGCCGCGAGGTCGAGCGCCAGCGTCAGCCCGACCGGGCCCGCACCGACCACCAGCACCTGTGTCTGAAACGTCCGGTCCATTGTCGGGCCGGACGATAGGCGAAGCGCGAGGCTTGTGTCATCATGCCGAAAACGAATGGCGGGGAGGATCACGGGTCATGGCACGATTCGTCTGCGTGGCGCTCGCGATGCTGCTGGGACTCGCCGGCGCGCAGGCCGAGACATATCCGTCGCGGCCGATCAAGTTTCTGGTCTCCTTCCCGCCGGGTGGCAGCGCCGATGTGGTGGTGCGCGCGATCCAACCGACGGTCGAGAAGCATCTCGGGCAGCCTCTGGTGATCGAGAACCGCGGCGGCGCCGGCGGTGTGATCGGCGTCGACGCGGTCGCGAAGGCGCCGCCCGACGGCTACACGATCGGCCTCGGGGCAGCCGGCGCGCTCGCGGTCAATGTCAGCCTGCAGCAGAAAATGCCGTACGATCCGATCAAGGATCTCGCGCCGGTCTCGCTGCTCTCCGCCATTCCGTTCATCCTGATCGCGCCGTCGGGCCTGTCCGCGAACTCGCTGCAGGACGCAATCGCGCTCGCCAAACAGAAGCCCGACACCTCGATCGGGCATGGCGGCAACGGCACCGCGATGCATCTCACGGCAGCGCTGTTCAATCAGATGGCGCAAGTGAGCACGACGCTGGTGCCCTATCGCGGCTCCGCGCCGGTGGCGAGCGACGTGCTCGCCGGCCATGTGCCGTTCGGCGTCACCGACATCCCTTCCGCGATCTCGCTGATCAAGGACGGGAAGATCAAGGCGATCGCCGTGACCTCGACCCGGCGCTACGCGCTGCTGCCGGATCTGCCGACCTTCGCGGAATCCGGCCTGCCGGGCTTCGAGGCGGTCGGCTGGTTCGGCGTGGTGGCGCCGGCCGGGACGCCGCCCGAGATCATCGCCCGGCTCAACGCGGCCGTGGTGGCGGCGCTCAAGGACCCGGAGGTGCGCGAGCGCGTGCTTGCGATCGGCGCCGATCCGGCGCCGACCACGGCCGCCGAGTTCGGCGACTTCATCAAGAGCGAAACCGTGAAATGGGCGCGGGTGATCGCGCTGGCGGGCGCCAAGGCGAACTAGCTGGCCTGCCGCAACCGCATCTTGAACCGGCGCCTCCGGAGCGCTAGGTATCTCTCTGCAATCTCTATGGGGTGCCCGGCGGGTTCGCCGTCGGGCTGAGAGGCGCGATGCCAACCCATCGAACCTGATCCGGGTCATGCCGGCGGAGGGAGCTGAGATGCACGCGCCGCAACGCGAGCTATCCGGCATCACGGGTGAACTTCTGACACGGCTGCGCGACAAGCGGCCGCGCGTGCATTGCATCACCAATTCGGTCGCCCAGGCCTTCACGGCCAATGTGCTGCTGGCGATCGGCGCCGTCCCGTCGATGACATTGTCCGAAGAGGAGATCGGCCCGTTCGTCGCGAGCGCCGACGCGCTGCTGGTCAATCTCGGCACCTTCGATGCCGAGCGTCGCGCCGCGGTCGCGACCGCGATCCAGATCGCCAACGGGCAGGGGCGGCCGTGGGTGCTCGACCCGGTGTTCATCGAGCGCTCGCCGCCGCGCGCCGACTATGCGCGCGCGCTGCTCGCGCACCGGCCGCGCGCGATTCGGCTCAATGCGCCGGAGCTCGCGGCGCTGGCGGACGGCGCTGACGCAGCCGCCTTCGCGCAGGCGACGGGCGCGACGATTGGCGTCACGGGCGCGCAGGATCTCGTCACGGACGGCACGCGTTCGGTCACCATTACGAACGGCCACGCGCTGATGGCGCGCGTCACCGCCATGGGCTGCGCGGCCTCGGCCGTCACGGCGGCGTTTCTCGCCATCGAGGCCAACGCCTTCGCGGCGACCGCGGCGGCGCTCACGGCGTTCGGTGTCGCGGGCGAGGTGGCGGGCACGCAAGCCGCTGGGCCCGGCAGCTTCGCGCCAGCGATGCTCGATGCCCTCCACACTCTCGACGCCGACACACTCGGCGCACGCGCAAGGATCCAGTGATGGTCGATGTTCGTCTCTATGCCCTGGTCGATCCGGCGCGCGCCAATGGCCGGCCGCTGCCGGAGCTGGCGCGCCAGGTGGTGGCGGGTGGCGCCACGCTGGTGCAACTGCGCGACAAGACCAGCGACACGCGCGTGCTGGTCGAGGAGGCGCGCGCGATCCGCGCCGCGCTCGCGGGCTCGGGCGTGCCGCTGCTGATCAACGACCGCGTCGATGTCGCGCTCGCGGCCGGCGCCGAGGGCGTGCATGTGGGCCAGGACGACATGGCGGTCGCGGATGCGCGGGCGCTGCTCGGACCCGATGCGATCATCGGCCTCTCGATCAAGACCGTGGCGCAGGCCGAGGCCGCGCCGATCGAGCTGCTCGACTACGCGTGCATCGGCGGCGTGTTCGCCACCACCTCGAAGGACAATCCGGATCCGCCGATCGGGCTCGCGGGCCTGCGCCGCATCGTCGGCGTGTTCCGCGCGCGGCAAGCCGATTTCCCGGTCGGCGCCATCGCGGGCATCGACGCGTCGAATGCGGGCGAGACGGTCGCGGCCGGCGCCGACGGCGTGGCCGTCATCTCGACGCTCTCGCTCGCGCCCGATCCGGCGGCGGCGACGCGCGACCTGCGCAAGGTGCTCGACGCCGCGCTGGCGAAGCGGGGCGCGCGATGACGCCGATCGCAGTCACCATCGCGGGGTCGGACTCGGGCGGCGGCGCCGGCATTCAGGCCGACCTGAAGACGTTCTCGGCGCTCGGCGTCTACGGCGCGTCGGTGATCGCCGCGCTGACGGCGCAGAACACCAAGGGTGTCACCGGCATCCACGACGTGCCGCCGGAGTTCATCACGGCGCAGATCGATGCCGTGTTCTCGGATCTCGCGGTGAGCGCCGTGAAGATCGGCATGCTGTCGCGGCCCGCGACGATCCGGGCGGTCGCGGCGGGCCTCGACCGCTGGAGCGCGCGCAACGTGGTCCTCGATCCCGTGATGGTCGCGACCTCGGGCGACCGGCTGCTCGCGCCCGAGGCGATCGACGTGCTGCGGCGCGAGCTCATCCCCCGCGCACTGGTGATCACGCCGAACCTGCCGGAGGTCGCCGCGCTGCTCGACACGGCGGTGGCGGAGAGCGAAGGCGAGATGCGGGCGCAAGGCGAGCGTCTGCTCGCGCTCGGCGCCAAGGCGGTGCTGATCAAGGGCGGGCACGGCACCGGGCCGGAGGCGACCGACCTCCTGATCACCTCGGCCGGCATCACCCGCCACGCGGTGCTGCGCATCGATACGCGCAACACCCACGGCACCGGCTGCACGCTTTCCTCGGCGATCGCAGCGGAGCTCGCCAAGGGCCGCGAGCTCGGCGTCGCGGTGACGAACGCCAAGGCCTATCTCACGGCCGCGCTCGCGGCGGCGGATCGGCTCACGATCGGATCAGGACACGGGCCCGTGCACCACTTCCATGCGTGGTGGTGAGGGCGAACGGAGAGAGCGATGACCATCTCACGACGTAATCTGGTCCGCACCGGCGCCCTCGCGGCGGGCGCGCTCGCGGCGCCGTCGGTCGCGCGCGCGCAGACGCGGCGCTGGCGCATGGTGACGTCCTGGCCGAAGCGGCTGCCCGGGCCCGGCATGTCGGCGGAACGCGTTGCCGAGCGCATCGCGGCGCTCTCGGGCGGGCGCGTGCAGGTGGCGGTGCATGCGGCCGGCGAGGTGGTGCCAGCCTTCGAGGTGCTCGACGCGGTCGGCAATGGCGTCGCCGAGCTCGGACACACGGCGTCGTTTTACTGGCAGGGCAAGCAGCCGGCCGCGGCCTTCTTCACCACGGTGCCGTTCGGGCTCACGCCCTCCGAGCACGTCGCCTGGGTGGAGGCCGGCGGCGGACAGGCTCTCTGGGACGAGCTCTACCGGCCGTTCGGCGTGAAGCCGTTCATGGGCGGCAACACGGGCGTCTGCATGGGCGGCTGGTTTCGCCGCGAGCTGGCGGGGCCCGATGATCTGCGCGGCCTCAAGATCCGCTCGCTTGGTCTCGGCGGCGAAGTCTATCGCCGGCTCGGCGCGACGCCGCAGACGACGTCGCCGGGCGAGATCCTCACCAGCCTGCAGTCGGGCGTGCTCGATGCGGTGGAGTTCGTCGGCCCCGGCACCGACATCGCGCTCGGGCTTTATCGCGCAGCGCCGTTCTACTACGGTCCCGGCTTCAACAAGCCGAACGGCACCGGCGAGGCGCTGGTCTCACTCAAGCTGTGGGAGAGCCTCGACGCCGAGACCAAGGCGATCGTCGCGCATGCCTGCGCGACGGAAGCGAACTTCGCCCTCGCCGAGATGGAGCGCCTTAATGCAGAAGCGCTTGCCGCGCTCACCGAGCGGCACGGCGTGAAGCTGCGCAGCTTCCCGGGCCCGGTGGTAGCGGCCGCGCGCAAGCAGGCGACCGACGTGCTCGCCGAGCTCTCCGGCCGCAGCGAGCTCGCGCGCAAGACGCACGACTCCTACGTGGCGTTCCGCGAACGCACCACGGCGTGGTCGCGCATCTCGCTGCGTGCCGTGCTGGAGGCGCGGGAGGCGTAGCTCACACCGACCGCGTCAGCCCGCCGTCGACACGGAGGTTCTGTCCCGTGATTAGCCGGCGCCGGGCGAGGCGAGGAACGCGATGGTGGCGGCGATCTCGGCGTTTCGGCCATAGCGCTGCATCGGGATGCGCTGCCGGCGCTCCTCGGTTTCGGGCAGGCTGTCGATGAAGCCGGGCAGGACATTGTTCATGCGCACATTGTCGGCCGCGTACTTGTCGGCAAAGAGCTTGGTGAAAGCCGCGAGGCCGGCGCGGAAGACGCCGGAAGTCGGAAACAGCGGATCGGGCTCGAAAACCGCATAGGTCGAGATGTTGATGATCACGCCGTCGCGCTGGCGCTGCATGATCGGCGCGACGAGGCGTGTCGGGCGGATCACGTTCATCAGGTAGACGTCGAGGCCGGTGTGCCACTGCGCGTCGGTGAGCTCGAGGATCGCTGCGCGCGGGCCGTGACCGGCGCTGTTCACCAGCACGTCGATGCGGCCCCAGCGCGCCATGGTCTCGTCGACGAGGCGCTGCAGGTCCTGGTTCGACTGGTTGGAGCCCGTGACGCCGAGCCCGCCGAGTTCGCGCGCGAGCGCTTCGCCCTTGCCGGACGACGAGAGTATCGCGATGCGAAAACCGTCGGCCGCGAGTCGGCGCGCGGCCTCGGCGCCCATCCCGCTGCCGCCGGCCGTCACGATTGCAACTTTAACGTCAGTCATGACATCGCCTCTCTCAAAATGCGCGCCGTCCGGGCTCGATCGGCTTCCTAGCATGGAGCGCGCGGCAGGCGACGGAACTTCGGCTCAACTTCCGCTCTGCGGACCGGTGCCGCTGTACGCATGCCGTGCGTTGTGGCAATCTCGTGTCATTCCGGTTCTTGGCCGATCGCCGGACATGACGATCGAATCTACACTGCTCGACACCGACCACGTGCCGCCGCGTGACCGCTTCACGCTGTGGCGCGACGCTATTTCGGCGACGCATGATGCGACACTGCCCGAGGGCAGCGATCCGGTGCGCTTCAGCGCTTTGGCGCGCGGCTGGAATCTCGGACCCTTCCTGCTGATCGAGACGCGCGCCTCCGCGCAACGCCTCGCGCGCGCGCCGCGGGCGATCCGTACCGACCAGATCGATCACTACGTCATCCGCCTCCAGCGCCAGGGCCGCTGGAGCGGCGACGCCGACGGACGCGAGAGCATCGCGCAGCCGGGCAGCGTGATGACGCTCGACCTCGCGCGGCCGAGCGACGCGATCGGCACCGGAATCGAGAACATCAATCTGCTGGTGCCGCGCGAGTCGCTCGACACCATGATCCCGCCGATCGACATGCACGGCCTGTTCCTGCACGGCGCCATGGCGGAGCTGCTGCGTAATCATCTCGAGACGCTGGTCGCGGCGCTGCCCTACATGCCGCCCGATTCCGCGCCGGACGTCGCACGCGCCACCTGCAGCCTGGTGGCGGCGTGTCTGGCGCCATCGCGTGCCGCAGCGGTCCGCGCGCGCGTCCCGCTCGCGCTCGCGCGGCTCGCCGAGATCCGCCGCTACATCGACCGCCATCTCGAATCGCCGGAGCTCTCGCCGGAAGCGCTGTGCAAGGCGCTCGGCCTTTCGCGCTCGACGCTCTACGCGACCTGCGAGCCGGTCGGCGGCGTCGCGGCGCTGATCCAGCGGCGCCGGCTCGAGCGCATCCACAGCATTCTCGCGGATCCGAACGAGCGCCGCCGCATCTCGGAGATCGCTTACCAATACGGCTTCGTCAGCAAGGCGCATTTCAGCCGCGCCTTCCGCAACGCCTTCGGCTACAGCCCGCGCGAGGTGCGCGACGGCGTTCCGGCCGAGGAAGCGCGCCGCGCCGGACAGGCCTACGAGACCTGGCTGCGCGATCTCGGCGGCTGAGCGGAACCGCACTTCATATGCAACAAAACGGTTGCACGTCGCGGCCCTTTGTCCTACATGAATGGGCAACCAGGAGGTTGCATATGAGTACCGATCGTGTCGAGAAGACTGTTGATCTGAAGTCGCCGGTGTCGCGCGTGTGGCGGGCGCTGACGGACCATCACGAGTTCGGCCAGTGGTTCCGCGTGAAGCTGGAGGGGCCGTTCGTGCCTGGCCAGGTGTCGCGCGGCCGGATCACCTATCCGGGCTATGAGCACGTCAAATGGGAGGCCGTGGTCCAGCGGGTCGAGCCCGAGCGGCTGTTCTCCTTCACATGGCATCCTTACGCGGTGGAGCCGGGCGTCGACTATTCCAAGGAGCCGCCGACTCTGGTCGAATTCACGCTCGAGAAAACCGCGGGCGGGACGCGGCTGCGTGTCGTCGAGTCGGGCTTCGACAAGATCCCGGCGCACCGTCGCGACGAGGCGTTCCGCATGAACGAGGGCGGCTGGACCGAGCAAGTGAAGAACATCGCGCAGCACGTGGAGGGCGGCGCGTAAGCCGCGCGGGCAGGGGCATCATGCGCACACAGAGGAGCGCTGCCGCGCTGAAGACGCGTGCCACCGTGTTCGCGGCGCTCGGCGACGAGACGCGGCTCTCCGTATTGGGGCGGCTCGCGCTCGGCGAGCCGCAGTCGATCGCGCGGCTGACCGAGGGCACGCGGCTCACGCGGCAGGCTGTCACCAAGCATCTACGCGTGCTGGAAGGCGCGGGCGTGGTGCGTTCGGTGCGGGTCGGGCGCGAGAGCCGCTTCGCGCTGCAGCCGAAGCCGCTCGACGAGGCGCGCGCCTATCTCGACATGGTCTCGCGGCAATGGGACGACGCGCTCGAACGGCTGAAGGCGTTCGTCGAGGAGTAACGCGTCTTCACGCTGGTGCGAGCCGGGGGAACCTGACGCGACGTGCCGCTTTGGTCGATGGGGCCAAGACGCGGGACGCCATGAGTTCCTTCGACGATTTCGAGCGGCTCGCGCTGGACACGGGCGAGACCACCATCTTCCTGCGCCGCTTCGGCGCGGGACCGCCGCTGCTGCTGCTGCACGGCTTTCCGCAGACGCATCTGATGTGGCGCGCCGTGGCGCCGCTGCTGGCGCGGCATTTCACAGTTGTGTGCGCCGATTTGCGCGGCTATGGCGCGAGCGGCTGTCCGGCCTCGACGCCGGATCACGCGCCTTACGCTAAGCGCGCGATGGCGCGCGACATGGTCACCGTGATGGAGAAGCTCGGCTTCACGCGCTTTGCGATCGCGGGGCATGACCGTGGCGGTCGCGTCGCGGCCCGCCTTGCGCTCGATCATCCGGAGCGAGTTTCGCGGATCGCGGTGATCGACGTGCTCATGGTCGCGGATGTCTGGGAGCGCACGGATGCGAAGTGCATGGTGGGGTTCTGGCCGTGGTCGCTGCTGGCACAGCCGGAGCCCCTGCCCGAGCGGCTGATCACAGCGGCGCCCGAGGCGGTGATCGACGCGGCGCTCGGCGGCTGGGGCACGCCGATCGAGACCTTCGATGCAGAGGCGCGCGCCGCTTTCGTCGACGCGCTGCGCGATGAGGCGCATGTACATGCGATCTGCGAGGAGTATCGCGCGGCCGCGACGCTCGATCACACGCATGACGTGGAGGATCGCTCGGCCGGCCGCCGCATCCGCTGCCCGCTGCTCGCGTTGTGGAGCGGGCGTGGGCCGCTCGAAGCCTGGTACGAGGACGGTCCGCTCGCGCTCTGGCGCGGCTGGGCCGACGACGTGCAGGGCAAGCCAATGGATGGCGGTCACTTCTTTCCCGAGGAATTGTCGGAGCTCACCGCGCGGGAGCTGCACGTGTTCTTCGCCACCTCCGCTTGACTTCGCGCCGCGCCCGCCGGATGCAGATGGCGGGCATCGGACATCGAGCATAGGGCAATGACGGAGCGGGTGCTGATCACGGGCGGCGCGTCGGGCATCGGACGCGCGAGCGCAGAGCGCTGCCGGCGCGACGGCTATGAGGTGGTGGTGATCGATCGCGAGGGCGACGGCATTCGCGCCGATCTGAGCGATCCCGGCGAAACCGCCAAGGCGCTCGAGACAGCGCTCGCCCACGGGCCCATCACGCGGATCGTCAACAATGTCGGCATGGTGCGCGCCGCCTCCCTCGAGGCGCAGAGCATCGACGACCTCAACGCCGTCGTGTCGCTCAACCTGCGCTGCGCCATGCAATGCGTGCAGGCGCTGTTGCCTGGCATGAAAGCGGCGGGCTTCGGCCGCATCGTCAACATCTCGTCGCGTGCGGCGCTCGGCAAGCAGAGCCGCACCGCCTATGCGGCGACGAAGGCCGGGCTGATCGGCATGACGAAAGTGTGGGCGCTGGAGCTCGGCGCGCACGGCATCACGGCGAATGCGATCGGCCCAGGCCCGATCCGAACCGCGCTGTTCGATCAGGCCAATCCGCCCGGCGCGCCGCGCACCCAGGCGATCATCGATGCGGTTCCCGTGAAGCGCATGGGCACGCCCGAAGACGTGGCGCATGCGGTCGCCTTCATGCTCGCCGCGCAGAGCGGCTTCGTGACGGGCCAGGTGCTCTATGTCTGCGGCGGCATGACGGCCGGCGCGGCGCAGCTCTGAGCTCAGCGCAGGCAATACTCGCCGATGTCACGCGCCGCGAAGCGCGCGGCGCGCTCGAAGGCCTCGTCGGTGTCGCCACGATACGAGAAGGAGCGGTCGCAGGCGACCTTGCGTTCGGCGAGATCGTACATGGCGAGCTTCACGGTGCCGATCAGCGTGCTGATCTTGTGGAACTCGCCGATCAGCAGGAAGCGCGCCTGCGCTTTCTCGGCATGTGCGATCAAGGTCTCGACGCCGTTGTTGCGGGCGGAGCAGGGCTCGGCGCGGCAGGTGAGCGGCACGATCCTGAGCTGCGCCTGCCCGGCGAGCCGCTCACGCAGCGAGGTGTCGAACAGCTTCAGCCGCGCCGCATGCTCGGCGGTCTGGTCGCGCGGCTCACCCGAGGTGTCGCGGAAGTCGAACGCCGCGATCGCGAGCGGGGCAGGGGCCTGCGCATGCGCGGCCGGTCCGAGCAGCGCCATGAGGGCGAGCAATGCTGCCATGCTGCGCATGCGCTATTCTTCCGGCTCGGTGGTGAACAGGAGCGGATAGCCCTTGCCGCGTGCCAAATCGGTGGCGCGCGTCGCCTTGGTCTCGGCCACGTCCTGGGTGAAGACCGCGACCACGCAGACGCCTTTCTGGTGCGCCGTGATCATCACGCGATAGGCCTGATCCTCGGTCATCCGGAACTCGGCCTTGAGCACCTGCACGACGAACTCGCGCGGCGTATAGTCGTCGTTGACCAGGATGACCTTGTGCAGCTTCGGCCGCTGCGTCTCGACGCGCACCTTGGTGCGCGGCCTCGATGTGGTGTTGCTCATCGGAGAGGGGGCTCCGGCAAATGCGGCTCGCGATGTGATGGCTCTAGATAGTCTCGCATGTTCGCAGATGCCAGTCCACGCGGGGTTACGCGCGTCACATGGTCGGATTGCCGTAGGCGCCGCCGAGCGCGTGCAGGCCGAAGGCGGCGCCCGCGATGTCGAAGTTGAACGAAAAGTGCTGGTTGATGGCGAGCACGTCACGCAGGTGACGCTGCAGCGGATCGCGCATGTACAGTCCTTGCGCGCCGTAGCAGGACCACAGTGTCTCGACGGCCTCGCGCGCCTGACCGACCGCGAAAGCCGAATGCGCGCGAAAGCGCAGCCGGGTCGAAAGGTCCGGCGCCTCGTTGCGCGCGGCGAATGCCTGGAACGCGATCGCGGATTCGCGCAGCAGGTAACGCGCCGTATCGATCAGCACGCGGGCGCGCGCGAGCTTGATCTGGGCGGCCTGGAAGTCGGCGACGCGCGCGCCCGTATAGGTGCCGGCGCGCTTCGCCATGGAGGCGAGGAACAGCTCGTAGGCGCCCTCGGCGGCGCCGAGCGCGGCCGGCGCCAGCGGATGGCTCGAGGCCGCGACGATGGGAATGCGATAGAGCGGTCCCGGCGTCAGTGCCGCGCCGGGATGCTCGCGGCCGCCGCGGCACTTCGCGAGCGGCAACGCGCGGCGCTCGGGCACGAACAGCTCGCTTACTGAGATGTCCTTGCTGCCCGTGGCGCCCATGCCCATGGCGTCCCAGGTGTCGATGATCTCGTAGTCGGTCTTCGGCACGAGACAGAGGCGCCAGTCGACGGGCTTGTCGTCGTCGAAGACCGTGACGGCGAGCATGTTCCAGTCGGAATTGTCGACGCCCGACGAGAAGGGCCAGCGGCCCGACACGACAAAGCCGCCGTCCGCCTTGCGGGCGCGGCCGGCCGCGAGCGCAATCGAGGATGCGATCAGCGCGTCGGGCGTTGCGTCCCACACCTCATGTTGGGTCTCGGGATCGTAGTAGCCGAGGATCCAGTGGTGGCAGGCGAGATTGCCGACGTTCCACGCAGTCGAAGGGCAGCCGCGCGCGAGCTCAGCCGGGATGTCGACCACGGCGACGAAGTCGAGCTCCATGCCGCCGAAAGCCCTGGGCTGATGGAAGCGAAAGAGGCCAGCTTCGTGCAGCGCCTGCTCATTGGCGCGCAGCAGGCCGCGCGACTCCTCGGCCTCGCGCGCCCGCTCGCGCAGCAGCGGCACCAGCGCCCGGGCGCGGTGCATCGCCTCGTCATAGGTTACGTCAGAGAAATCGCGCCGCTCGCGCTGCGGCAGCGTGCCGACCGGATGTTTGGCGTCGTGCATGAGGGCTCCGTTCGCGACTAGCGTGACGCGGCAGGCGCGGGCGCGCAATGGCGGCCTGCTGGTCCCCAGCGGCTTGCCGAGCGGGTTCCAGGCCGGTACATCTCATCCGTCGAAAAGGACGATTGGTTCGGTTCTCGAAACGCTGGGGCAAGGCAATGAGCGAGCGCGACAGCAAGCGGTCCGAGATGGAGGCCGGTGCGCTCGCGCTCTCGGGTCATCTCGGCAAGACCATCCAGCGCCTGCGCAAGGCCTACAATCTGTCGCTCTCAGAGCTCGCCGAGCAGTCCGGCGTCGCCAAGTCGATCATCAGCCAGATCGAGCGCAACGAGACCAATCCGACGCTCGCCACCATCTGGCGTCTCTCGCAGGCGCTCGACGTCTCGATCGAGCGCGTGCTCGCCGCGGCCGACGAGGAGCCCTTCATCGAGACGCTGGATCGCGCCGCGACGCCGAGCCTCACCTCCGAGGACGGCAAGGTGCGGCTCGCGATCGTCGGCTGGATCAAGACCGTGGAATGGCTGCAGTGGTACGACGTGACCGCGGAGCCGGGCGGCGAGCTCGACTCTGAGGGCCATCAGCGCGGCTCGATCGAGTGCCTGTCAGTGACGGAGGGCACGCTCGAGGTCGAGGTCGCGGGCGTGATCGAGCGCGTGGAGGCGGGCGGCACCGCGCGCTACCGCTGCGACCGGCGCCACACGATCCGCAATGTGGGCGACACGCCGGCGCGCGCCGTCATGGTGTGCATCCTGAAGGCGGCCGTGATGGAGTAACCGGCGCCGCCCGGGCCGTTCATCCTTCGAGGTTCGCGCTCGTCGCTTTCGCGACGAGCCCTCGCACCTCAGGATGACGGATTGAGGGATAGCGCTTGCTGGGGCGCAGCTATTCGCAACGTCGATCCCGTCATCCTGAGGTGCTCGGCCACATCCATGTCGGGCTTGCCCGACATAACCATTCATTTGATGCGCAAGTCGGCTACAGCCGACTTGCGCGTGGCCGAGCCTCGAAGGATGAACGGCCCCAGCGTTGCCGCGCTACATCTTGAAGCGCACCACCTTCTGCTTCTGCTCGCCCAGACCTTCGATGCCGAGGTGGATCTGGTCGCCAGGCTTGAGGTAGACCGGCTCGGGCTTCATGCCGAGGCCGACGCCGGGCGGTGTGCCGGTGGTGATGATGTCGCCGGGCTCCATGACGAAGAACTGCGAGCAATACCAGACGAGGTGCGCGACGCCGAAGATCATGGTCTTGGTCGAGCCGTTCTGACGCTTCTCGCCGTTCACGTTGAGGAACATGGAGAGGCGCTGCACATTCTCGATCTCGTCCCGGGTGACGAGCCAGGGGCCGATCGGGCCGAAGGTCTCGGAGCCCTTGCCCTTGGTCCACTGGCCGTGGCGCTCCATCTGGAAGTGGCGCTCCGACACGTCGTTGACGACGCAGTAGCCGGCGACCGCGTCCATCGCGTCCTTCTTCGAGAGATAGCGGGCGCGCGAGCCGATCACGACGCCGAGCTCGACCTCCCAGTCGAGCTTCTTGGAGCCCTTCGGCACCATGACGTCGTCGTTCGGGCCGACGATGCAGGAGGGCGCCTTCTCGAAGATGATCGGCTCCTGCGGGATCGCTTGGCCGGCTTCCGCGGCGTGGTCCGCGTAGTTCAGGCCGATGGCGATGAAGTGCCGCGTGCCGCCGACGCAGGGGCCGAGCCGCGCGCCGCTCTTCACCAGCGGCAGCTTGTCGATGCCGGCCTTGCGGATCTTGGCGAGGCCCTTGGGACCGATCGCTTCGCCCGCGATGTCCGGCACGACGCCCGAGAGGTCGCGGATCCGGCCCTTGTCATCGATGATTCCGGGCTTCTCGCGGCCGGGCGCGCCATAACGGACGAGCTTCATGAGGGTCCCCTGCGTCGATTTTGGTTGTGAGATGTTGTGATCGGATGGGTCGCAGATATTGCGTCGGCGCGCCGCGAGCGGCAAGCGCCGATTCAGGACGGAGCTCAGAACGCCCCCGGAAACACGCCGCCGTCGAGCAGGACGTTCTGGCCCGTGATGTAGCCCGCATGAGTGGAGCACAGGAAGGCGCAGGTGGCGCCGAACTCGTCGGCTTCGCCGAAGCGGCCGGCCGGCACGGTGGCGATGCGCCGTTTTTTCGCGGTCTCGAAGTCGACGCCTTGTTTCTTGGCGTTCGCCTCGATGTTCGAGCGCAGGCGATCGGTGTCGAAGGTGCCGGGCAGCAGGAAGTTGATCGTCACGTTATCGGCCGCGGTGGCGCGAGCGACGCCGGCGAGAAAGGCCGTGAGGCCCGCACGCGCACCGGAGGAGAGGTCGAGGCCAGCGAGCGGCATCTTCACGCTGCCCGACGTGATGTTGACGATGCGGCCGAACTTGCGCGCGCGCATCGGCTCGATCACCTGCTGGATCAGCTCGATCGGGCCGACCATGTTGGCGATGACACCGTTGAGCATGGCGTTGCGGTCGAGCTCGCGAAAATCCTTGAAGGGCGGACCTGCTGCATTGTTCACCAGGATGTCCGGCTCGGGGCAGGCCGCGAGCAGCGTCTTCTGTCCCTCGGGGGTCGTCACGTCGGCCACGACCGGGATCACCTTCGCGCCGGTCGCCTTCGCGATCTCGGCCGCGGTCTCGTCGGTGCGCGCCTTGTCGCGGCCGTTGACGACGACCTCGCAGCCCGCTTCGGCGAGCCGGAACGCGCAGGCGCGGCCGAGGCCGCGGCTCGAGGCGCAGACGATGGCCTTGCGGCCCGCGATACCGAGATCCATGAGGTCCTCCTTGTCAGTGTGAGAGCGTTAGCGCGGCGCGCGCGCTCATGCCACCGGCTGTCTGGCCCATCCGTTCATTCTCGTACCCTGCCCATTGCGGCTGTGGAGAAGTTATGTCAGCATTACTGTCCTAACGGCTGGCCGGCACTCATGCGCGACATGCTGCTTCCGCTGATCCTGTTCGCGGCTGTGGGCTCGCTCACGCCGGGGCCGAACAATCTGATGGTCACGGCCTCAGGCACCGCGTTCGGCTTCGGCCGCACGATGCCGCATCTGTTCGGCGTCACCATCGGGTTCGGCGTGATGGTGCTCGCCTTCGGCTTCGGCCTTGCCGAGATCTTCCGCGCCTTCCCCGACTTCCATTGGTGGCTGCGCATCCTGGGCGCGGCCTATTTGCTCTATCTCGCGGTGCGCATCGCGCGCGCGGGCGATCCGGGCGCGGCTGAGACGGCGCGGCGTCCGCTCACCTTCATCGAGGCGGCGCTGTTTCAGTGGGTCAATCCGAAAGCCTGGACGCTCGCGCTCGGCGTCGTGACGGCCTTCACGACCATCGGCGGCAATCTCAGCTTCGAGCTCGCCGTGATCGCGGGCGTGTTCATGCTGATCACGTTTCCATCGCTCGCGGTCTGGTGCCTGTTCGGCGTGGCGATCCGGCAGTTCCTCGCCTCGCCGCGCGCTCTGCGTATCACGAATCTCGTCATGGCGGCGCTGGTCGCGCTCTCGGTGGTGATGCTGTTCGTCTAGAAGGCTTGGTTCCGCGGCTGCATGTCCCTTGTCCCGCGTCGCGCGCGGCAGTACGGTCCGGCATGGCCACAGACAACTCGCTTCCCACCGCCGCGGACGTGGAACAGGCGGCGCGCCGGCTCGCCGGCGTCGCGCTGCACACGCCGCTGATCTCGTCGCCGGTGCTCGATGCGCTCACCGGCGGACACGTGTTCCTCAAGGCCGAGACCCTGCAGCGGACCGGCTCGTTCAAGTTCCGCGGCGCCTACAACAAGATTTCGGCACTGCCGCCGGAGGCGCGCAAGGGCGGCGTGGTCGCCTTTTCGTCCGGCAATCACGCGCAGGGCGTCGCCGCGGCCGCGAAGCTGTGCGAGATGCCGGCCGTGATCGTGATGCCGCGCGATGCGCCGCGGCCCAAGCGCGAGCGCACCGCCGCGCTCGGCGCCGAAGTGGTGCTCTACGACCGCGAGAAGGAGGACCGCGAGGCGATCGCGCGACGGATCGCGGAAGAACGCAGCGCCGTGCTGGTGCCGCCCTACGACGATCCCTTCATCATCGCGGGGCAGGGCACGGCCGGCCGCGAGATCATCGAGGATCTCGGCCGCGAGGGTCTCACGCCGGATGTCGTGGTGGTCAATGCCTCGGGCGGCGGCCTGACGGCGGGTGTCGCGCTCGCCGTGAAGGCCGGCGCGCCCGACGCGCGGCTCTACACGGCGGAGCCGCAGGGCTTCGACGATCACGCCCGTTCGTTCCGCTCCGGCAAGCGCGAGAGCAACGAGAACATGTCGGGCTCGATCTGCGACGCGCTGATGTCGCCGATGCCGGGACGACTGACCTTCGAGATCAACCGCGCGCTGGTGGGCGAGGGCCTCGCGGTGAGCGACGAGGAAGTCGCGCGCGCGGTCGCCTTCGCATTCCGCGAGCTCAAGCTGGTGGTGGAGCCCGGCGGCGCGGTCTCGCTCGCGGCGCTGCTCGCCGGCAAGCTCGACGTGCGCGGCAAGGTGGTTGCGGCCGTGCTGTCCGGCGGCAATGTCGATCCCGAGCTCTTCTACAAGCTGGTCGCCTGACCTTTTGTGGATGTGGTCAGGCGCGTGACGTATCAACTGGTCATCTTCGACTTCGACGGCACGCTCGCAGACAGCTTTCCCTGGTTCCTGAGCATCGTGAACTCGGTCGCGGAGAAGTACCGCTTCCGCAAGATCGCGGCCGACGAGGTCGATGCGATGCGCGCGCTCGGCGCGCGCGAGATCGTCAAGAGCTTCGGCGTGCCGACCTGGAAGCTGCCCTTCATCGCGCGGCATATGCGCAAGCTGAAGGCGCAGCACCAGGGCGAGATCAAGCTGTTTCCGGGCGTCGATCGCATGCTGCGCGACCTCAAGGCGCAAGGGCTCACACTGGCGATCGTCACCTCGGACGCCGAGCACAATGTGCGCGCCACGTTGGGCGAGGCGAATGCCGCCCGCATCGACGTGTTCGCCTGCGGCGCGTCACTGTTCGGCAAGGCCTCGAAATTCCGCAGCGTGCTGAAGCGCACCGGCATCCCGCCCGAGAAGGCGCTCACGATCGGCGACGAGATGCGCGATGCGGTGGCTGCCGCGGAAGCCGGCATTCCGTTCGGCGCAGTCGCGTGGGGTTATGCGGCGGCCGATGCGCTTGCCGGCACGCAGCCGGCCGAGATGTTCGGCGCGATGGACGAGATCGCCGAGAAGCTCGCGCGCGCGTGAAACTCAGCTGAAGAGGGCGAGCTTCTCGTCGTCCGAGAGCGCCATGATGGGCGCGAGCGGATCGTGCGCGCTCACAGGGCGCGCGGCGGGCCAGGCCTCGCGCCGTTCGGGCGCGGCGGCAACCGGCTCGGGCGCGAGGATCTCGGGCTCGGCCGCGATCGCGGGGCTCTCGACAGCCGGCGGCAAATCGAGCGCAGATTCTTCGGCTTCTTCCTCTTCCGCCTGCATGGGCTCCGGCTCGGCGGCGACTTCAGTCTCGATCTCGGCCTCGACAACGGTCTCGAGCTCGACCTCGATGTCCACGATCTCGAGATCGTCACGCACCTGCGCGGCGGCTGCGGCGGCCTGCACGGCCGGACCCATGACCATGTCGACGTCCGACTGGTCGAGGCCCTGTCCGGGCAGCGCCGGGCCGTTCAGCAGCGCGGCATCGCCCTGGCGCGCCTTCTCGGCCTCCTTGGCCTCCGCGGCCATGGCGCCATCGAGGCCCCAGATGTCGATCATCGCGTTGATGCGGCCCTCCAGGTAGCGCATCACCTGAATCACCTTGCGGGTGCGCTGGCCGGTCAGATCCTGGAACGAGCAGGCGGTGTAGACGTCGGTCGCCTTGGTATCGAGCAGGTCGCAGACTTCCGCCTCGACGCCGTGCTCGCGCAGCGTCCAGGCGATCTCCTGGATCTGCTCGGCGGCCGCAAGGATGTCCGAGGTCGCGGACTCGGTCGAGCTCACGATGGAGTCGAGCTCCTCGGTCGCCTCGCCGAATTTGCCATGATGCGCGGCGTCCGGCTTGATGGAGGCGATCTCGGCCTTGGTGCGCGAGATTGCCTTCGACATCTCGATCAGGTCGTACTTGATGCGCTCCGCCGGCTCCGCGGTGCGCTGGCCGCGCAGCGTCGACTCGATGCGGTCGAGCGCGGTCAGCAGCACCTGCGTGTTGGCGTGCCGGTTGCGCCGCGCATATTCGGCCAGGAACCAGCGCCCGCGCATGGTCTCCATGACGGCCGACTCGATGGCCTCGTAGTCGGATTCATTGAGCGGCGCGTGGACGGGAAGATTCGACATTCGATTGGTCCGTGAAACCGGGTCAAAGACCTGCGACGATGCAGCACGAATCGCCACAAATCAGTTTAATGCCCCATCAACTCCCGACAATCCTTAACGATTCCTTTGCGCTGCGGCTCGCGCTGTTCTACGGCGCGTTGTTCCTCATGGTCGGGATCAATCTGCCGTTCTTTCCGCTCTGGCTCGAGGCCAAGGGTCTGAGCGCGGCCGCGATCGGTCTTGCGCTCGCGCTGCCGCAACTCGTTCGTATCGCCGCGATTCCGGCGGCGACGCGGCTCGCGGATCGTTTTGGCGCGTTGCGCGGGGCTTTGGTGGCGGTCGCGGCCGGTGCTGTTGCGGCGCATGCGGCGCTCGGCCTCGCGAAAAGCGAACTCGCGATCCTGATCTGGATCGCGATCGCCTCGTTCGTGTTCACGCCGGTGGTGCCGTTGTGCGATGCCTATGCGCTGAAAGGTTTGAGCCTACGTGGTGTTCCGTACGGACCCGTGCGGCTATGGGGCTCGGCGGCATTCATCCTCGGCAACCTCGGCGCCGGCTTCGCGATCGGATGGCTCGCGGCGATCGACCTGATCTGGCTGATCGTGCTCGCGCTGATGCTGCTCGCGCTCGCGGCCGCGGCGCTCGGGCCCGTCGACGTCGCGCCGCGCACGCCCGAGCCGCCGCGCAAGATCCCGCACCTGATCGGCTCGCCCGCCTTCCTGGCGGTGGCAATCGCGGTGAGCCTGATCCAGGCGAGCCATACGACCTATTACGGGTTCTCCGCGCTCGACTGGAGCCACAAGGGCTTCGACGGGACCACGATCGGCATGCTTTGGGCGCTCGGCGTCGTCGCCGAGGTGGTGCTGTTCTGGTTCTCGGGCCGGCTCGCGTTCGGCGCGATGACGATGATTGGCATCGGCGCCGCGAGCGCGGTGCTGCGCTGGAGCGTCATGGCGGTCGATCCGCCGGCGGTGCTGCTGCCGCTCTTGCAGGTGCTGCACGGACTCTCGTTCGGCGCCACGCATCTCGGCACGATGCAATATCTCGCGCGCGTCGCGCCGGAAGGCGGCCGCGCCACCGCGCAGGGGGACGTCGCGACCGTCATGGGCCTCGCCAGTGCCGGCGCGCTCTGGATCTCGGGGATGCTCTACGGCCGGTACGGCAGCCTCGCTTACGCCGCGATGGCCGCAGCCGCGCTTGCAGGTGGCCTCGTCATCGTCCTGGCGGCGCGTCTCAACCGCGCTGCAGAAACGAAAAGCGGAGCGTAGCTGCCGCCACGCTCCGCCTAACGCGCTCGCCCTCGTGATCAGTCGATCAGCGGCAAGGCTGATACATGGACGCGAGCTCGCGCCCGCTGAGATAGATCATGCGCCCCGAGAGACCGCCCTTGCGGGCGATCCAGCGTTTGACCTTGCTCGGATAGATTCCCATCATCAGCTGCGTCGCGCGCGGGAAGGGCGAAGGACGTCCGCTCTCATCGGGCAGCCAAGCGGCATGGAAGCCGAGCCGCGCCCGCGGCGTCACGCAGATGCGCTCGCGCGGCACGACGCCGAGCACGAGCGTGCAGGCCGAGAGGCAAGGCCCGTCGATGATGACGTTCTCGCCTGAGCTGCGCACCATCGCGTACTGATGAAGGTAGTGGCCGATTTGTCCGCCGTTATCCTGCGAGATGCGCACGCCGGCGGTTGCGGTTGTGAAGCTGAGCATCGTGATGACGAAGCCCAGGACGATCGCACAGATTCCCATGGTCCTCCCCGTAGTCTCGACGTTCCCCGCACGAACTGTAGTGCAACAATCGCGTCGCGTGGAAGTGCAAAGACGATGCCGAGGCGAGATCGTCACAGACGTTGCGAGAGGGTGACATCGGGGAAACTACGGGAGCGTAGTTGTCTCAGCCCCAGAGCGCGGGTAGCGCGGGATGCACGAGGCTGCCCTCGTAGCGCAGGCCGTCCGGCCGATCGCGCGCGAGGAGCAAGGCACCATCGAGGTCGACCACGCGGGCGCGCTGGGCGACCAGCAGCGCAGGCGCCATGGCGAGCGACGTCGCCACCATGCAGCCAACCATCAGCGCAAAGCCGAGACGCTCGGCCTCGCGCGCCATGGCGAGAGCTTCCGTCAATCCGCCGGTCTTGTCGAGCTTGATGTTCACGGCGTCGTACTTGCCGCCTAAGCCCGCAAGGGACGCCCGATCGTGCACGCTCTCGTCGGCACATACCGGAATCGGGCGCGCAACCGCGGCGAGCGCGTCGTCCTGGCCGGCGGGCAAGGGCTGCTCCACCAGCGTTACGCCGGCGGCCGCGCAGGCCGCGAGATTGGCCGCGAGGTTCTCGGGCGACCAGGCTTCGTTGGCATCGACGATCAGCTCGGCTGCGGGCGCCGCCGTGCGGACGGCGCCGATCCGCTCGGGATCGCCATCGCCGCCAAGCTTCACCTTGAGGAGCTTCCGCCCCGCGGCCTTTGCGGCGGCGTCTCCCATCGCGGCGGGTGTGCCGAGAGAGATCGTGTAAGCGGTCACGCGCGGCTCAGGCTGGGGCAGGCCCGCGAGGGCGTGCACGGGCTGGCCGACCCGCTTGGCCTCGAGATCCCAGAAGGCGCAATCCAGGGCGTTACGGGCCGCGCCGGGCGGCATCGCCTGCTGCAGGGCGGTCCGGTCGAGGCCCTCCGCGACGCGCCCGCGCATTGACTCGAGGGCAGCCGCAACGCCTTCGACGGTTTCGCCGTACCTCGCGTAAGGGACGCATTCGCCGCGGCCGCGCCAGGCGCCGTCCGCGAGCTCGGCGACCACGACCGCGGCCTCGGTCTTACTGCCACGCGCGATGGTGAAGGCCCCCGCGATGGGCCAGCGCTCCGTGTGGACCGTCAGCGATGCCGCCATGAGTGTCCCGTGATGTGGCGCGAAAGCCTCTCCCACAGGAGAAATATGGGCGCAAGTGTCTGTTCGGGCTAGCCTTCACTGGCCCGAACACAGGTTGGCGCATAGGTTATGGTGGGATTCCGGCCGCCTCGGCGGGCGGCGCAGAGGGGCCAGATGAGCGAACCGCTGCTGAGGAGCACGATTCGGGGCGAGCAGCTGGAGCTCGCCGGCGCCGGCGCGTGGACCGCGGATCATGCGGGCGCTCTGGAGGCGCTGGTCGAGAGCGTCGGCTGCCAGCGCGCTTCGGTGCGCGCGGTCGCGATCGACATGGCGCAGGTGGAGCGGCTGGATACCTTCGGGGCCTGGCTGCTCGAACGGATGGTGCGCTTCTGGACCGACGGCGGCGCCGACGCGCGCATCCAGGGCCTGCCGGAGCATTACCGCGGCCTCATCGAGGAGGTGCACCAAGCCAACCGCGCCTCCGCGGAGAAGCGCCGGGCCGCGCCAGCGTTCATCGAAATCCTCGGCAGCATCGGCCGCACCATGGTCGAGGTCGGCCAGGACCTGCTGCGCTTCGTGCAGATGCTGGGCGAGCTCGCCGCCACCATCCTGCGGATCTTCGTCCATCCGCGTGTGCTGCGGCTCACGTCGGTGGTGCATCACCTCGACCGCGTCGGCTGGCAGGCGGTGCCGATCATCCTGCTGATCACGTTCCTGATCGGCGCGATCATCGCGCAGCAGGGCATCTTCCATTTCCGCAAGTTCGGCGCCGACGTCTACGTGGTCGACATGGTCGGCATCCTGGTGCTGCGCGAGGTCGGCGTGCTGATCGTCACCGTGATGGTCGCGGGCCGTTCGGGCAGCGCCTACACGGCGGAGCTCGGCTCCATGCGCATGCGTGAGGAGGTCGATGCGCTGCGCACCATGGGCTTCGATCCGACCGAGGTGCTGATCCTGCCGCGCGTCATCGCACTGGTCATCGCGCTGCCAATCCTCACCTTCCTCGGCTCGATGGCGGCGCTCTACGGCGGCGGCCTCGTCTGCTGGCTCTATGGCGGCATCAGTCCGGACATCTTCCTCGCGCGCCTCAAAGAGGCTATCTCGATCGATCACTTCCAGGTCGGCATGATCAAGGCGCCGTTCATGGCGCTGGTGATCGGCATCGTCGCTTGCGTCGAGGGCCTGCAAGTGAAGGGCAGCGCCGAGTCGCTCGGCCTGCAGACCACCTCGTCGGTGGTGAAATCGATCTTCCTCGTCATCGTGCTCGATGGCGCCTTCGCCATGTTCTTCGCGTCGATCGGAAAGTGAGCATGGCGTCGTCGTCCAATGAGAGCGTGATCCGCGTGCGTGACCTCGTGGTCGGCTTCGGCCAGACGCGCGTGCTCGATCATCTCTCGCTCGACGTCTTCCGCGGCGAGATCCTCGGCTTCGTCGGCGGTTCGGGCGCCGGCAAGTCGGTGCTGATGCGCACCATCATCGGCCTCTTGCCGAAGCGCGAGGGCACGATCGAGGTGTTCGGCCTCGACGTGGACCAGATCGGCGACGCCGAGCGCCGCCGCAAGATCGAGCGACGCTGGGGCATTCTGTTCCAGCAAGGCGCGCTGTTCTCCTCGCTCACGGTGCGGCAGAACGTGCAGTTCCCGATGCGCGAATATCTCAAGCTCTCGGATCGCCTGATGGACGAGGTCGCGATGGCGAAGCTCGAGATGGTGGGACTGCGGCCGGACGTCGGCGATAAGTTTCCCTCGGAGCTGTCGGGCGGGATGACCAAGCGCGTGGCGCTCGCGCGCGCGCTGGCACTCGATCCCGAGATCGTCTTTCTCGACGAGCCGACCTCGGGCCTCGATCCGATCGGCGCCGGCGAGTTCGACGAGCTGATCCGCACCCTGCAGCGGACCTTGGGACTGACGGTCTTCATGGTCACGCACGACCTCGACAGCCTGCACACGGTCTGCGACCGGATCGCCGCGCTTGCGGACGGCCGCGTCATTGCGGCCGGGCCGATGGCGACCATGCTGGCCTCGGAGCATCCCTGGCTGGCGGCCTATTTCCGCGGCAAGCGCGCCCGGATGATCAACGCCCAGATTTGAGCACGAGGCGCTGGCCGCGGTCGTTTGCGGTATTATAGTAAGCATTCCGAAGGATTTCTCCGAAGCGCCCGTATCATGGGCACAGGCGGCGCTGCCTCGAGGAGGGGTGCTGCCGGCGGTTCCGGTCCGCGCGGCGGACGGGTTACACAGGGGCGGCATGCTCGAGAGGGAGAGCGATGAGGAGCTCATGGCGCGGGTCGCCTCGGGCGATCACCCGGCGTTCCGCCGTCTCATGGCGCTCCATATGGGCCGTGCCCTGCGGGTGGCCGAGAGCGTCGTGCGCAACACCGGCGAGGCCGACGACATCGCGCAGGAGGCCTTCATCCGGATCTGGCGCAGCGCCGGCGCCTTCGATCCGAGCCGCGCGCGCTTCACGACCTGGATGCACCGCATCGTGGTCAATCTCGCGATCGACCGGCGCCGCCGCGTGGGCAGCGACGCGGTGGAGATCAGCGAGGACATTCCCTGCGACGAGAGCGGCGCGCTCGACGTGCTCATCGCGGCGGAGCAGCAGCGAGCCGTGCAGGTCGCGCTCGCGCAGCTGCCGGAGCGCCAGCGCGCCGCGATCGCGTTGTTTCATTTCGAGGGCCTCAGCGGACGCGCGAGCGCCGAGGCCATGAACCTGAGCGAATCCGCGTTCGATTCACTGCTCACGCGCGCACGAACAACATTGAAGCACCGCGTGCGCGAGGTGCTCCGGGGCACCGGGAGGAAACTCGATGAGGCTGGATGAATTCCGACGACTGGCCGAAGCGCGCGGCAGCAATCTCGCGCGCTGGCCCGAGCATCTGCGCGAGGAGGCGGAAGCTGTCGCGCGCACCGCTGAGGGCGCGGCGATCCTTGCGGAAGCCGGGGAGCTCGACCGGATGCTGATCAGTGCCGCGCCGCGCATCGACGGCGCGCGCGTCGAGCGCGCGATCCATGGCGTGGTGACGCGCCTGGCGCAGCCGCAGCCGCGCCGGCGTCTCGGGCTCATCGGCCTGATGGAGGGCTGGTTCATTCCGGCCGCCGGCTTCGCCTGCGCGGCGTTGATCGGCGCGCTGATCGGCTTTGCGGATCCGATCGGAATCGATCAGGCCGATGACGACATGCGCACCGTGATCTCCATGATCATCGACACCGAAACCATCCCGCAGGACGTCGTGCAATGACCGAGACAATGACGGCTCCCGCCGTGAAGCGACCGTGGCTCGGCCGCACCGTGCTGACCCTGTCGCTCGCCGTCAATGTGCTGCTCGTGAGCTTCATCTGCGTGGTGGGCTACAAGCGCTTTATGTGGCGCAGCGCCATGGAGTCGCCGCCGAAGGTGATACAAATCGTCAAGAAGCGTCTGCCGGAAGCCGACCGCGCGGTGCTCGATCAGGTCTATCGCGGCAAGGAGCGCGAGTTCGTCGTCGCGCAGGCCGAGTTCGACAAGGCCTTGCGCGCCGCCGTCGCGCTTGTGGGGCGGCCGGAGCTCGATGCCGCCGCCCTGCGGGCGACCGTGAAGACCGCGCGGGACAAGAAACTGCGCGTCGCGGACCTGACGATCGACACCTTCCTCGAAACGCTCACGCAGATCTCGCCGGAAGCGCGGCGCGACCTCGCGCGCAAATTCCGCATGTGGTGAGCAACGGAAAGCGCGTGCATCTCCCGTATCAGGGGCCGGGACCTCGAGAGGAGATGCAGGAATGCGCAAGTTCGTTGCTCGCGCCGCGTTGAGTGTGGTGCCCCTGGTTCTCGCGGCTGCGCCGGCGCGCGCCACCGACGTCACCGTGGCGGTGCAGCCCGTCTACTATGCGGGCCCGGTCTATCGCACCTATCCGTATCCGCCGCCCGTCTATTATCCGCGCGTCTATGTGGCGCCGGTCTACGCCGCGCCGCACTGCTATCGCAGCAAACGCGTGCATCCCGACGGCACCGTAGTCTACCGCCGCGTCTGTGTCTGACGTGGCCGCGGACGGCGGCTCCCCGCCGGGTCGATTGAGGTCTTTCCGAACACAGGTCCCCGCTCGGAACTGCGCCTCGGATCGGCCATGCCGCCGTCCGCACCTTTCTCCCCGCTCATCAATTCTCATGCCGGACTGGAGTCAGGATGCTGCGAAATTCAGCTCTCACGGCGCTGCTGATCGCCACGCTCGCGACCACGGCGCAAGCGCAAGATCGCAAAGCGCTGCGCGATGCCTGCATCGGCGACGCGAAGAAATTCTGCGCCAACGTGCAGCGCGGGCAGGGGCGCATCGTGCAATGCCTGAAGGATCACGAGGCGGAGCTGGCGCCGGCGTGCCGCGACGGGCTCGCCAAGGCAAAGCGCTGACTTGTAGGGTGGGTAAAATCGCCGGGCGCCGTGGCGCGGCGAGCGGTGCGCATCGAGAGCGATTTTGCCCACGCGGTGCTGACTCGCGAGTCAGCACTCGTGGGCATCGCGCGGAAAGGCCAGCGTGGACGTATCGCGCGGAGGACGCGCGATACCCATCCTACGTAGCCTACTCGAAGCGCCCAGCCGCGTGGGCCAGCATGGTGTAGACCTTGCCGGTGTCCGAGGTCAGGTAGGTGCGGGCCATGACGGCGCCACGGTCGTCGCGCGGGACCTCGTCGAGCAGGCGCTCGAACTCGCCGATATAGCGATCGACCGTCTGCTTGAACTCGCGGTCGGTGCGATAGCGGCGCCGGATCTCCTCGAAGGTGCGCTGGCCCTGCATCGTGTAGAGCTTGCGCGTGAAGACGTTGCGCTCGCCGCGCTTGTAGCGGTCCCACAGCTCGGCCGCCGCGTCGTGATCGATCATGCGCGCGATGTCGACGGAGAGCGAGTCGAGGGACTCGATGGTGTGGCGCGCGGGCCGCTCCTCGGCCGGCGGAGCCTCGTCACGCGAGGCGCGCGAGAGCAGGTCGGAGAGCCAGCCGCCCCGTCCGTCGCGGCCATCGCCGGCGGGCGGCGTCGGCTCAGTCTCATATACACATCTGACG
>JAEYAU010000189.1 GCA_023404705.1 Pseudomonadota bacterium
CGGCAGGTCCTCTCCCCCGCTTGGGGGGGTGAGCTAGTGAGGGGGTCCTGGCAACAAACGCGGAGCAAGCGGCGCCCCCTCCCCGACCCTCCCCCGCAAGCGGGGGAGGGAGCGCGGCGGCAGTGCCCGCCTTACGTGGCCTGTCGCTCATCACGCGACGATTCCCTCACCCGCGATACGGCCGCAGCAGGCGGTCCGCCGTCACTTGCGCGTCCTTCATCGCCTGGCTCGCGGGCTTGGCGCCCGTGAGTGCGGCCTGCAGGCCATCATCCAAAGCACGCGTGACGCGCTGGTTGTCATGGGTCGAGAGCTCGGCGACCGCATGCGGCAGCTGATCGCGCGCGACGGCGGCGGCCGGGAAGCCCTGCACGTAGGACTTCATCGCCGCGGTCTCCCACGCGTCGGGCCGCACCGCCACATAGCCCGTGTCGATGCCCCACTTGGCGGCGCGCTCGGGCGTCGTCATCCATTGCGCGAACTTCACGGCGGCTTCCTGCTGCGCCCCACTCGTCTTCTTGAAGACGTAGAAGTTGCCGCCGCCCGTGGGCGAGCCGCGCCGCTTCGCGGCCGGCAGCATGGCGACGCCGAACGGGAATTTCGCGTTGTTGCGCACGTTGGTGAGGTTGCCCGTGGTGGTCCACATCATCGCGGTCTTACGCTCGAAGAAGTCCTTCGGCGTCGTGCCCCACTCGACCACGCCCGGCGCCATCACCTTGTGCTTGCGCCCGAGATCGACCCAGCGCTCCAGCGCCTCGACGACGGCCGGCTTGTCGAAGAAGACTTGCGTCCCTTCCGGATTGGCGAGGATCGCATCGTTCTGCGTGGTGAGCGCCTGGAACAGCCAGTACGGAAAGCCCGATGACGGGATCTGCATGCCCCACTGCGTCGTGTTGCCGGAGGCGTCGCGCTTGGTCAGCTTCTCGGCGAAGGCGAGCTCCTCGGTCCAGCTCGCCGGCGCCTTCTCGGGATCGAGGCCCGCCTCCTTGAACGCATCCTTGTTGTAGTAGAGCACGATGGTCGAGCGCTGGAACGGAATGCCCCAGGTTTTTCCGCCGGTCTGGCTGTTCGCCATGAAGGCCGGGTAGAAGCTCTTCAGCCACGCCGCATCCTTGGTGAGGCCGTCGACCGGCACCACCGCGTCCTCGTCGATCAGCGTGAACATGTCGGTCGAGAGCAGGATCGCGGTCGCGGGCGGCGTGCCGGCCTTGTGCGCCGTGATCGCCTTCACGAGCGTCTCCTGATAGGTGCCCGCATAGACCGGCTTCACCGTAATGCCGGGGTTCTCCTTCTCGAACTCCGCCGCGTAGCTGTCGATCAGCTTGGTGATCGGGCCGCCGACCGCGACCGGATAGAAGAACTGGATCTCGGTCGCGGCGCGCAGCACCGCGGGCGCCGCGATGGTCGCGCCGCTCAGCGCGGTGGCGCCGATCAGGAACTTGCGTCTGTCCATGCTTCTCTCTCCCTCTGAAACGTTTTGTCTTATCGATCGATGCGACGGCCGGATGACATGTCGAACCAGTGCGCGTCGCTCGCCTTCCAGGTGAGCCCGATGGTCTCCCCCGGCGCGACCGCGGTGCGGCCGGGCACGCGCACCATTACGGTCTCCTCACCGACGCGTGCCTCGATCTGCGTATCCGCGCCGAGATATTCGGCCGCAACGACGCTCGCCCGCAAGCCCTCGCGCGCAACCCGCAGGGCCTCGGGACGCACGCCGATGGCGAGCCCTTCGGGCGGCCCCGGCGCCGCGGCCGCGAACTCCGGCTGATCCGCGATCAGCGACGCCGCGATCACGTTCATGGGCGGCGCGCCGATGAAGCGCGCCGTGAAGATCGTCGCCGGCGTCTCGTAGAGCGCGGCCGGCGCCCCGTTCTGCTCGATGCGCCCGCCCCGCATGAGGATCACCCGGTCCGCCATGGTCATGGCCTCGACCTGGTCGTGCGTGACGTAGAGCATGGTGATGCCGAGCCGGCGCTGCAGCGCGCGGATCTCGCGCCGCATCTCGCTGCGCAACTGCGCGTCGAGGTTGGAGAGCGGCTCGTCCATCAGGCACACCGGCGCCTGCGCCACGATGGCGCGGCCGAGCGCGACGCGCTGCTGCTGTCCGCCCGAGAGCTGCCCCGGCTTGCGCTCGAGCAGCCGCTCGAGCCCGAGCATCGCGGCGGCGCGCTGCAGCCGCGCGGCCCTTTCGACGCGCGGCACCTTCCGCACCTTCAGGCCGAACACAATGTTCTCGGCGACCGAGAGGTGCGGAAACAACGCGTAGGACTGGAACACCATGGCGGTGCCGCGCTTCGCCGGCGGCTCATGGGTGACGTCGCGTCCCGCGATCACGATCCGCCCGGAGTCGGCCGTCTCCAGCCCCGCGATCAGCCGCAGCGTCGTCGACTTGCCGCACCCCGAGGGTCCGAGCAGCACCACCAGGCTACCCGCCTCCGCACTGAAGCTGACGCCGTCGACCGCACGCTCCGCGCCCCAGCTCTTCGTGACCTGGTCGACCCTGATTTCCGCCACACGCACCCCCGGACTCCCGGGACACAGCTTTCAGGAATTGGCCGAGGAGACAAGACGAATTTCGCCGCGCCCACATCGCTCATGCGGCACGAGGCGGCGGCCCTCGCGCACGTGCGGCTCGGCATGCGCTGCGCGGATCAGGCCGCGGGCGGCCCCGTCGGCTTCGAGAACGGCTTTGGCGCCCATTCCGGCAGGAGGCCCAAGTGTTGGCAAAGGGCGTACACGAGCGCCGCAAACAGGATCCAACCGATGAGTCTGTTGAGCCTGAAAGCCATCCAGCGCACCCGATCGCACCTTACAGCAAAAACCCCGGCCTTGCGGCCGGGGCTTTTGTCGCCCTCCCCAAATTCTTTGGTCGCTCTCTCGCCGCCCCTGCCCGCGGCGGAGACTTCTTCGTTCGATCAGAGCCGGTACAGGATCTGGTCGGTCCAGAAGCGCTCGAGGCGGTGCAGCGCCTTGTTCAGGCCCGCGAAGTCGTCGGCCGTGATGCCGCCCACCTGCTCCACCGTGCGCACGTGCTTCTCGTAGAGCGCGCCGACGATGTCGCGCACCTCCTTGCCGCGCTCGGTCAGCTTGATGCGGACCGAACGGCGATCGACGCGCGAGCGCTGGTGATCGAGGAAGCCCATCTCGACGAGCTTCTTCAGATTGTAGGAGACGTTCGAGCCGAGATAGTAGCCGCGCGTGCGCAGCTCGCCGGCGGTCAGCTCCTTCTCGCCGATGTTGAACAGCAGCAACGCCTGGACCGCGTTGATGTCGGCGCGACCGCGACGATCGAACTCGTCCTTGATCACGTCGAGCAGCCGACGGTGCAGACGCTCGATCAGAGTCAAGGCTTCGAGATAGTGCGGCTGGACATGATCGAAGCGCGCCTGACGCTCAGCGGACTCGACCGGCTTGGCTACAGTCTTCATTTGTGACGCCTCACTCGTGTTGTTCGTTTTGAACCGACGAGGCCCTGTTCCCCGTCCCATGTCCGCCAACCTACCCGGCCTGGTCTAAGATCAGCTTAAATTGCACGATAAACGACCGGTTTCTTTTTCACGGTGAACGATCGATTGACCAATGCGGTCAACGTCTATTGGTTACATCGCGTTCACCTTCGCAAGCTCAAGAAGCTGCGATTTCATGCGAACAATATGCGTTTGTGCGCCGCGCGCGACAAGGCACGCATGCGTGATTTTGAGACGTGATCTCGTAAATGGCTAACCGCTGATTCACCACCACACAGTGGTGAATCCATTTTAACCGCCGCGCAGGAAGCGAATGATGCCCGAGAAATCGCGCCCCGCGTGTCCGTGTCCCACAAAGAGACTGTAGAGCGACGCCGCCTCGGCGCCGCGCGGCGTCGGCGGGTTGCTCGCGCGTGCCGCGTCCTGCGCGAGCCGCAGATCCTTCAGCATCATCGCGGCCGTGAAGCCCGCCTGATAATCGCGGTTTGCCGGCGATGTCGGCACCGGGCCCGGCACGGGGCAGTACGTTGTGAGCGACCAGCATTGGCCGGACGACTTCGACGAGATGTCGAACAGCTTCTGCGCGTCGAGGCCGAGCTTCTCGGCGAGCACGAAGGCTTCCGAGACCGCGATCATCGAGACGCCGAGGATCATGTTGTTGCAGATCTTCGCGGCCTGGCCGTTGCCGGCGCCGCCCGCATGCACGATGGTCTTGCCCATCACTTCGAGGATCGACTTCGCGCGCTCGAAGGCGCGATCGGGTCCGCCGACCATGAAGGTGAGCGTCGCGGCCTGCGCGCCGCCGACGCCGCCCGAGACCGGCGCATCGATCATCAAGAGATCCTTCGCCTCGGCCGCCGCCGCGATCACGCGCGCGCTCTCGACGTCGATGGTCGACGAGTCGATCAGCAGCGTGCCCGGATTGGCGCTGTCGAGAATACCCATCTCGCCGAGATAGACCTCGCGGGCTTCCTTGCCCGACGGCAGCATGGTGATCACCACGTCGGCACGCGACGCCGCCACCTTCACGGAGCCGGCCGACGCGCCTCCGGCCGCGACCAGCTTCTCGACCTGGCTGCCGAACACGTCGAAGCCTTCGACCTGGTGCCCGGCCTTCAACAGGTTCTGCGCCATCGGCAGCCCCATGTTTCCGAGGCCGATGAATCCGATGCGTGCCATGACGTTCTCCCGATGATGTTTCTTCGCGCGTTTGTAGGGTGTGCTCGGCGGCCTCAGTCTTGCGGTGTCACGAGAACGCAGATCCGCCGAGCGCACGCGTGCGCTCAGCGCGATCCAATTCAGTGCCCGACTGGAAGACATCGGCGCGCTGACCACACCCTACAGCGTTAGCACCACGCTACGCCGCTGTCAGCGCCCTCACGCACCGAGCGATGCGCCGCGCGCCGCAAGGGCGTTCCACGGGTCGGCGAGCTCCGGCCGATGGAAGAGAAGATAGCCGCCGAGCGCATCGGCGGGGCCGACGCAGATCAGCTCGTCATCCGCATAGAGCGGCGTCACGCCGCCGCGCGCGAGCGCCGCGTTCGCCTTCGCGAGATCGGCGCGCAACCCCTGCCCCGCGATGAAGGGCAGCGCGCCTGGCACGAAGCCCGGCAGGATGCGCGCCGCGATCCCGGGCTCCGCCAGCACCAGCCGGCTGCGGTCGAGCGGCACGATGCTGCGACCGTCCTCATGCACGGCCGCGCGATCCACATAGCGGCCGAGCCGTGTTGCGGCCTCGCGCGCGTTCTCGACACAGATCAGGAGATCGCTGAGAGCCTCGGCGCCATTCGCCGGCGTGGGCGCGCCGGGCGTCCAGGTGAGATCGGGCGTATGGCAATAGGCGTACTGCACGCGCCCCTCCGCCATCACGCCGGGCTGCGGCCGCAGCACCGACCACGCGACCTCGCGCCGTCCTTCCGGCATGTCGCGGTGCCGGCGCAGGCGCACCACCTCCTGCATCGCGAAGCCGTCCGCCACCAGCCGTGCCCGCACCGCCGGAATGTCGGCATGCGAGAACGCGATGACATGCAGCCCCGCGTAACGGTCGAGCGCGCTCCTGAGCTGCGCCGCCAGCGGCGTGTCGTGCGTCGCCGCCAGCACCTCGAGGAATCCGAGCCGCATCACCGCGAGCCGGTTCGACGTGCCCGAGGGCCGCAGCACGCCCTCCGCATCCGCGTTCTGCTGCAGATTGATCGGCGAGACCTCGAAGCCGAGCCGCCGCAATCGCTCGCCCGCGATCTCGAGGTCCGGCACGAAGAAGCCGACGTGATCGAGGAACACCTCGTCACGCTCGGGGAGCTGGCGGTCGATGAAGTGCTCGGTCATGTGATGTGTAGGGTGTGCTCGGCGGCCCCGACGTTGCCGGTAACCGTGGACATCTGATCCGCCGAGCGCACGCGTGCGCTCAGCGCGATCCAACTCATTGCGCATCCGAACCACTTCGGCGCGCTGAGCACACCCTACAGCGCACAACACGCGCGTAGCAAGGCTAAGCCCCCTGCAAATCCGCGCGCTCCAGCGCATAGACCTGATCGTAATGGACCAGCGGCCCCGCCGACGTGAGTGTCTTGCGCAGCACCGCGCAAGCATCGTCGAGCGCCGCGTCGTCGAGCGCCTCGATGATCAGCAGCGCCACGAAACTCTCGTCCTTACCGCGGATCGATTTCTCGTTGGTCTGCACCGTCGTGCCGGCGTGATCCGTTTCGAGCAGGCGCACCGCCGTGACGCGGTCGCGCGCGGCGATCGCATCCAGCGCCGACCGTGCGGCTGCGGTCTGTCCTGCCTCGCAGATCACCGGCACGATCTTCCCGCCCCGCCCGGACCCGGCCTGCGCGGCCACGCGCCCGCCGCCGCGCACGAAGCCACGCAGGATCGGCATGATGCGGCGCGTCCACTCGGTCGGCGCGTTGAGCCGGGCGAGATAGTGCTCGCTCGTCAGGACGCCTTGGTTCTCCAGCCGGTAATGGATGAAATAGCGCCGCACGTCGGGAAGCTGCGCGCGGAACACGCGCACGCCGAGGAAGCCCGGAATGCCGACGCGCTCCTGCGTGTGCTCGCGCGTGAGCCAGTGCAGATAGTCGGTCTCCTGCGCAGCCGTGACATCGCTCCAGATCGCGAGAAACCCCGCCGTCATTCTCAAGCTCCTCCCTTGATCTCCCGCGCGGCCGCGCGCGCCGCCGCATACGCGAAGGCGATCGCCGGGCCGAGCGTGATGCCCGGTCCCGGATAGCCGCCGCCCATCACCGAATGCCGGTCATTGCCGACCGCGAACAGCCCCGCGATCGGCTGATCGCCGGCGAGCACGCGCGAGTCCGCGTCGGTGACGAGGCCGGTGCTCGCGCCGATGTCGCCCGGATAGAGCCGGATCGCATGGAATGGCGGCGTGTCGATCGGTCCGAGCGTCGGGTTCGGCGCGACCGCGGGATCGCCGAGATTGCGCGCATAGACGGTGCTGCCGCGCTTGAACTCGGCGTCGATGCCGATGCGTGCAAAGTCCTTCATGCGCGCGACGCTCGCCTGCAGCGCATCCGCGTCCATCTTCAGCGCCGCCGCCAGCGCCGCCAGCGTCGGCGCCGAGACCACATAGCCGTCGCGCTCTGCGCGCCGCAGGCCCCAGCCGCCGGGCCGCACCATGCCGAGGCCGTAGGCCATGAGCGCGCGATGGTCCGCGATCAGATAGGCCGGGATCGCCGGCCGTTTCGCATGCGCCGCGATCATCGCCTGGCCGAAGCGGTGGTAGTCGCTGCTCTCATCGAGGAAGCGGCGGCCCGACTGATCCACCACCAGCGTGCCCGGCTTGGCGCGGTCGAGCACGAAGTGCGGAAACACCGCGCGCGAGCCGTCCTTCCGCAGGCGCGTCGACACCGGTGTCCAGAACGCGTGCTCCCCGCCCTCGCCCAGCCGCGCGCCGAGCGCCAGCGCGAGCTCGATCAGCTTGCCGGTGCGGCCCGGTGCGCCGGGCGTGAAGCACGGCATGTCGGGCACGAGATCGCGGCGCATCTCCGGATGCAGCGTGAAGCCGCCGCCCGCCAGCACGACCGCGCGGCCTTTTACTTCGCGTTCGCGACCGTCCATGCGGATCGACACGCCCGTCACGCGCGACCCGTCGCTGCGCAGCGCCGTCACCTCCGCGTTGCGGAAGATCGGCACGTCGCGTTGCTTGAGCGACAGCAGCAGCCGCCCGACCAGCGCCTGTCCCATCACCATTCGGCTACTGCGGCGCCCCCGGATGCGATCCGCGGTGTGGCGCGTCAGCAAACGCGCGACATGCAGAGCGGACGCGCGCGACTTGAGCGCGCCCATGAGGTGGCGGATGTCCGTGCGGTCCACCATCATGCCGCCGAGCAGCGTGAATTCCGGGATCGGCGGCTGGATCAGCGCAAGGTCCGCGCCGAGCCGCCGCCCGTCGAACGGCACCGGCTCCAGCGCGCGGCCGCAAGCCGTCCCGCCCTCGATATCCGATAGATAGTCCGGATGGTGCGCATAGGGACGCAGCTGCACCTCGGTGTCGCGCGCCAGCAGCGCGACCGCCTCGACGCCGAGTTCGAGGAAGCGGCGCTGCATCGCGGGATCCCCCGCGGGTGCCGAGCCGCGCAGATACGTGAAGGCGCGCTCCGGCGTGTCCATCGGATTGACCGCGCGCCCGGCCTCGGTCCCCGGAATCCACACCGAGCCCGCCGAGACCGCGCTGGTGCCGCCGATCAGCCCGGTATGCTCGAAGATCGCGGGGCGCAGCCCCTCGAGCGCCACGAACAGCGCCGTCGCCAGCCCGGCGACGCCCGCGCCGAGCACCACGACGTCATAGGTCTCGCTGCTCTCTTGCACGGCGCGGCCCCTCGAAACGTCAGGCGTATTACGGCTTCCGGGGCCGCGCAACAGATGATAATGATTTCATCATACGATATAGGATATGCCTGATCCGGCCACCCGTTTACGGCCGGCGCCCGCGAGGGCACATTGTCAGAGATTCCGGCGACGAGTCCATATGATGACTGAGAGCATCGGCGAACGCGCCTATCACGAGATCCGCCAGGACATCATCTTCGGCCGGCTCGCCCCCGCGCAGAAGCTGCGCCTCGACGCCCTGCGCGCGCGCTATGGCGTCAGCGTCAGCACGCTGCGCGAGATCCTCAACAGGCTGGGCTCTGACGGCCTGGTGCTCGCTGAGAGCCAGCGCGGCTTCGAGGTCGAGCCCGTCTCGGCCGAAGGCTTCCGCGAGGTCGCCGCGATGCGGCTGCTGCTGGAGTGTCACGCGCTCGAAGCGTCCTTCGCGGCCGGCGACCTCGACTGGGAGGGCAGCGTCGTCGCCGCGCACCACAAGCTCTCGGCGCTCGAGGCCCGCATGGCGAACGGCGATCGCGGCGCCGCCGAGCTGTGGAAGCGCTACGATCGCGAATTCCATCACGCGCTGGTCGCGGCCTGCGCCTCCGAAGCGCTGCTCGAAGCGCATGCCGCGATCTACGACAAGTATCTGCGCTATCAGATGGTCGCCGACATCTATCGCGGCGACATCGCGGCGCGCGAGCATCGCCAGCTCCTCGACGCCGCGCTCGAGCGCGACATCGAGGGCGCGCGCCGCATCCTGATCCGCCACGTCGAGGACTGCGTCGAGCAGGCCCTCGCGCGCGGCCCGGGCTGGCTGGCAC
>JAEYAU010000227.1 GCA_023404705.1 Pseudomonadota bacterium
GCTCGAGCTCGCGGGCCTGCGCGACCGCCGCACCTCGCTCGACCGCGTGCGGCGCGATCCCGAGCCGCTCCTCGCTCCGGTCGACGGCATCATCGCGGACGGCGCGCCGATCGCGGGGCAGATCGCGCAGACCAATGCGGTCGTCTTCCACATCATCGATCCGACGCGCCTCTGGGTGGAGGCGCTGAGCTACGAGGCGCTGCCGAACCTGCAGCGCGGCACGACGCGCGTCGGCGACCGCGAGCTCGCGCTCGCGTTCCGCGGCTCGGGCTTTGCCGACCGCAACCAGTCGATCCCGATCCATTTCGCGATCACGGGCGACACCAGCGGCGTGCGCGTCGGCCAGTTCGTCACCGTGCTGGCCGAGACGGCGGAGGAGCAGCGCGGCGTCGCCGTGCCGCGCGCCAGCGTGCTGCGCAACGGTGCCGGCCAGGACCTGGTCTTCGACCATGTCGCGGCTGAGCGCTTCGAGCGGCGGCCCGTACGGGTCGAGCCGCTGGACGGCCAGCGCGTGCTGATCCTGCAAGGGCTGCCCGCCGGCGCACGGGTCGTCGTGCAGGGCGCCGAGCTGATCGATCACATTCGCTGAAGGGGCGTCCGATGTTCCGTTTCCTGGTCACGCAATCGCTGCGCAACCGCCTGCTCGTGATCGCGGCCGCGCTGGCGCTCGTCGGCTACGGCCTGTTCACCACGGCGCGCCTGCCGGTCGACGTCTTCCCCGACCTGAACAAGCCGACCGTCACGATCATGACCGAGGCCGAGGGCCTCGCGCCGCCCGAGGTCGAGCAGCTCGTCACCTTCCCGATCGAGACGCAGATGAACGGCGTCGCCGGCGTCACCCGCGTGCGTTCGGTCTCCGGCGTCGGGCTTTCGATCGTCTATGTCGAGTTCGACTGGGGCACCGACATCTACCGCAATCGCCAGCAGATCGCGGAGCGGCTCGCCCTCACCCGTGACCAGCTTCCGCCCAACACCGTGCCGCAGATGGGGCCGGTCAGCTCGATCATGGGCCAGATCCTGCTGATCGCGGTCACCGGCCCCGACGCCTCACCCATGGAGGTGCGCGAGGCTGCCGACTTCATCCTGCGGCCGCGCCTGCTGACGATCCCCGGCGTCGCCCAGGTGATCCCCATGGGCGGCGAGGTCCGCCAGTATCGCGTCGCCCCCAACCCGCCGGCCCTGCGCGCCTTCGGCATCGGCTACGAGCAGGTCGAGAAGGCGCTCGCGCAGTTCGGCAGCAATGCGGGCGGCGGCTTTACCGACCAGAACGCGCGCGAATATCTGATCCGCAACATCGGCCGCACTACCAGCCTCGACGACCTCCGCAACATGGTGGTGGCGCGCCAGAACGGCGCGCCGGTCTATCTCTGGCAGGTCGCGAGCGTCGAGTTCGCACCGCGCGTGAAGCGCGGCGATGCCGGCTATATGGGCGCATCCGCCGTCATGGTCTCGGTCGAGAAGCAGCCCCATGTGGATACGGTCCGCCTCACGCGCGAGATCGAGCAGGCGCTGCGCGAGATCGCCACGTCGCTGCCGAAGGGCGTCAAGGCCGATCAGATCCTGTTCCGCCAGTCGAGCTTCATCGAGACCTCGATCCGCAACGTCGAACGCGTGCTCCTGGAAGCCGCGCTGGTCGTCGCCGTGGTGCTGTTCGCGTTCCTGCTCAACTGGCGCACCACCGCGATATCGCTCACCGCGATCCCGGTCTCCATCCTCACCACGGCCGTCGTGTTCCACCTGCTCGGCCTGTCCATCAACACCATGACGCTCGGCGGCATTGCCATCGCGATTGGCGAATTGGTGGACGACGCGGTCGTCGACGTCGAGAACATCTTTCGCCGCCTGCGCGAGAACCGCGAGGCCGAGCATCCGCGCTCCACTTTCGACGTGATCGTCGCAGCCTCGCAGGAGGTGCGCTCCGGCATCGTTTACGCGACCATGATCATCGTTCTGGTCTTCGTGCCGCTGTTCGCGCTCTCCGGCATCGAGGGCCGGCTGTTCGCGCCGCTCGGCGAAGCCTACATCATCTCGATCCTGGCGAGCCTCCTGGTCTCCATCACGCTGACGCCCGTGATGGCGTGGTACATGCTGCCGCACCTCAAGCGGCTGCAGCACGGCGACAGCGCGCTCGTGCGCGTGCTCAAGCGGTGGAACGCGGCGGCGCTTCGCCGGGCGTTTCGCCGCCCGCGCGCGCTGTTCGCCGGCACAGCTGTTCTCGTGATGATCGCAGGCGTGGGCGCGTTTCTGCTGCCGCGCGCCTTCCTGCCGCCGTTCAACGAAGGCACTTTCACGATCAACCTGCTGTTCAACCCCGGCATCTCGCTCACTGAGTCGCATCGCGTCGGCCTCATTGCCGAGAAGCTGATTCTCGAGGTGCCGGAGGTGAAGGCGGTCGGCCGCCGCACCGGACGCGCCGAGCTCGACGAGCACGCCGAGGGCGTGCACTCCTCCGAGATCGAGGTGGACCTGAAGCCGGGCGGCCGGCCGAAGACCGAGATCGTGGAAGATCTGCGCGCCCGCCTCGCCGTGCTGCCGGTGGCGATCAATGTCGGTCAGCCGATTTCGCATCGCCTCGACCACATGCTCTCCGGCGTGCGCGCGCAGATCGCGCTCAAAGTCTTCGGCGACGACCTCGACGGGCTGCGCAGCACCGCCGAAGGACTCCGCGATCGGCTCGCGGGCATTCCGGGGCTCGCCGACCTGCAAGTCGAAAAGCAGGTGCTCATCCCGCAGCTCGAGATCCGGGTCGACTATCGCCGCGCTGCGCTCTACGGCGTGCAGCCCGCCGCCGTGGTCGATCAGATCAGCCGCCTCTCCAACGGGCGCGTGATCTCGCGCGTCGTCGATGGCTATCGGCGCTTCGACGTGACCATGAGGCTGCCCGAACGGCTGCGGACCACGCAGAAGCTCGGCGACCTGCTGATCGAGACGCCGACCGGCTGGATCCCGGCGCGTCAGATTGCCGACATCCGCGAGACCGACGGACCGAACCAGATCCTGCGCGAGAACGGCCGTCGCCGCGTGGTGGTGCTGGCCAACACGGACGGCCGGGCCGACATGGCCAAGGTGGTCGCCGCGATCCGCCAGGAGCTCGCCACCGCGCCGCTGCCGGCCGGCTTCTTCACGCGCCTCGAAGGCACCTTCCAGGCGCAGGAAGAGGCGAGCCGCATGATCGGCGCGCTGTCGATCCTCTCGCTGACCATGATCTTCGCCATTCTCTACTCGCGCTACCGCTCCACCGCGCTGGCGCTGATCATCATGGGCAACATCCCGCTCGCGCTGATCGGCTCCGTCGCGGCGCTCTGGATCGCGGACCAGCCGCTCTCGGTCGCCTCGATGATCGGCTTCATCACGCTCGCCGGCATCGCGGCCCGCAACGGCATCCTGAAGATCAGCCACTACGTGAACCTCGCCCTGTTCGAAAACATGCGGTTCGGGCACGAGCTCGTCCTGCGCGGCAGCCTCGACCGCCTCACGCCGGTGCTGATGACCGCGCTCTCGGCCGGACTCGCGCTCCTCCCGCTGCTGATCGATCCGGCCGCGCCCGGCAAGGAGATTCTGCATCCGGTCGCCGTCACGATCTTCGGCGGACTGATCAGCGCGACCCTGCTCGACGCGCTGCTCACCCCGCTCCTGTTCCTGCGCTTCGGCGAAGCGCCGCTCCGGCGGCTCCTCGCCGCGCGTCAGCAAACCGTCACCCCCTCGCAACCCGCAGAAGCCTTCTGACCCATCAAGGAGAGAACCATGACTTCGAGATCGACCCTGGCCCTTGCCCTGCTGCTCGCTGCCGCGACCGGCACGGCCTTCGCTCACGCGCCTAAGAAGGGCGTCAATGGCGGCCCGCAGTCGGACGCCGGAAGCTTCCACGTGGAGGTCGTCCCGCAAGGCAAGAGCGTGCAGGTGTTCCTGCGCGATCACGGGGACAAGGCCGTGAAGACCGATGGCTACAAGGGCGTCGCGATCTTCACCGTGGACGGAAAGGCACAGCGCATCCCGCTCGCGCCCGCGGGCGAGAACACGCTCAACGGCACCGCCGAGGCGACGCTTCCCGATGAGCCGAAAGGCGCGGTGCAGATCACCACGCCGACCGGCAGCACCGTGCAAGCGAAGTTCAACTGAGGCGAGCGCCGGAGGCTCTCATGCGCAAGACAGCTCTCGCGCTGCTCGCCGCGTGCGGCGTCTTCCAGGTCGGCAAGGGCCTCTGGTTCATCGTCGTCCGTCCACCCATGCTGCCCGAGGACGAGGCGCTCACCGGTGCCCGTCTCGACGCCCTCACCCGCACGGCTCCGGGCCTGCCGCTCTGGCTCGACCGGGTCTTCACCGTGCTCGGCGGCCACATCTTGGCGACGGGCCTGCTGGCCTTGCTCGCCGTCTACCTGCTGCGCAACCGGACGATCGACCGGGCGGCATTGATCCTCCTCGGCGCAGCCGGGGCAATGTCTGTCGTCCTGATGAGCGGCGTCAACTTCGCCATCCACTCGGATTACCGCTGGCTGCTGCTGCTGCCGGCGCTCGTCTGGATCATCGCAGTTCTGCTCCTCGCCCGGTCGGCTCTGTCGCGGACGGAAGCACCTGTTCACACGGCACCGGAGACCTGACGTCTCCAATCACTGAAGGATCACGACCATGAAGACGTCCTTGCTCGTCACCACCGCTCTGCTGCTCGCGCTCGCGCCGGCTTACGCGCAGAGCCAACCAGACCATCAGCAGCACCATCCGGGAGGAACGGCTCCGCAGGCCGCTCCTTCTCCTCAACCCGCGCAGCCGCCGGGCCAGAGCTCCGGGCAGATGGGTCAGATGATGCAGATGATGCAGAACATGCCCGAGCAATGCCGAGCCATGATGCAGAACATGCCGCAGAACTGCATGCAGATGATGCAAGGCATGATGGGACAACGCATCGGCGGCATGGGGCAGGGCGGCATGGGTCAAGGAGGCATGGGTCAGGGAGGCATGGGCCAGGGAGGCATGGGCCAAGGAGGCATGGGCCAAGGAGGCATGGGTCCGGGGATGATGAACCAGGGAGGCGCCGCCGGCGCGCAGCAGCCCACCTCCCCCGCCACCAAGGCCTATCTCGAGTCCGCCGAGAAGATGCATGGCCCCATGATGGACGGGCTCCAGGCGGCAGACCCCGACGTCGCATTCGTGCGCGGCATGATCGCGCATCACCAGGGCGCGATCGACATGGCCAGGGTGCGCCTGCAGTTCGGCAAGGACGAGCAGACGCGGAAATGGGCCGACGACGTGATCCGCGAGCAACAGCGCGAGATCACCGAGATGGAAAGCTGGCTGCAGCAGAAGTCGCGTTGATGCATCCCGTCCGACAGCGCGTCATGCTCCGGCATGACGCGTCGTCGACAGCTTGAACCGGAGGTGGGGCATGAGCACGAGACGGGACGTGATTGCTGAAAGCACCGCCCGCCTGCGCTTCGCGGAACTGACGTCGGCCACCGGCGCGCTCGTGCTCGGCATCGGACTCGGCGCCTTGCTTCCCGCATCGGTGAGCGCACTCGCGATTCCGGTGCTCGCGCTCGGCGCCGTGATGCATGCCTGGGGCATGTACGACAAGCACCGGATCGAGCAGGCGGCGGACGCGCCGGAACCGCTCTGGCACCGGCTCACCTACTGGCTCTGCTGGCTTCTGCTCGCCGCAGGCGCGCTCGCGGTCCTGGCGCGCGTCACGGGCCTGGTGTGACGCTGGAGCGCTACTTCGCCCCCGAGCCGGTGGTCTGCTTCGTCTCCGGTGCGGCGTGCTTCTCGGCCCAGGCCGCGAGCTTCCTGATCTCCTGCTCCTGCATCCGGATGGTCTCTTCCGCCATCTTGCGCGACTCCGGGTCGCTCGCCTCGAGCAGGCCGGCGCGCGCCATGTCGATCGCGCCCTGATGGTGCGGGATCATGGCGCAGATCCAGGCGACGTCCGCATCCTTCGCCATCATTCCCTGCATCATCGGCCCGTTCATCGCCATCATCGCGGCATGCAGGCCTTTCTGCGTCTGCGTCATTTGTTTCTCCATGCCGGACGGCACGGCTTGCGTCATCTGCGCGCGCATCTGCTGCATCATCTCGCCGTGGCCGCTCGCCTGCGCCGCGGCCAGACAGGCCTTCGGCAGGTTCACGGCCGATTGCTGCGTGGCGTTCTGGGCGAATACAGCCGTGGCTGACAGAAGAAGGGCGAGGACGGCTAAGCGGAACATGGCGGGCTCCTGGAAGCTGATGCGGCGGCAGGAGGTCAACGTGCCGGTTCCGGCTTGGTTCACCGGGTTGATCCCGCGCCGCGCGACATTGTTGCGGTGCATCCGCCATTGAACGCGGCCCGCAATGGGCGCACTGTTCGCAATCCTCGAGCCCCCGGAGGCGATCATGACGGTGACGCGGTGCGTGCGACTGATCGTGGCGGCGTGCGTGCTGCTGGCGCCGAGTGTTCTCGCGGCGCAGGACCTCACCGGCATGAGCGCGCGGGAAGCCGCCAAGGCGATCCGCGATGGCCAGATCACCTCGCGCGCGCTGGTCGATGCGCTGCTGAACCAGGCCAACGCGAAGCAGAGTCTCAACGCCTTCATCACCCTCAATGCCAACGGCGCCAAGGAGGCCGCCGACAAGGCCGATACCGCGACACGGCGCGGCGCGCCGCTCGGCCCGCTGCACGGCGTGCCGATCGTCGTGAAGGACAACATCAACATGGCGGGGCTGCCGAACACCGCCGGGACGCCGGCGCTGAAGGGCTTCGTGCCGACCGAGACCGCGCCCGTGCTGCAGAAGTTGATCGATGCCGGCGCCATCGTGCTCGGCAAGACCAACATGCATGAGCTCGCCTTCGGCATCACGTCGAACAACGGAGCCTTCGGCGCGGTCGGCAATGCCTATGCGCCGGACCGGTTCGCGGGCGGCTCCAGCGGCGGCACCGGCGCCGCCATCGGCGCACGCATGGCGGCCGCCGGCCTCGGCAGCGACACCGGCG
>JAEYAU010000300.1 GCA_023404705.1 Pseudomonadota bacterium
GGCGCGTGTCGCCGCGGCCCCGCTGGCTGCGCCGGCTGCCGCCGCGCATCCCTCTGAGGGGTCGGCCGAGCCGATCCGCCCCTATCGCGTGAAGACCATCAGCGTGAAGGCGAGCCCGGCGCAGGTCGCGGCTTTCGCCCCGCTGGTCTCGCCCGCACCGCAGGCGCACGTGGCGCCGACCTCGCTCGCCAAGTCTTCCGTCCAGACCGCTTCCGTCCAGACAGCGCCGGTCCAGACCGCGGCCATTCAGCCCGTGCAGGCCGCGCCCCAGGCCTCCGCCCTGCCGCCGCCCCCGCCTGGCGCCCGCCCGGGCGTACTCGGCGTCCTGCCGGCGCAGATCACCAATCCGGACTCGGCGCCGGCTTCCGAAGGCGCGACCTACCAGGTCGCCTCCAGCTATGCGGCGGCGCCCGCCCCGATGATGCGCTCTGCAGCCACGCGGGGCGCCTGGATCGTCCAGATCGGCGCCTTCCCGGAGGAAGGCGAGGCCCGCGACCGTCTGCGCGCCGCGCAGAACCTCGCTCGCGGCCTGCTCGCCAAGGCAGATCCCTTCACCGAGAAGGTCGTGAAGGGTCGCCAGGAGCTCTATCGCGCGCGCTTCGCCGTGCTCGACGAGGAGACCGCCGAGGCTGCGTGCAAGGTCTTCAAGCGTAACGAGATTGCCTGCTTCACAACCAAGAACTGACAAACGGCCAGGGACAGGGGCGCGTCGTGCAAGCCATCGGCGGTGTTGTAAGTAACGAGTCTTCACCGATGACGACGAAGAAGGACGTCCTTAGCCTCGTTGACACGGGCAGCGAGGTAAGTGCTGCCGCCCTGGTCGGGGTGGAGCCGCTTCATGAGGCTCCGGTGCGCGCGCCTGATCTCGGCGTCGCCCGCCCCGGCCTCAAGGCCAAGGATCTGATAGGCTTCCTGTTCCGTCATTGGGCCGCCCGCCGGCGCGCGGCCCTGCCCCGCACCCGCATCACCCTGCGCGTCTTCACGCCAGCCGGGATTCCGGCGGTCAAGATACGCTGCAAGTAGCGCCTGGCTCTCCTCGTCGACCTCGCGCATCAAGCCGAGCAGCGTCGGCACGTCCAGCGTTTCCAGACTGACGCCCGCATACCGCCCTTGCAGCACCCGCCCGCGCATGGCGCCGCTGTCGTGATCGAGCTCCATCTCGAGGAATGGCGAGCGCACGCGTGAGACCTGGCCGGTGCTCTTGCGCGTGCGCGAGCTCCAGGCCGAAGCGAGCGGGCCCCAGCCCAGCAGGCCGAACCCAACCGTGCCGAGGATGGACGCGATGAAGACCTGCCCCCGCGCGCCGAGAAACACCGCGAAGGCGACCGCCACGATACCGCCGCCGGTCTTCACGGCCCGGGCGAGCTTCTGCGGATCCGACTTGGTGAACACATGCGCCAGCCAAAGGCCGATGACCAGCAGCACGAGGCCGAGAAAGAGACCCATGGTCAGCTCAGCTGCGCCAGCAGCTTGCGCGCGCCGGCATCGCGCTGCGCCGAGCGGTCCGCGAGCGCCTTGAGCCCGCCCGCCGCATAGACCGCGACCGCACGCAGCAATTCGCCGAGCTCGCGGGCCGCACCCGTGTCGAAACGGCAATAGGCGCCGCGCGAGAGCCGCGCGATCTCGCGGAACGCCTGCTCGGCGACGGGGTCGTTGCCTTCCTGGAACATGAAGGCCGGCACGCCGAGGAGGCCGAGCTCGCCCGCCGCCGCCGCAAGGTCGTCGATGCCCTCTTCCATGGCGTCGCCCACGAAGACCAGCGCCTGCACCCGCGCCTTCTCGGTCTCGCGCCGCGCATGGCCGAGCACCTTGCCGATCTGGGTGTGACCGCCGCGGCAGTCGATGCGCGTCATCAGCTCGGCGAGCCGCGTGCCATCGGAGACCCAGGACGAGGACCGGCATTCGCCCATGCCGCGGAAATAGACGAGCTGGATATCGAGCCCTCCTATCGCGCCCGCCTCGCGGAACATGTCGGCCTGCAGGCGGCAAGCCGTGTCCCAGGTCGGCTGCCGGCTCATGGTGGCGTCGAGCGCGAAGACCAGGCGGCCGCGCGCGCCGGCCGGCTTGTTGGGGGCGAGCGAGCGCGCCTGCGCCAGAAACGCATCGATCTCGGCCCGGCCCGACCGCGTCGCCGGCCTGGCCGATGTCCCGGCCGGGGCCGGTGCCTTGGTCTTGCTCTCGTTCTTGGGTTCGTCGCTCATGCCTACCCGCACCTATCGCACACCCATAAGGTGGCGACTCTGGGGTCCCGCGCAATGGCCGCGCGGTCGCAGGCGGCCGGCGCTAGAGAGTTGTCCGAAGAGCCGCCCCATGCTCCGTTCGTGCCCGCGCAAGGCGCAAGCGGGCATCCAGGGGCCACGCGCGAGGCGCCTTCTGGGTCCCCGCTTGCGCGGGGCCGAACGGCGAATGTTTCAGTCCGCGATGATGTCGTGGGTATCGAGCGGCTTGTCCTGGGACGAGAACCATTCGGCGCGCGCGGCGGCGCGGCGGCGGCCCCGCTCGTCGATCGGCAGCTTCAGCCCGTCGAGCAGGAGACGTACCTCCTGCCGGGCCGTGACGTGCGAGAGGTTCGGCCGCGTCCCCAGCGTCGCCTCGTCCAAATTATCGAGCGCCGTGAGGCCGCGCGGGAAGAATTCCCGGTAGACGACCCGTTCGGCGAACCCTTCGGTGGCGCGGAAGCCGAGCCGCAGCCCGAGCTGATCGAGGCATTCGCCCACGAGCTTCTTGTTGCGCGACCCGAGCAGCGCCAGGCGGTTGCGCACCACGATCCAGTCCATGATGCCGCCGTCGACCATGCGCCGCTGGCGCCGCGCCTCCCGCACCATCTCGGCATAGTGGCTCGCGCCCGTCACCTCGAAGGTGTGCGGATCGACGCGTCCGAGGACGTCGAAATCGAGGAAGCTGTCGTTCAGCGGCGTCACCAGCGTGTCCGCCATCGAATGGGCGAGCCGCATCAGATAGCTGTCGGTGCCCGGCGTATCGATCACCACGAAGTCGTGGGCATGCTCGACCGCGGTGATCGCCTCGGCGAAGCCGGAGAATTCCCGGGCCTCGTTCTCCTCGACGCTCAGGCCGTCCGCCCGCGCGACTTCGTAATGGACCGGCACTTCGAGCGGCAGGCCGGCATGCGTCGCCCAGGCGCGACGGTTCTGCACATAGTGAGTGAGCGTCCCTTGCCGGCTGTCGAGGTCGATGGTCGCGACGCGCTGGCCGGCCTTGAGCAGCGACACCGCGATATGCATCGCGGTCGTCGACTTGCCGGAGCCGCCCTTCTCGTTCCCGAGCACGATCACATGCGCGGATCGCGGGAGGCCTGCTGTGGCCTGAAGCAGCATTTACCCCTTCCCCCGAAGGACATGATGGTCGGTTATGAAGCACATCCGGTCAAGATGTTCTGCATTCGACGCAAGAGTCCCGCGTTAAGGTTGACGCCGCGGCGGTATCCCCTGATAGGTTCCGCGCGCCGCGCACTCGACACCCTAGTTGGCTTAGACGCAGCTACGGCCCAAAGGTTCAAATGGTTCATCGTCCCAAGGTGCTCGGTACCGTCCCGGCCCTGCGCCGCCACCTCGCGCAGTATCGCGCGGCGGGTGAGAGCATCGGCTTGGTGCCGACCATGGGGGCGCTTCATGAAGGACATTTGTCCCTGGTGCGCGTCGCGCGCCGCAAGGCGCAGCGCGTCGTGGTCTCGATCTTTGTCAACCCGACGCAGTTCGCGCCCACCGAGGACCTCGCCACCTATCCTCGGACCTTCAAGGCCGACCTTGCGGCCCTGACCCGCGAGGGCACCGACGCGGTCTGGGCCCCGGCCAATGCCGCCGTGATGTATCCGGAGGGCTTCGCGACCTCGATCACGCCGCAAGGGCCGGCCACGGTCGGCCTGGAGGACACCTTTCGCCCGCACTTCTTCAGCGGGGTGGCAACGGTCGTGGCCAAGCTGTTCACCCAGACGATGCCGGACGTCGCGGTCTTCGGCGAGAAGGACTTCCAGCAGCTCAGGGTCGTCACCCGCATGGCCCGCGACCTCGACCTCCCGCTCCGGGTGATCGGCGCGCCGACCGTGCGCGAACCGGACGGGCTCGCGATGTCATCGCGCAACGTCTATCTCTCCCCGCCCGACCGGGCCCTCGCCCCGACGCTCTACCGCGTGCTGCGCGAATGCGCCGCGCGCATCAAAGCCGGCAAGCCGCTCGCGGCGACGCTCACTCAGGGCCGCAGGACCATCGAGCGCGCTGGCTTCCGCCTCGACTACCTCGAAGCGCGCCACGCCGAGACGCTGCTGCCCATCCGGTCGCGCCGGGATGGCCCCGTGCGCCTGCTCGCCGCCGCTTGGCTGGGCAAGACACGACTGATCGACAATATCGGGATGTAGCGAACGATCGCCGCCTCGGCCGGCGAGATGTTCAGCGCTCGGCTTTCAGGAGCGCTTCGCAGGCTTGGATGCCGAAACGGTCACGCCGAAATCCGAGGACTTGGCGTCCGAGGCGGTGGTTAGGAATCCCTCGGCCGCGAGCCCGCGTTTCAACAGCTCGCGCACCGCCGAGGCCCGGCTGGGCATCCGGCGGCTGAAGCGCCAGTCGTCCAGGGCCTTGAGCTCGTCGGCACCCAGCATGACCTGCAGCCGCTCGACCCTCTTGTCGTCCATCGGTCCCCACTCACAAGCGCACGCGGGCGATCTTACTCAAAATCAGCGGCTGGCTCAACTTACGCTCAACGCGCGCGTTCCGCCTGCTGCTCAGTGTAAGCCCCCGGCTCAAAAGTATAAACATAAGCATAAGAGAGAAAATACAATAAATGATAACGCGTATTTCGTGGCGACTCTTGTGTCGGCGCAGTATTATTTTGGAATGAACAACATAACGCTAATTCGCGAAGCGGCGGATCACCTGCAAGCGGCAGAGCAGGATCACCGCATCAGCAACAGCTTGTCCGTCATCAGCGGCCTGGTTCGATTGAAAGCCACCCACGCGAAGGTCGGCGATGTTCGCCAGATTCTGCTCGATGTGGCGGGCCGGATCGAGACCGTGGCTCGGCTGCATCGTCTCTTGGCCGCCGACATGACGGGCGTCCCGCTCCGACAATTCCTGCAGGACGTCTGTGAAGCCATGAAGTCGATCGCAGCGGAGGACAATCGATTCAAAATGTCGATCGAATGTCCCGGCGAACTGACCGTTCCAGCCGAGAAGGCCCTTCGTATCGGACTTCTCACCACAGAGTTGTTCTCGAACTCCATCAAATACGCACATCCGACCGGAGTGCCGACGGTCATTCATGTTTCGTGTCGGAATGAAGGCGACGGAGGACTCAGGTTCTCATTCGAGGACGACGGCATCGGCTTCCCCGAGGACTTCGATCCGACAAGCCATCACAGTCTGGGGATGAAGATTCTCGAGTCCCTTTGCGCTCAGCTGCATGGCCAGTCCGAATGGCAGGATCTGGGAGTCGGCTTGCGCTTCGTCTGTCGTTTTCCCAAGGGCGTTTCCACGGCCGACAACACGTAGCGACGACGCGCGAAGGCCAGGGGCCCGTTCGCAATGACCGCATCAATTTTATTCCGGGAGCGGATCTAGCTCCGCACCAGCCGCTCGATCTCCGGCCGCTCGCCGCCCGCCTTGCCGGAGATCGGCGCGCGCGGCAGGCGCGACTCGCCGGCCTCCATCACGAAATTCTGGTCGAGCGAATACCACGGCCCCTTCACGTCCGGCTCCGGCGCGGGCTCGTTCTCGTGCCGCACATAGTTGCCGACCAGCGCGCGGGTGACGCCGAACTGCACGTCGCTCTCGAGATACGGGTCGTCGCTCACATAAACCTGGGAGATGAGCGTCTTGAACCCATCATGCCGCGCCAGGAAGTGCAGATGGGCGGGCCGCATATTGTGCCGTCCCTGCGCGCGCAACAGCTCGCCGACCGGGCCATTCACCGGGATCGGATAGCCGGCCGGCAGGATGCTGCGGAACGAGATCATGCCGTCGGCGTCGGTCGTGAACTTGCCGCGCAGGTTCATGTCGGCCTGCACCGGATCCTGGTTCTCGTAATAACCTTCCTGCGAGGAATGCCAGACATCCACTTCGGCGCCGACCACCGGCTTGCCGCGCGCATCGCGGAACCAGGCTTTCACGAACATCGCGGGACCCGGCGTCGGCGAGCGCACGATCGAGCCGCCGTTCGGCGTGTGAGGCGAATCCTCGCGCCAGAACGGGCCGAGCTGACTCGCGAAGGTCTCGGTCTGCCCGTTATTGCCGTTGTTGAGCAGGCAGACCAGCGCCGATAAGCCGAGCGAGCCGGACATCAGCACGGCCTCGTTGTGCGCCTCGGTCGAGTGCTTGCCGAGCGCCACGATGTAGCCCATGGCGGTCTGGAATTCCTGCTCGGTGAGCCGCACCTCGCGCGCGAAGCCGTGCAGATGGCGCACCAGCGCCGACATCACCTCGCGGAAGCGCGGGTTCGGCGCCCGCGCGATCTCGCTCAGCACCGCGCTCGTGACGTCCTTCTCGTTCTCGATGATCATTCCGTGTCCCCTGCGCGGAGGGGAACGCCCTCCGCGCCTTTGCGGTTTTCTATTGTTCCACCATCTCGACGCGCCGGTTCTTCGCCTGGCCGTCCTCATTGCGGTTCGAAGCCACCGGCGCGAGCGGGCCGAGGCCGCGCGGCGTCATACGCTTCGGATCGATGCGATACTTGGCTGCGAGCGTCTTGACTACTGCCTCGGCGCGCCGGTTGGACAGGCCGACATTGTAGTCCAGCGTGCCCTTATTGTCGGTATGCCCGATGATGTAGACGCGCGTCGCCGGATTGGCAGAGAGAAATTTCGCCATCTCGGAGAGCTGCGGTTCCGACTCCGGCTTGATATCGGCTTTGTCGAAGTCGAACTGGATCCCGTAGAACACGGCCCGCCCCTCGTTCATCACCTTGCCACCGATCTCGGCTGCGCTGACCAGCACCATGCGCTGTTCCATGGCGCGCGGCTCGACCACCTCGACCAGCACACCGGCACGATCCTGCAGGGCCGCCGAATTATTGCCGAACTGCCCGCCCCGATGCAGGCCGCCATAGACCGCGACATAGGTGTCGCTGTCGGGCTTCTTGAACAGGCTGTAGCGCACATCGATCATTTGATCGAACATGGCGTCGATCATCAGCTTGCGGATGTGCTCATAGTTCTCGCCCACCACCTTGGTCTCGGGCAGGTTCCAGCGATATTTCAGCAGCACGAAGCTTTCGCCGCATTCCTCGCGCGCGCAGCGATAGACGAGCTCGAGCCCTTTGCCGCGCACCGCCTCCTCGAAATTGGTGATCACCTCGAGCGCCGAGCGGCCCTGCGGCGCCACATAGATCGAGCGCGTGACGCGGCCCTGCGCGGTCACCATGGCGGAGAACTTCTTGTCGTTCGCATAAGTCTTGCCTTGCGCCGGCCCGCTCGGCAGCCGCAGCTCGTCGAACGCCTTCACGGTCTGCGCGAGCAGCGCCGAGTCCCGATACCGGCCGGTGAGCGGGTGGTCGCCCGCGCGCGGCACGTCGCGCGACAGCAGCGCCGCGACCTCCGGCGAGACCTGCGCGGCGGCCGGCGACGCGAGACCGCAAGCCGCAAAGCCCAAGCTGAGTCCGAGTATCAATCCGTGAGTGCGTTTCATTGGATCCCTTTCCCTCGCATGCGACGTTGCTGAGCGCGTGGCGCATTGCGGCACGTCTCTTCGTCGCGGTCGATCGGTTCGGGGTTCAACCGGCGGCGCACCGCCGTCAAAGCAGGCCGAGCTCGCGCAGCTCGCGGCGCATCTGCTCGGGCATGTCGCGCGCGCCGGGCGCGGCGCGATCGAGATCGGCGGGCGCGTCCTTTTCGGTCAGGTAGCGCCAGCCCTGGAACGCCCGATAGGGCCGCGGCTGCACCAGCACGACCTTCGGCTGGAGCACCAGCCGGCAGCGGTGGATGCCGTCCTTGTCCGTGAAGGGCCGCACGTCGATGAGCTTCTGGCGGCACAGCACCTCGCCGCGGATCACCCAGAACAGCGAGCCGCCGTCGAGCAGCTCCTCGCAGCGCTTCGGGACCATGCGCGTGGTGTGGAAATGTTCCGCCTTCTCGCCGCGCTTCTTCTTCTGCGCCAGGCGCTCCTTGATCCAGTCCTCCAGATCCTTCACGGAGTCGCAGCCGACGCAGAGCTTGATGAGATTGAGCGACATGCTCAGGCCTTCTCCTCGATCAGCATGATCTTCGCATTCTCGGCGACCTGGCCGCCGACGCTCGCCGCGATCTCGCCCACCACCCCGTCGATCGGCGCGAGCAGCGCGTGCTCCATCTTCATGGCCTCGATCACGGCGAGGCGCTGGCCCTTCTGCACGCTGTCGCCTTGGGCGACGAGCAGCGCCAGCACCTTGCCGTGCATCGGGGCCGTGACGAGGCCGCCGCTGTCGAGGTGGTCGATATCGAGACTGTCATAGGATTTCAACGCCACCTGGCGCTGCACGCCGTCCGCGATCGCGATCACGCCGTTCGCGACCGGCACGAGATGCGCGTCGCTCGCGGCGCTCTCGCCGTCGACCGTCACGCGCCGTCCGTTCTGCCACGTGACGGTGGCGCGGCGCGCATGGCCGTCCACCAGCACCTCGAGCTCGAGCCGGCGCGCGCCGGTCAGCATGAAGCCGTCGTCCGCGCTCCAAGGATCGCGCCAGGCGCCGTTCTCGTTCTCGGCCTGCGGGCGCTTGCGCTCCAGCAGCGCATCGACGGCCCTGGCGATCACGCGCGCCTCGGCCGCGGGATCGACGTGGATCAGATCCGCGAGATGCCGATCGATGAAGCCTGTGTCGAAGCGGCCTGCAATGAACTCCGGATGACTCGCCAGCGCGGCGAGGAAGCCCGCATTGGCCCGCGGCCCCGCCACGACGGTGCGCCGGAGCGCGTCCGCGAGACGCGCGAGCGCTTCCTCTCGGCTTCCGCCGTGCGCGATGACCTTGGCGATCATCGGATCGTAATAGGGCGAGACCGTTGAGCCCTGCGCAACGCCGGTGTCGACGCGGATCCCCTCGCCCTCCGGCAGGTCGAGCGCGACCAGCGTGCCGGTCGACGGCAGGAAGCCCTTTTCGGCATCCTCCGCATAAAGCCGCGCCTCGACCGCATGGCCGCGGATCGGCACCTCCTCCTGCATCAGCGGCAGCGTCTCGCCCGCCGCGATGCGGAACTGCCATTCGACGAGATCGAGCCCCGTGATCGACTCCGTCACCGGATGCTCGACCTGCAGCCGTGTGTTCATCTCCATGAACCAGAAGCCGGCTGGATCGAGGCCCTTCGCACCGTCGGCGATGAACTCCACGGTGCCGGCGCCCACATAGCCGACCGCGCGCGCAGCCTCGACGGCGGCCCTGCCCATCGCTTCGCGCACCGCCGCGGTCATGCCGGGCGCCGGCGCCTCCTCGATCACCTTCTGGTGCCGGCGCTGCAGCGAGCAGTCGCGCTCGTTGAGATGGATCACGTGGCCGTGCCGGTCGGCGAAGACCTGCATCTCGATGTGGCGCGGCGCCGCGACGTAGCGCTCGATCAGCACGCGCGCGTCGCCGAAGGCCGACTGCGCCTCGCGCATGGCGCCTTCCAGCGCGGCCTCGAAATCCGCGTGCTTGTCGACGCGCCGCATGCCCTTGCCGCCGCCGCCCGCGACCGCCTTGATCAGAACCGGATAGCCGATCTCGTAGGCCTTCTGCTTGAGGAACGTCGGCTCCTGCCGCTCGCCGTGATAGCCGGGCACCACCGGCACGCCGGCCTTCTCCATGATGCGCTTGGCCTGATCCTTCAGGCCCATGGCGCGCATGGCGGCGGGCGGCGGCCCGACGAAGACGATGCCGGCCGCTGCGCAGGCCTCGGCGAACTCGGCGTTCTCGGCAAGGAAGCCGTAGCCCGGATGCACGCAGGCGGCACCGCTCCGGCGCGCCACCTCGATCAGGCGCTCGATCGACAGATAGCTCTCGCGCGCCGGCGGCGGGCCGATCGGATGCGCCTCGTCACAGAGGCGGACATGCGGCGCATCCGCATCGGCCTCGGAATAGACCGCGATGGTGCGCAGGCCGAGCCGCCTGGCGGTGCGCGCGATGCGGACCGCGATCTCACCGCGGTTGGCGATCAGGACGGACGTGAACATGGGGGAGTTCTAGCCCATGCGGGGCCCGATGAGGATCACCGCATGGCACTTGTCCTCAGGCAGACTTTTCTCAGACGAGGCGGGTGCCGCCGCAGCGGAAGCCCGTCACTGCGCCGGCGCCTGCGGAACGAGCTGCACCGGCGGCGCCACCCGCTCGGCGTCCTTGGCACGCGGCTGCGCGGTCCGCGCC
>JAEYAU010000137.1 GCA_023404705.1 Pseudomonadota bacterium
GATCGTCGGCAGCGTCAGATGTGTATAAGAGTCTGCGTCAAGGCCGCATGGGACGAGTTCGCCGCGCTGCTGGGCGGCCAGCTCCCGCGCAATGTGCAGATGAGCAGCCGATGACCGAAGAACAGACGGTCGAGATCAGTGACGATCGCGCCTCGCACGAGCCGGCGCTGATCGTCGACGTGGAAGGTTTCGAAGGTCCGCTCGACCTGCTGCTCACGCTCGCGCGCCAGCAGAAGGTCGATCTCGCGCGCATCTCGATCCTGGCGCTGGCCGACCAGTATCTCGCCTTCATCGAGGAGGCGCGCAAGCTGCGCCTCGAGCTCGCCGCAGACTACCTCGTGATGGCGGCTTGGCTCGCCTATCTCAAGTCGCGCCTCTTGATCCCGGAGACGCCGGGCGACGGCGGTCCGACCGCGGAGGACATGGCGGCCTCGCTCGCGCTGCGCCTGCGCCGCCTCGAAGCGATCCGCGCCGCCGCGGAGCAGCTCGTCGCGCGGCCGCAGCTCGGTCGCGAGGTGTTCGGCCGCGGCGCGCCGGAGCCGGTGCTCGATATCAAGCGGCCCGAATGGACCGCGACGCTCTACGATCTGCTCTCGGCCTATGCGCGCCAGCGGCAGAAGACGGCGCTCGCCCATGTGCGGCTGCCGGTGCGCCGCACCTGGTCGCTCGCCGAGGCGCGTACGGCGCTCGAGCGCATGGTCGGCGTCTCGACCGAATGGGGTCGGCTCGACGAGTATCTGATCTCCTATGTGGTCGAGCCCTCGTTGCGTGCCACCGTCTTCGCTTCGAGCTTCGCGGCGGTGCTGGAACTCGTGCGTGAGGGTGTCGTCGACATGCATCAGCACGCGCCGTTTGCGCCCATCTTCCTGCGCAAGCACGTCGAACCGGTCGGCGAAGCGCCGGCCGGCGAAACAACACAACAATGACAAGGAGGCCGCACCCATGATGGGGATGGCGAAGCCGCGGCGAGTCGAAGAGATCCAGGACCTCGAGCCTGAGGATATGACGACGCCCGAAGCCGAAGCCGCTCAGGACAACGAGCCCGTCGTCGCCGACGACGAGCCGTCGGGCGAGGCGCGTCCCGAGGAGCTGCGCCTGATCGAGGCGCTGCTGTTCGCCTCTGGCGAGCCCGTCGACGAGAAGACGCTGCGTCAGCGGCTGCCCGAGAATGTCGACGTGCCGGCCGCGATGCGCCGCCTGCAGGCGGACTACGCGCCGCGCGGCGTCAACCTGGTGCGCATTGCCGGCAAGTGGACCTTCCGCACCGCCAATGATCTCGCCTGGCTGCTCTCGCGCGAAGCCGTCGAGCCGAAGAAGCTCTCGCGCGCCGCGATCGAGACGCTGGCGATCGTCGCCTATCATCAGCCGGTCACGCGCGCCGAGATCGAGGAGATCCGCGGCGTGTCGACCTCGAAGGGCACGCTCGACGTCCTGCTCGAGACCGGCTGGATCCGCCCGCGCGGCCGCCGCAAGGCGCCGGGCCGTCCGCTCACCTTCGGCACCACGGATCAGTTCCTGGCCCATTTCGGGCTCGAGAGCGTCGGCGATCTGCCGGGCCTCGACGAGCTCAAGGGAACCGGCCTCTTCGACGGTCGCTTGCCGGCCGGCTTCCAGGTGCCGGTGCCGTCGGACGATGCGACGCTGCGCGAGGACGAGGATCCGCTCGAGCCGGGCGATCTCGACCTCGGGCTTGCGCCGCGCCCCAGCGAGGACGAGGGCGGCTCGGACTGAGCCGCCGGCCAACGGCCCGCAGGGCACGCGACAGGCACACTCGCGCTACACAAGCGGTTCGTCACGGCCTATGACGTGCGTGCGCTTGTTTCCTGTTAGTGTGCCCGCATGACCTTGGCGCCCCCTCGCAGTGACGCTCCCGGCTGGTTTCGCCGGACCCACACCCGCGCGCCCGCCACGATCGCGGCGCGGCTGACCTACGAGGACGTCACTCATCGCTATGGTGATGTCGAGGCCGTCATCGACTTCACCCTCGACGTCGCCCCGGGCGCGATCGTCGCGCTGGTCGGGCCATCCGGCTGCGGCAAGACGACGCTTCTGCGGCTCGCCGCCGGGGTCGAGCGGCCGAGCCGCGGACGCATTCTCATCAACGACCGCGAGGTCGCGGGCGATGCCGGCTTCGAGCCGCCCGAGAAGCGCGGCGTCGGCCTGATGTTCCAGGACTTCGCGCTGTTCCCGCACCTCACCAACTTGGCCAACGTGATGTTCGGCCTGCGCGGCCTGCCGCGCGCCGACGCCGAGCACGAAGCCATGCAGGCGCTCGCGCGCGTCGGGCTCGCCGACTATGCGCAGGCCTATCCGCATATGCTTTCGGGCGGCGAGCAGCAGCGTGTCGCGCTCGCGCGCGCGGTCGCGCCGCGGCCGAGCGTGCTGCTGATGGACGAGCCGTTCTCCGGCCTCGACCGGCGGCTGCGCGACGAGGTGCGCAGCGAGACCGTGCACATCCTGCGCGAGTCCCGCGTCACCTGCCTGATCGTGACGCACGATCCCGAAGAAGCGATGCGCATGGCCGACCGCATCGTGCTGATGCGCGCCGGCCGTCTGGTGCAGATTGACGAGCCACAAGTGATCTATCGCACGCCCGCGGATCTTTTCGCGGCGCGCTTCTTCTGCGAGCTCAACGAGGTCAGTGGCGTCGCGCAGGGCGGTACGGTGGAGACGCCGCTCGGCCGTTTCGCGGCGGGCGGCTTCACGGACGGCACGCGCGTGGTCGTGACAATCCGTCCTCAGGGAATACGCGTAGGACCCGAAGGGCAGGGGATCCCGGGCCGCCTGGAGTCGCGCCGGTTCCTCGGCGAGGTCGAACTCCTTGAAGTGGTGGTTAATGGGGTCGAGGAACCCTTGAAGGCCCGCGTCAGAGAGCCGCTTTCTGCCTCTCCGAAGAGTGACATAGGCATTACCATTGACCCGGCCGAAGTCCTTGTTTTTGCCGCGTCCGAAGCCTAGGTTGAGCCCGAGACGCGCTGCTCCGGCCCGATTTAAGAAGGCTAAGCCAGCTGGAGGATGCGCCTGGTTGAGTGGCGGGTTGAGGCCCGTCGGCGCGGAGGGTTTCCGATGGGTTCACTGAGCATCTGGCACTGGATCGTCGTCATCGCCGTGGTGCTGCTGCTGTTCGGCCGGGGCAAGATCTCCGAGCTGATGGGCGACGTGGCGCAGGGCATCAAGGCCTTCAAGAAGGGCATGTCGGAAGACGAGGCCGCGAAGGCGGCCGAGCCGCCGAAGACCGAGCCGGTCAAGACGATCGATCATCAGCCTACGACGGCGGCGCAACCGCACACCGAGGCGCACAAGGCCGGCTGACGATCCGGCGGGTCTGGCGCCCGCGCGAGCCAAGGGCTGCGTGAGGGGCGTCGACCGGCGGGTCTGCGCCCCTTGGAGTTGATATCCCCATGTTCGATGTCGGGTGGAGCGAGCTTGTCGTCATCGGCATCGTCGCGCTGATCGTGATCGGGCCGAAGGAGCTGCCGACCGTGCTGCGCACGATCGGTCAGTACATGACCAAGATCCGCCGCATGGCGTCGGAATTCCAGGGTCAGTTCCAGGAGGCCATGCGCGAAGCCGAGATGGAGGAGCTGAAGAAGAACGTGGACTCGCTCAACCAGGCGGCCACGAACCTCACCTCCGACTTCAATCCGCTCGGCGACGTGCAGAAGGACATCCAGAAGACCTTCGACACCACGCAGTTGACGCCGAGCGAGAGCACGCCTGCGACATCGACGACGACGGTCGAAACCAGCACGACAACGCCCGCTGCCTCCGAGCCCGCCACGCCCGCTCCTGAGCCGGCGACGCCCGAGAGCGCACCGGAGCCGCGCCCTGCCGCGGCCGGGAGCGGCGCGTCATGAGAAGCGAAGACGAAGAGAAGGAGATCGAGTCGACCAAGGCGCCCCTGATGGAGCACCTGATCGAGCTGCGCTCGCGCCTCATCAAGGCCGTCATCGCCTTCGCGATCGCCTTCGCGTTCTGCTTCTTCTTCGCCAAGCAGATCTACAACGTGCTGGTCTGGCCCTTCGTATGGGTCGCGGGCGTCGAGCACTCGAAATTCATCTACACCGCACTGCTCGAGTATTTCCTCACCCAGCTCAAGCTTGCCATGTTCGGCGCGGCCTTCATTTCCTTCCCGGTGGTCGCCGGGCAGATCTACATGTTCGTCGCGCCCGGCCTCTATCGCAACGAGCGCCAGGCCTTCCTGCCGTATCTGGTCGCGACGCCGATCTTCTTCGCGCTCGGCAGCATGATGGTTTACTTCCTCGTCATGCCGCTGCTGGTGCGCTTCTCGATCGGCATGCAGCAGACCGGTGTCGAGGGCCAGGCCGACATCGCGCTGCTGCCCAAGGTCGGCGAGTATCTCTCGCTGATGATGTCGCTCGTGTTCGCCTTCGGCATCGCCTTCCAGCTGCCCGTGATCCTGACGCTGCTTGCCCGCGTCGGCATCCTCACGTCGCAGCAGCTCAGGGACAAGCGCCGCTACTTCATCGTCGGCGCCTTCGTGCTCGCCGCCGTGCTCACGCCCCCCGACGTGATCAGCCAGCTCTCGCTTGCGATCCCGCTGATGATTCTCTACGAGGGCTCGATCTGGGCGGCGCGCATGGTCGAGCGGAAGGCCGCTGCGGCCAATACGCCCGCCACGCCGGAAGCCAATCCGGCCGAGTAAGTCGCGTATCATAGCACCGGATCAGTCGATCGATTCGTGCCCGGCGCCCCCGCCGGGCTCTTTGTCTCGGAAAGCTGCGACATGCACGACATCAAGTGGATCCGCGAGAACCCGGACGCCTTCGACCGCGCGCTCGCGCGCCGGGGCCTCGCCGGCGAGTCGAAGCGGCTGAGCGCGATCGATGAGCGCCGCCGCGCCGTCATCGCCAAGCTCGAAACCGCGCAGGCGCGCCGCAACGCTGCCTCCAAGGAGATCGGTGAGGCCAAAAAGCAGAAGGACGAGGCGCGCGCGCAAAACCTGATGCAGGAAGTCGGCGAGCTCAAGACCTCGATCCCCGCGATGGAAGCCGAGGAGCGCACCGTTTCCGAGGAGCTGCGCGCGGCGCTCGCGCAGATCCCGAACCTGCCGCTCGACGAGGTGCCGGACGGCAAGGACGAGCACGACAACAAGGAGCACCACCGCTTCGGCGCCAAGCGCGAGTACGGCTTCACGCCGAAGCAGCACTTCGAGATCGGCGAAGGTCTCGGCTTCATGGACTTCGAGGCGGCCGCCAGAATGTCCGGCGCGCGCTTCGTCGTGCTCAAACGCGGCCTTGCGCGGCTCGAGCGCGCGCTGGCGCAGTTCATGCTCGACCTGCACACGACCGAGCACGGCTACACGGAAGTTTCTCCGCCGCTGCTCGTGCGCAGCCCGACCATGTACGGCACCGCGCAGCTTCCCAAATTCCTCGACGATCAGTTCTCGGTCTATGCAGGTCTCGCGAAGGCCGAGCCGGGCGAGGGCGAGGAGGAGGCCAACTTCTGGCTCATCCCGACCGCCGAGGTCTCGCTCACCAACCTGGTGCGCGAAGCGATCACCGACGAGGCGGAGCTGCCGCTGCGCTTCACGGCCTGCACGCCCTGCTTCCGCGCCGAGGCGGGCGCCGCCGGCAAGGACACGCGCGGCATGATCCGCCAGCACCAGTTCACCAAGGTCGAGCTGGTCTCGATCACGTCGGCCGAAACCAGCCGCGACGAGCATGAGCGCATGCTCGCGTGCGCCGAGGAGGTGCTGCGCCGCCTTGATCTGCACTACCGCGTCGTCACGCTCTGCACCGGCGACATGGGCTTCGCCTCGCAGAAGACCTATGACATCGAAGTCTGGCTGCCGGGGCAGAACGCCTATCGCGAAATCTCCTCCTGCTCCGTCTGCGGCGATTTCCAGGCCCGGCGCATGAATGCCCGCTACCGCCCGGCGGCGGGGAAAGGCCCGCGCTATGTCCACACGCTCAACGGCTCGGGTGTGGCGGTCGGCCGCGCTCTCGTCGCGGTGCTGGAGACGTACCAGCAGGAGAACGGCTCCGTCGCGGTGCCGGACGCGCTTTTGCCCTACATGGGCGGGCTGAGGACCATCGAGAAGCTGAAGTAGGTTTTCCCCTCTCCCCGCGAAGTCGACTGTTGCCGACTTCGCC
>JAEYAU010000245.1 GCA_023404705.1 Pseudomonadota bacterium
GGCTCCTCCGCCCCCCTGTCAGCCCCCGGGCGCGGCCGGGGGCACGATTCTTATAATTACGTCAAAGGTTGTTTGTCCCACCCTGAACGGGCAGGTCGGCACCGCACGACCGGCGCGAAACCATTACCCCCGCTCATCGCGAAGCAAGCTCGGCCGCCGAGCGGCAGCCCGCGCGTGTACTGCTGTCGCGTCAGTTCGTCAGGATGACCTTGCCGCCATAGGGGCCGACACCCTGCGGGACCGGAACGTCGGATCCCTGGTAGTCGGTGTTGAGATAGAGATTGGGGCCGTCATAGAGGTCGAGTTGCTGCACGACCAGCACCGTGTAGGCGGATTTGTCCGCGATCGGCTTCGTCGTGTCGATGATCAGGCGCCCCTTCGGCATGTAGATCGTGCCGAGCAGCATGCGGGCATTGTCGCTCAGGATCAGGTGCTCGCGGGGCGACTTGCCCTCCTTCTCGTACTTGAGACCATCGAGGCCAAGCAGCTGCAGGAGCGGCTTCAGAAGGGGCGCCGCAATGCCGGCCGGATCGTCGTAGATCAGAATGCCGGCAAAGTTTCCACTGGTCGGCGCCTTGAGGCTGATTGTGGAATTGTAGTGGAAAGTGAGGTTCGCGGCGAATCCCTTCATGACGATGCTGACGCCGTTGCCGGTGAGGCTGGCGCCGCCGTTGACCACAAACGGACCGTCCTTGATGACGTAGGTTCCGGGATTCATGGTCACCTGGGCGCCGTCGGTGATCCAGAGGCCCCCGCAATAGACGCCGGGGTTGATGGTCGTAACGGTGCCGTCGATCCGCTTGAGGAGATGATTGCAGACCGAGTCCGTCGAGAGCTGGCGCTGCGCCAGTGGATCGGCCATCACGGGGCAGTCCGTCACCGGATCCGGCGTGTAGTTGGTATTCTTCGTCTTGATCTTGCCGCCCGCCGTGCAGATGAAGCCCGCCTGCATGACGGCATTGTCCAAGGAGATCATTCCCTCCGGATTGGTGGAGTTCGAGTTGACGATGCAGGCCGGCGCCGTCAGCCGCGCATCGGTGCGCAGCTTGATGGCGGCCTTGTTCTTCGGCTCGAGCGCGAGCAGGCAGAGCGGCAGGCCGTCGCTCATCTTGGCGGTGGCGCTCACGCTCACATGCATGTTGCTGTTGAGCACGGCGCGCGCCAGCGTCAGCTCGATATCCTTCTCGAGACGGACCTGCACCTTCAGAGCCGCCGCATCGACGCTGGTCGTCACTGTCACGCCCTGGATCTGGCTCAGCGCATAATTGCGGGCGAGCTCGGAGATTTTCTGGACGTTCGACTGCGCCATCTGGAACTCGCGCGCCGCAAAGACTGCGGCCGAGTCGGCGACCGCCTGCATCTGCGAGCGCGCGTTCACCGCGGAGGCGTAATCGATTCCGATGCCGACGGCGCCGAATATGACGGGCGCGGTGATCGCGAACGTGACGGCGGTGTTGCCGGCCCGATCGCCGGCAAGCCGGCGCAGCAAGGCGCGGCCGCGTGTGATGAGACTAGGGCGCATGGCTTCCCCCATTGATCTCCGGCGTCGTAGCGGCCTGGGGGAGCGGCGCGCGTCGGACGGCGTGGCGGACGGACTGACATTGGCTCAGCGCGGCGCGCGCGAGCGTCTCGATGCGGTCGACATCGTCGAGCCGGACGTGGCCGGCGCCGGCGGCGTCGCGCAGCGCACGCGTCTGATCGAGGATGGCGTTCAGCAGCGCATCGTGCTCCTTGCCGAAGGCATCGATGGACGCCGCAAGATCTCCACCCTCGGCGAGATCGTTGGCGCGACGGAGCTCCTGCTCGATGCGGCTCGAGCGCATGACGTAGCGTATGTGATAGCTGAGCAGCCGCCAGTTGACGGGCTTCGGCACGAAGGAGTTGGCGCCGAGATCGTAGGCGCGGTCCACCGAGGCGATGTCCTCATGCCCGGTCAGCATCATGATCGGAAGATGACGCAGCTTCGGCTCGGCGCGGATCTTCGCGATCAGCCCGAAGCCGTCGAGCGGGGGCATCTCGATGTCGAGCAGGGCGATATCGAACTCGCCCGCCATCAGCATCTCGAAGGCCACTTTGCCATCCGGCGCCGTCTCGATGGTGGCGAGCGGCGAGGCGAGGTGCACGGTCGCGAACTCGCGCAGGATCGGATCGTCGTCGGCCACGAGGATGCGAATGCGCTCGTCGAGCACATAAACCCAGGGCTTCTTCTGGATCTCGGCAATCGGCATCTCGGTTCTCCCGACCCTATCCATAGTGGCCAGCTGCTAAATTGCGGTTTTAATTCACGCTTATTTATGGGTTTACGCCTTAGCTATTCGTTGACGAAATTTCTCGTTGAGTTGTCCGATGTCGGCGCGTCCATCATTGCAGCGCAGACTCGTCATGCTGGTCGTGGCCGCGGTTGGCGCCGCGATGGCGGTATCTTTGTCCGTCGCCCTCTGGCAGCAGGCGAGCAGCTACGGCGCCATGCGCCGGCAGGCGCTCGTCGATACGGCGCAGGTTTTCGCTGCGGCCGTAGGGCCGGCGGTTGCGGCGGGCCGCCAGGACGGCGCCTTGCTGGCGCTGCGCGCGATCGGGCGGGTGCCCGAGATCCATTATGCGGAAATACGTAACCCGGCCGGCCAGGTGCTCGCGGCGCTGGGTGGCAGCGCGCGGCTCGTGAGCGACGTCACGCTCGGTCCGGACGAACACGTATCCCTTTACAGATTGCTAACCACCGGAACGATCCAGGTCTCGGTTCCAGTCGTCAACGGCGGCGCGAAGGTCGGCGACTTCATCCTGGTCGGCGGCATCTCGGATCTGCGCAGCAAGCTGATCGCCACGGCAGCGCTGACGGCGCTCGGCGGCTTCCTGGCGCTGAGCGTCGGCTTCGTGGTGGCATGGCGGCTGCAGCGGCGGGTCACGACGCCGTTGCGCAATCTGCTGCAGGCGATGACGCGCGTGCGCCGCGAGCACGACTATGCCGTGACGGTGCCGCAGGCCGGCGACCGCGAGATCGGCGAGCTGGTCGACGGCTTCAATCAGATGCTGGGCGACGTGCGCGAGCGGGATGCGCGGCTGGAAGCGCACCGGCAGAATCTCGAGCACGAGGTCTCCGAGCGCACCAGCGAGCTGCGCGACGCGCGCGACGCCGCCGAGAGCGCCAACCGCGCGAAGTCGGAATTCCTGGCCACCATGAGCCACGAAATCCGCACGCCGATGAACGGCATCCTGGTGATGGCCGAGCTCCTGAGCCAGACCGAGCTGCCACGGCGCCAGCAGCGCTTCGCCGAGGTGATCGCGCGCTCGGGCCAGAGCCTTCTCGCGATCATCAACGACATTCTCGACTTCTCGAAGATCGAAGCCGGCAAGCTCGAACTCGAGCGCGTGCCGGTGGACCTGAACGCGCTGATCGAGAACGTCACCAGCCTGTTCGCCGAGCGGGCGCGCAGCAAGGGCATCGACCTCGCGGGGCTGGTCGATCCGAACGCGCCGCGCCGCATCCTCGCGGACCCGGTGCGCCTCGGGCAGATCGTCAGCAACCTCGTCAACAACGCGCTCAAGTTCACGGAGAGCGGCTTCGTCAAGCTCACGGTGACGAGGGCCGGCGAGCGCATCGAGATCGCGGTCACGGACAGCGGCATCGGCATCGCGCAGGACAAGCTGGCGACGATCTTCGACGCGTTCTCGCAAGCCGATCAGTCCACCACGCGGCAGTTCGGCGGCACCGGCCTCGGGCTCGCGATCTGCCGCCGCCTCGTCCATGCGATGGACGGCGAGATCACGGTGACGAGCCGGCCCGGCGAAGGCGCGACCTTCAGCGTCTCGGTCCCGGCCCGCGAAGAGGAGCGTGCGCCCTGGCCGCAGTTGCGGCTCGCGCCGGGCGGCCTCGCATTCTGCGTGCTCGATGTCGCGGGCGCCGCCACCGACGCCGCGCTCGCGCGCTATCTCGCGGCGGCGGGCTACGCCATCATTCGCCGCGACGAGACGCTCGATATCGCGCATTGCCAGCAGGCCGCGTTGATCTGCACGGACGCCGAGCGGCTCGATGCCTATCGGTTCCCGCCGAACGAGCCGCGGCCGCGCATCGTAGTCGTGCATGCGCTCGGCGAGATGGGCGAGGACCTGATCGCGAGCGGCCGCGCGGACGCCATGCTGACGCGGCCGCTGCTGCGCTCCGAGATCGAGGACCTGCTGGTGCGGCTCGCCGCGGGGGAGCGCGTGCTGCAGCCGACGAGCGCGGCGGGCCAGCAGGCGACGAGCACGGTCCGGCCGTTCACGGCGCTGGTCGCGGACGACAATGTCGTGAACCGCGAGGTCGCGGTCGAGGCGCTCTCGCAGCTCGGCGGCACCGTGACGACGGTCGAGAACGGCGCGGAGGCGGTCGCGGCGCTGGAGGCCGCGCGCTACGACATCGTGTTCATGGACGGCAGCATGCCCGAGATGGACGGCTTCGAGGCGACGCGCCGGATCCGCGCGCGCGAGGCCGCCGAAGGCATGCCGCGCAACATCATCATCGCGCTCACGGCGCATGTGGTGGGCTCGGCTGCCGATGCCTGGCGCGAAGCCGGCATGGACGACGTGCTCTACAAGCCGTTCACGATGACGCGGCTCGCGGAGATCATCGGCAAGCATCTGCCGCAGCTCGCGCCGGATGGGGTTGCGGCGCAGGGCGACTCCGCCGAGGCGGAGGCAGAGGAGGAGTCCGGCACGCCGCTGCTCGATCCGGCCGTGATCGCGCAGCTCATGGAGCTCGCCGGCAAGGGCAAGGGCGATTTCGTGCGCAAGGTGTTCGGGCTCTATCTCGAGCATGCGCCCACCTCGGCGACGCAGATCCGCGAGGCCGTGGCGCGCGGCGACCTGGAGGAGTGCGCCCGCGCGGCTCATGCGCTCAAATCGATGAGCTACAATATCGGCGCGCGGCGTGTCGCCGAACACGCGGCCGAGCTCGAGAAGATGGGGCGTCTCGATCACGCGCTGCCGCCCGAGAGCACGTTGCGGGCGCTCTCCGACGCGCTGCAGGCGACTGCTGCCGCGATCATGGAGATGCGCGACAGCGCCGACGCCCCGGTGCAGCCGGCCGCCGAGATGGAGCAGGCGCTCGCCCAGGCGATCGCGCGCAACGAGCTGTTCGTGCTCTATCAGCCGATCGTCGACCGCACCGGAACGCGCACCTGCGGGGTCGAGGCGCTGGTGCGCTGGCAGCCCGCCGGCTCCGACCCGGTCTCGCCAGGCGATTTCATTCCGCTCGCCGAGAAGACCGGGCTCATCAACCAGATCGGCGACTGGGTGCTGCGGCGCGCCTGCACCGACATGGCGGCATGGCCGGGGCTGACGGTGGCGGTCAATGTCTCACCGATTCAGTTCGGTCAGCGTGACCTTGCGTCACGCTTCGAGCGCATCGTGGCAGAGTGCGGCTTCGACTGGCGCCGTCTGGAGCTCGAGATCACCGAGACGGCGCTGCTGGAAGCCCAGGACGCGGTGGTGCGCGTGATGGAGCGGCTGCAGGGACTGGGCGCCACTTTCTCGCTTGACGATTTCGGCACCGGCTATTCGAGCCTGACCTATCTGCGGCGGTTTCCCTTTGGGAAGATCAAGATCGACCGCTGCTTTGTCACCGACATCGGCATGACGGTAGACGCCACCATCGTGCATGCCGTGATCAGCATCGGGCGGGCCCTCGGCTTGAAAGTAGTCGCCGAGGGCATCGAGGACGCCGAGCAGCAGCGCTTCCTTTCGGCCGCCGGCGTACATTTCATGCAGGGCTTCCGGTTCGGACGGCCGCTCACCGTCGAGGCCCTCGGCGAGCGGCTGCGCGCCGAGCAGCAGGTTCCACGAGCCGGAACTGTCGGGTCGGAAACACTTGCGGGCTGAAGTCCTCAGAGTCGCGCGCCGATACCTTCTACTTTAGACTATTTGAGCGGGCCGCCCCAATAACGCCATGAGGGCGGTGCTCTTGCCCGACCTGACAGGCTCGTGCCGGGCCCTGGGTCTTGCTAAGTGCGCCGCCGGCCGACCGTCTTTGTGTCTCGAAAAAAATTTTCGCCTGCCCCTGGAACCGCGCCGGGGGCATCCGCGTTGCCTTATGTTTGCACGGGGCTTCCGGCCTTCGCAGTAGTGGCCAAGTATCGGTATGACACCGAATGTGTAATGTGCTCTATTCCGCGAAGCAGGGGCGGGCGAAATCTTGCAATGTGCTGACCTGACGTATTCGCACCTGCGCAGCTGCGGCGACGCATGCGCGCGGGTGCGTCGGCAACGTAAGCGATGACTATTGCCTGCGCGCGTGCGCCGCGCTGACAGGCTCGGAGGGACAGATGCAGCCGACCAGCAATCCGACGGCCGAAGTGCAACCGAATGGCGCCGCGGCCGCGCGCGCGAGCGACGCGATCCAGGCCAATGGCAGCGCCGATCACGCGGCCAGCGGGCTGAAGGATCTGCTGCACGCGCTGCAGGCGATGCGCGTCGGCGACTTCTCGGTGCGCATGGCGAGCGACCAGGACGGCGTGCACGGCAAGATCGCCGACGTGTTCAACGAGATCGTCGCCTCCAACCAGCGCATGGCGCAGCAGCTCGAGCGCGTCGGCCAGCTGGTCGGCCGTGAGGGCAAGACCCGGCACCGCGTGAAGTTCGGCGTCACGGCCGGCGCCTGGGGCGAGATGGAGAACTCGGTCAACACGCTGATCGACGACCTGCTCTGGCCGACCACCGAAGTGACCCGCGCGATCGCCGCCGTGGCGCAGGGCAACCTGCTGCAGACCGTGCGGCTCGACGTCGACGGCCGGCCGCTGCAGGGCGAGTTCCTGCAGTCCGCCAACATCGTCAACACGATGATCAAGCAGCTCAACGTGTTCACCTCCGAGGTGACGCGCGTGGCGCGCGAGGTCGGCACCGAAGGCAAGCTCGGCGGTCAGGCGCAGGTGCGCGAAGTGACCGGCGTGTGGAAGGACCTCACCGAGAGCGTCAACTCGATGGCCAGCAACCTGACGGCGCAGGTGCGTAACATCGCCGAGGTGACGATCGCGGTCGCGAACGGCGACTTGTCGAAGAAGATCACGGTGGACGTGCGCGGCGAAATTCTCCAGCTGAAGGAAGCCATCAACACGATGGTGGACCAGCTGCGATCGTTCGCTTCGGAAGTGACGCGCGTCGCGCGCGAGGTCGGCACCGACGGGAAGCTCGGCGGCCAGGCGATCGTGCCGGGCGTCGCGGGCACCTGGAAGGATCTCACCGACTCGGTGAACGCGATGTGCGGCAACCTGACCGACCAGGTGCGTAACATCGCCGAGGTGACCACGGCCGTGGCGCGCGGTGACCTTTCGCGCAAGATCACGGTGGACGTGAAGGGCGAAATTCTCGAGTTGAAGAACACCATCAACACCATGGTGGACCAGCTCAACGGCTTCGCCTCGGAAGTGACGCGTGTCGCGCGCGAGGTCGGCACCGAAGGCAAGCTCGGCGGCCAGGCGCAAGTGCCGGGCGTCGCCGGCACCTGGAAGGATTTGACCGACAGCGTGAACTTCATGGCCGGCAACCTGACGGCTCAGGTGCGTAACATCGCCGACGTCGCCACCGCGATCGCGCGCGGCGACTTGTCCAAGAAGATCACCGTGAACGTCTCGGGCGAGATCCTCGAGCTGAAGGAAACCATCAACACGATGGTGGACCAGCTCAACGCCTTCGCCGGAGAAGTGACGCGCGTCGCGCGCGAGGTCGGCACCGACGGCCGCCTCGGCGGTCAGGCGCAAGTTCCCGGTGTGGCGGGAACCTGGAAGGACTTGACCGACTCGGTGAACTCGATGGCGAGCAACCTGACGGCTCAGGTGCGTAACATCGCCGAAGTGTCGACCGCCATCGCCAACGGCGACTTGTCGAAGAAGATCACGGTGGACGTGCGCGGCGAGATCGCGCAGCTGAAGGAAACCATCAACACGATGGTCGATCAGCTCAACGCGTTCGCGGGAGAAGTCACGCGCGTCGCGCGCGAGGTCGGCACCGACGGCAAGCTCGGCGGCCAGGCGCAGGTGCCCGGCGTCGCCGGCACCTGGAAAGACTTGACCGACTCGGTGAACTCGATGGCCGGCAACCTGACGGCCCAGGTCCGTAACATCGCCGAGGTCGCGACCGCGGTGGCCCGCGGCGACTTGTCGAAGAAGATCACCGTGGACGTGAGCGGCGAAATCCTGCAGCTCAAGAACACCATCAACACCATGGTGGACCAGCTCAACGCGTTCGCGGGCGAGGTGACGCGCGTCGCGCGCGAGGTCGGCACCGACGGCAAGCTCGGCGGCCAGGCGATCGTGCCCGGCGTCGCCGGCACCTGGAAGGACTTGACCGACTCGGTGAACTCGATGGCCGGCAACCTGACGGCTCAGGTGCGTAACATCGCCGAGGTCGCGACCGCGATCGCGGACGGCGACTTGTCCCGCAAGATCACGGTGGACGTGCGCGGCGAAATTCTCGAGCTGAAGGAAACCATCAACACGATGGTGGACCAGCTCAACGCCTTCGCGGCCGAAGTGACGCGCGTCGCGCGCGAGGTCGGAACCGAAGGACGCCTCGGCGGCCAGGCCAACGTGCCGGGCGTCGCCGGCACCTGGAAGGACCTCACCGACAACGTGAACCTGCTGGCCGCGAACCTCACCACGCAGGTGCGTAACATCGCCGAGGTGACCACGGCCGTGGCGCGCGGTGACTTGTCGCGCAAGATCACGGTGGACGTGAAGGGCGAAATTCTCGAGCTCAAGAACACCATCAACACGATGGTGGACCAGCTCAACGCCTTCGCGGCCGAAGTGACGCGTGTCGCGCGCGAGGTCGGTACCGAAGGCAAGCTCGGCGGTCAGGCGCAGGTCTCGGGCGTCGCCGGCACCTGGAAGGACCTCACCGACAACGTGAACTTCATGGCGAGCAACCTGACGGCTCAGGTGCGCAACATCGCCGAGGTCGCGACCGCGATCGCGGGCGGCGACCTGTCGAAGAAGATCACGGTGGACGTCCGCGGCGAGATCATGTCGCTGAAGGAAGTGCTCAACACGATGGTGGAGCAGCTCCGCTCCTTCGCGGCCGAGGTGACGCGCGTCGCGCGCGAGGTCGGCACCGACGGCCGCCTCGGCGGCCAGGCGGTCGTGCCCGGCGTCGCCGGCACCTGGAAGGACTTGACGGACTCGGTCAACTCGATGGCCGGCAACCTGACGGCCCAGGTGCGTAACATCGCCGAGGTGACCACGGCGGTTGCGCGCGGTGACTTGTCGCGCAAGATCACGGTGGACGTGAAGGGCGAAATTCTCGAGCTGAAGAACACCATCAACACCATGGTGGACCAGCTCAACGCGTTCGCCTCGGAAGTGACGCGCGTCGCGCGCGAAGTCGGCACCGAAGGCAAGCTCGGCGGCCAGGCGCAAGTGCCCGGCGTCGCCGGCACCTGGAAGGATCTGACCGACACCGTGAACGTGATGGCCGCCAACCTCACCGAGCAGGTGCGCGGCATCGTGAAGGTCGTGACCGCGGTGGCGAACGGCGACCTGAAGCAGAACCTCACGGTGCAGTCGAAGGGCGAGGTCGCGGCGCTCGCCGAGACCATCAACAACATGACCAACACGCTCGCGACCTTCGCGGACCAGGTGACCACCGTGGCGCGCGAGGTCGGCGTGGAAGGCCGTCTCGGCGGCCAGGCCAACGTGCCGGGCGCGGCCGGCACCTGGAAGGATCTGACCGGCAACGTCAACCTGCTGGCCGCCAACCTGACCACGCAGGTGCGCGCCATCGCCGAGGTGGCGACCGCCGTCACCAAGGGCGACCTCACCCGCTCGATTCAGGTCGAGGCGCGCGGCGAAGTGGCCGAGCTGAAGGACAACATCAACACGATGATCGACAACCTCCGTCTCACGACGGAGCGCAACACCGAGCAGGACTGGCTGAAGACCAACCTCGCCAAGTTCACCAACATGCTGCAGGGCCAGCGCGACCTCGGCACGGTGGGCCGGCTGCTGCTCACCGAGCTGACCCCGCTGGTGAACGCGCAGCTCGGCGTCATCTACCAGACCGAGCCCGAGGACTCGCCGTTTCTCAAGCTGCTCTCGGCCTACGCCGATGATGGCGAGAACGGCCATCCGATCCGCCTGCGCATCGGCGAAGGCCTGATCGGCCAGTGCGCGACGGACAAGCGCCGCCTGCTCGTGAACCAAGTGCCGCCGCAGACCATTACGATCGGCTCGGCCTCGTTCAAGGCGGCGCCGCAGAACATCATCGTGCTGCCGATCCTGTTCGAGAACCAGGTCAAGGCGGTCATCGAGCTCGCTTCGGTGTCGACCTTCACGCCGCTGCAGATCTCGTTCCTCGAGCAGCTCACGGCGTCGATCGGCATCGTGCTCAACTCGATCGAAGCGACGATGCAGACCGAAGGACTGCTGGAGCAGTCGCAGCAGCTCGCCGGCGAATTGCAGGCGCAGCAGAAGGAGCTGCAACAGACCAACGAGCAGCTCGAGCAGAAGGCCGCCCAGCTCGCCGAACGCAACGTCGAGGTGGAGCGCAAGAACCAGGAGATCGAGCAGGCCCGCCGCGCGCTGGAAGAGAAAGCGAGCGAGCTCGCGCTGACCTCGAAGTACAAGTCCGAGTTCCTGGCCAACATGTCGCACGAGCTGCGCACGCCGCTGAACTCGATCCTGATCCTCGGCCAGCAGCTCTCCGACAATCCGGAAGGCAATCTGTCGGGCAAGCAAGTCGAGTTCGCTCGCACGATCCACGCGGCCGGCACGGACCTGCTCAACCTGATCAGCGACATTCTCGATCTGTCGAAGATCGAGTCCGGCACCGTGACGGTCGACGCCGAGGAGGTCATGTTCACCAGCCTCGTCGAGGCCGTGGCGCGGCCGTTCCGGCACGAAGCCGATACGCGCCAGCTCTCGTTCGGCGTCTCGATCGATCCGGCGGTCGATCGCAGCCTGGTGACCGACTCCAAGCGCCTGCAGCAGGTGCTCAAGAACCTGCTGTCCAACGCCTTCAAGTTCACGGCGCAAGGCGGCGTGAAGCTCGACGTCTCGGTCGCGACCAGCGGCTGGAATCCGGATCACCCGGTGCTGAACCAGTCGCCGACCGTGATCGCGTTCGAGGTGTCGGACACCGGCATCGGCATCCCGGCCGAGAAGCAGAAGATCATCTTCGAGGCGTTCCAGCAGGCCGACGCCTCGACCAGCCGCAAATACGGCGGCACGGGCCTCGGCCTTGCCATCAGCCGCGAGCTGTCGAACCTGCTGGGCGGGGAAATCCACCTGCGCAGCACGCCCGGCGTCGGCTCGAGCTTCACGCTCTACCTGCCGCTCAAATATGTCGGCCCGACCGCCTCGCCGCGGCCGGCCGCGGCGTCAAGCCAGCAGGCGAGCCGGCCCGCCATCGCGCATGGCACGGTCGAGCGCCCGGTGGAGCAGATCCCGGACGACCGGATGGAGATCCAGCCGGGCGACTCGATCCTGCTCATCGTCGAGGACGATCCGCACTATGCGCGCGTGATCGCCGACCTCGCCCGCGACAAGGGCTTCAAGGTGCTGGCCTCGGCGCGCGGCGCGCAGGCGCTCGAGCTCGCCAAGCAGTACCAGCCGACCGCGATCTCGCTCGACATCTTCCTGCCCGACATGCTGGGCTGGACGGTGCTGAGCCAGCTCAAGCAGGACCCGCTGACCCGGCATATCCCGGTGCAGATCGTCACCCTCGAGGAGGACCGCCAGCACGGGCTCGCGCGCGGCGCCTTCTCGTTCGTCACCAAGCCGGCGACTGCGGACGGCATCAAGGACGCGCTCACGCGCATCAAGGAATACGCGCAGCCGCGCCGCAAGCGACTCCTGGTCGTCGAAGACGACCCGGGCGAGCAGCTCTCGATCCGCGAGCTGCTCGGCCACGACGATATCGAGATCACCACGGCCGGGACCGGGCACGAGGCGCTCGCGACCCTGCGAAAGCAGCCGGCCGACTGCGTGGTGCTCGATCTGCGCCTGCCCGACATGACGGGCTTCGAGGTGCTGGAGAAGATCCGCGAGGACCGCGACCTGTCGGACGTGCCGGTGGTGGTGTTCACGGGACGCGAGCTCTCGGCCGAGGAGGACGCGCAGCTCCACACCATGGCGCGCAGCATCGTGGTGAAGGGCGTCGAGTCGCCCGAGCGGCTGCTCGACGAGACCTCGCTGTTCCTGCACCGCGTGGTGCACGAGCTGCCGCCCGAGAAACAGCGCATGCTCGAGCGGTTGACCAGCTCCGACGACGATCTGCTCGGGCGCACCGCGCTCCTGGTCGACGACGACGCGCGCAACATCTTCGCGCTCTCCAGCGTGCTGGAGCGGCGCGGCATGCGCGTGCTCACCGCGACCACCGGCCGCGAGGCAATCGCCATGGTCGAGTCGGAGCCCGATCTCGCGATCGTGCTGATGGACATCATGATGCCCGAGATGGACGGGTATCAGACCATCGAGGCGATCCGTGAGCGGCCGGAGTTCCGCCGCCTGCCGATCATCGCGCTGACCGCGAAAGCCATGAAGGGCGACCGCGAGAAGTGCCTCGAGGCCGGCGCGTCCGACTATCTGGCGAAACCCGTGAACACGGAACAGCTTCTGTCGGCGCTCCGTATGTGGCTGCATCGATAATCGTTTGGTCGCATTTTCTATGCCGAACCGGTGTCCACTTCGGCGGAATATGCTCCGAGGGAAACGCGTGCGATGAATCCTGACGGCAAGGTCAATATCCTCCTGGTCGACGACCAGCCCGCCAAGCTGCTCTCCTACGAGAGCATCCTGGCGCCGCTGGGCGAGGAGCTGGTGAGCGCGGGGTCCGGACGCGAGGCGCTGGAGCATCTGCTCAAGAAGGACATCGCGGTCGTCCTGATGGACGTCAGCATGCCCGAGATCGACGGCTTCGAGCTCGCCGCCATGATCCGCGAGCATCCGCGCTTCCAGAAGACCGCGATCATCTTCGTCTCGGCCATTCACCTGGCGGACGTCGACCATCTGCGCGGCTATGAGATGGGCGCCGTGGACTACGTGCCGGTGCCCGTCGTTCCCGAAGTGCTGCGTGCGAAAGTGCGGGTGTTCGCCGAGCTCTATCGCAAGACGCGCCAGCTCGAGGCGCTCAACCGCGAGCTGGAGCAGCGCGTCGCCGAGCGCACTGCGGAGCTCGAGGCCTCCGCGGCGCGGCTGATCGGCAGCGAGCAGCGGCGCACGCTGGCTCTCGCCGCCGCGCATATGGGATCGTGGGATTGCGATCTCGTGGACGGCACCTGCGCCTGGGACGAGGGCCAGTGCGACATTTTCGGCGTCGATGCGAAGACGTTCGTGCCGACCTACCCGGCGATCGCGAACCTGATCCATCCCGAGGATCGCGACCGGCTGATGGAAGCCTTCGCCCGCGCCTCGCGCGAGCACAGCACCTATCAGACCGAATTCCGCGTCGTGCGTCCCGATGGCGAGACGCGCTGGTGCATCGGCGCGGCAGCCGCGACCTTCGACAGCAACGATAAGGTGGTGCGCCTGAGCGGCGTCACCGTCGACATCACAGACCGTCGCGAGGCGGAGGAGCGCCAGGCGCTGCTCGCCCGCGAGGTGGACCATCGCGCGCGCAACGCGCTCGCCGTCGTGCAGGCGATCGTGCGCCTCACGCGGGCGAAGACGACGCGCGGCTACGTCTCGGCCGTCGAAGGCCGCATCCGCGCGCTGGCGCAAACGCACACGCTGCTGTCGCAATCGCGCTGGCAAGGCGCCGATCTGCGCCAGCTGGTGAGCGAAGAGGTCGCCCCCTATGGCACGGGCCGGCCGGAACGCATCTCGATCACGGGCCCGAACGCCTTCCTGCCCCCCGATACGGCACAGACGCTGGCGCTGGCGCTGCACGAGCTCGCCACCAACGCGGCCAAATACGGCGCATTGTCGCGCGCGGCCGGGGAGGTCGCGGTGAGCTGGGAGTTCGCGGACGGAAGCCTGACACTGCAGTGGACCGAATCGGGCGGCCCGACCGTGGAGCCGCCGTCGAGCCAGGGCTTCGGCACCAAGATCATCAATGCCAGCATCCGCCGCCAGAGCGGCGGCGACGTCGAGTTCAACTGGCGGCCCGACGGGCTGAGCTGCGAGCTCACCGTTCCGTTCGGTCAGCCGCGCGCGATGATGCCGCGGACGGACGCGAGCGCGCAGCCGCACGGCGTGCTGGTGCAGCTCAAGCCGGCCGCGTCCAAGCGCGTGATGCTGGTCGAGGACGAGGCGCTCGTCGGCATGATGATGCGCGATCTCGTCACCGAGATCGGTTACTTCGTCGCGGGCCCCTTCTGCACGCTCAACGAGGCCATGTCGGCGGCGAGCTCCAACCGATTCGACGTTGCGCTGATCGACGTCAACCTCGGCGGCGAATACGCCTATCCGCTGGCCGACCTGCTGACCGACCAGGGCGTTCCCGTGATCTTCCTCACGGGCTACGACCAGGGCGGCATCGATCCGCAGTTCAACCACATCCCGGTGCTGCAGAAGCCGGTCGACCGCGAAGTCGTCGAGCAGGCCTTGCGTGCCGCTTTGGCTGAGACGCCGGACACCGCGGACGTGAGTGCCGCCGTGCCCCGCGCCCTCTCCTCCGACGCCAGCGACGCTCAGACGGCGTGACGCCGATCTGAGCTCCTGGGACTCGACCTCGTCTCGCGAGACCCGCAAACCTTCTCAAGCGGATTCTTCGTCACTATGCACAAGGCTACGGGACGATCGTGACCGAGGACGAGGCACTCGCCTATGCGGCTGCATCGATCCGGTCCGTGTGGGCGCTCGAAATGCTGCTCACGCTCAAGGGTGCGCCCGAGAGGGCATGGAACGTCGATGCGCTGATCCGCGAGCTGCGCAGCAGCCTCGCCGTGGTCAACGAATCGCTCGCAAATCTCCGGAATGCCGGGTTGATAACCGAGGACGGCGCAGGCTGCCATCGTTACAGTCCCGCGTCACCGGAGCTCGATCAGATGGCGACCGCCCTCGAGAAGATCTACGGCATCAAGCCGATGACCGTGATCAAAGCGATCGTTTCGGGGCCTAGTGACAAGCTGCGCATCTTTTCCGATGCTTTCAAGTTCAAGGACTGATCAATGTCGAGCTGGGCGACGGTCGTTTACATTCTCTCTTTCATCACCAGCGCGGTCTGCGGTTGGCTGTTGGTGCGGGCCTATCTGGCCAACCGGACGAAACTCCTGCTCTGGAGCGCCGGCTGCTTCGTGCTGCTCGCCGTCAACAATCTCTTCGTCGTGATCGACATGATCGTGCTGCCCACGCAAGTGGACCTGAGCTTCGCACGGATCGCACTCAATCTCTCGGCGATAGCGACGCTGCTTTACGGGTTCATCTGGGAAATCGATTGAAGGACCGTTTCGATGACCGATTTCTTTTCCGGTATGATAGCCATGGGGTTCCTGGTCGCGGCTGTCTTCTTCTTCCGCTTCTGGCGCCGCACCGACGACACACTGTTCGCGCTCTTCGGCATCTCGTTCCTGTTTTTCGCCCTCAACCACGCGCTCACAGCGCTCGCCGGTTTCTCGCGGGACGAGCAAGGCTGGTTCTATCTGCTGAGGCTCGCCGGCTACACGCTGTTGATCGTCGGCATCGTGCGGAAGAACTGGACCCGCACGACGCAACGCGCGAAGACGGAGTGACCGACACGTCCTCCTACTTGGCGTCGTGGAAGATGACGCCGAGCGTGTGCCGTCGGCCCTCCCGGAGCCGGCTCACGCCGTGGCGCATGTTCACGCGATAGACGCCGCGCGTGCCGCGCACTGGGCGATGATGCACCGGGAAGATCACGCCCTGCCCCTGCTGCAGCGGCACGACCTCGGCGCGCGACTGCATGCGCGGCCGCTGTTCGGTGAGCACGAACTCGCCGCCCGTGAAGTCGTCGCCGGGGCGCGAGAGCAGGAACGCGACCTGCAAGGGGAAGACGTGCTCGCCATAAAGATCCTGGTGCAGACAGTTGTAATCGCCGGGACCGTAGCGCAGCAGCAGGGGCGTCGGCCGGGTCTGACCGGCCGCGTGACAGCGAGCCAGGAAGGCGTCGTGCTCGGCCGGGAAGCGGACCGGCAGACCCATCGCCTCGTTCCAGCGGTTGGCGATCGCGGCGAGCGGCCGATAGAGGGCGGTGCGCAACACCGTGATCACGTCGGGCAGCGGCGCAGCGAAATATTTGTACTCGCCGCGGCCGAAGCCGTGCCGCGCCATGATGATGCGGCTGCGGAAGCGCGCGTCGTCGTCGTAGGAGCTGGCGAGCGACGCGCAGTCTTCCGCCGCGAGCAGCGGCCCGATCACGGCGCAGCCGTGATCGTCGAGCTCCGCGCTGATACGCTCCCAGTCGAGCGCCGCGATCCGTTCACCGAGAAGATCGGTCGCGGCACGATGCTGGCGTTGTGCTGACGCTCTCATGCCGCGGCCTCCCGTGCGATGAGCACGCGCTTGCGCTCGACACCCCAGCGATAGCCCGAGAGCGCGCCGTCGGTGCGTACGACGCGATGGCACGGGATCGCCACCGCGAGCGCATTGGCGGCGCAGGCCTGCGCGACCGCACGCACGGCCTTGGGCCTGCCGATGCGCTCGGCGATCTCGGCATAGCTCGCGGTGGAGCCCGCCGGGATCGCGCGCAGCGCCTGCCAGACGCGCTGCTGGAACGCGGTGCCGCGCACGTCGAGCGGCAGGTCGTGGTCCTGCGCCGGGGCTTCGACCAGGCCGACCACGCGGGCAACGAGCTGCTCGAACTCCGCATCGGCGCCGACCATCGCGGCGCGGGGGAAGCGGTCCTGCAGGTCGCGCAGCAGCGCCTCCGGATCATCGCCGAACTGGATCGCGCAGACGCCCTTCCGGGTCGCGGCCACCAGGATCGTGCCAAGCGAGCACTCGCCGAGCGCGAAGCGGATGGTCTCGCCCTGCCCGCCGGCGCGGAATCGGGTCGGCGTCATGCCGAGCAGGTCCGACGACGTCGCATAGAAGCGGCCGTTGGAATTAAAGCCGGCGCCGTAGATCGCCTCCGTAACGGTCTCGGTCTTCGCGAGCTCGTGGTGCACGCGACCGCGGCGATGCGCACCCGCATAGGCCTTGGGCGTGACGCCGGTGAGCGACTTGAACACGCGATGAAAGTGGAAGCGGCTCATGCCGGCCGTCTTGGCGAGCGAGTCGAGGCTCGGCATCTCCTCGGCCTCCTCGATGAGCCGGCAGGCTTTCGCAACAGCGGCGGCCTGACGCTCGGCGAGACCCGCCTCCTTCGGCCGGCAGCGCTTGCACGGCCGGAAGCCCGCGCGCTCGGCTTCCGCGGGCGAAGCGAAGAAGCGCACGTTGTCGCGATTTGGCCGGCGCGATGCGCAGGACGGGCGGCAATAGACGCCGGTGGTGAGCACCGCATAGTTGAAGCGGCCGTCGGCCGCGCTGTCGCGGCGCTCGACGGCATGCCAGCGCTCGTCATCGGTGCTGACGGGCGGACTACCTTGGACTGCGGGTCGCGTGGTCATCATGATCGCACTGGTCAACATGTCTGGCTCCTGGGATCTCGGCCTGCCCGAGCAGGCGTCTCTTGACCCCGAAGCTACGCGCAGGGACCTCCACCGCCACTCCGCCCCTTGCTGCCGAATTCGAGACGGCGGGACCACCCGATTTCCGGGTTCCGGAGCAAGAAACGGAGTACATCCGCGGCGTTCCGATCATATCATGAACATCGCGGTCGGAGCCCATGGAGCAATGCGAATGCCGGCACGCCTGATCACGATCATCCTGATGACGCTGCTTTGGGCGCCGCCGGGCGGGACGCAGCCGCTGACATCCAAGGAACGTCTGTCCGACAAGGCATCCGACAATCAGCGCCTGGACAATTGTCATGTGGCGCCCGAGCGCCAAGGTCCGGAACCGCGGCCCGGCTGCGCGCAAAGCGCCGAACAGGGACGGCCGACGCCGAGGGGCGAGGAAAAGCGCGCGGCGCCGCAGCGCAACTAGCGATCTCGAATTTGGGAGCAAGACGCGGAGCGCAGCGGGATGGCGTCACGTGGCATCTGCTGGATCAACCGAGGAGGTTCAGCATGCACCCGGATGCCGTGAACAAGCTTCCTGCCTCTTTCAATCGACTCGCATGGTCAAACCTGGCGGCCCAGTCCGCCGAGCAGATCGCGCTCGCGGCCGCGCCGATCATCGCGGTGCTGTCGCTCGGCGCCGGCGTCGGCGCCACGGGCTTTCTCACGGCCGCGCAGACATTGCCGTTCCTGCTGCTCTCGCTGCCGGCCGGCGTGCTGGTCGATCGCATCCCGCGGCGCGGGCTGATGGTGAGCGCCGAGCTGCTGCGCGTCGCCGCGCTGCTGGCGCTGCCGCTGCTGGCTTGGTTCGATCTGCTCAACGTGCTCGTGCTCGGCGCCATCGGCTTCGCGGCGGCGGCCGGCACCGTCGTGTTCAGCGTCGCGGCGCCTGCCCTCGTCCCGACGCTGGTGCCGCGTAGCGCCCTGGTGACCGCGAACGGGCGGCTCGAGCTCGCGCGCAGCACGGCTTTCGCGGCGGGGCCCGCGAT
>JAEYAU010000253.1 GCA_023404705.1 Pseudomonadota bacterium
GGCCACCGCCGGGCTCGTGAAGCGCGCGCCGCCCTGCGCCGCCGCGAAGTGATCGCCGAGGCGCGCCTGCAGCTCGGCAATCGCGGCGCCGAAATTCGCGATGTCGTGCTCGGCGAGCGCCGGCAGCGCCTTCATCAGCACGAGGCGGCAGAGATGCGCGGCGTCCTCGCCCGGGAAGGCGCCGAGCGCGCCGAACGCCGCGAGCTCGTCGGTGCCGTGCGTGCCCTGGCGCGCCGGATCGAGCACGACCAGCACGCGCCATGCCTCCGGAAACGGCAGGCGGCTGATGATCGGCGCGGGCCGCTCCAATGCGCCACGGCCGCCGTCGACCGCGAGGCCGCCATGCTGAAACAGCCCGACGCCGAGCCCCGAGCGTGTGCCGCGGCCGAGCGTGATCGCGTCCGCCGCGATCTCCAGCGGCAAGTCGTACAGGCGCCGCATGCAGGCCGCGACCGCGAGCGCGATCTGCGTGCCGGAGCCGAAGCCCGCATGGGCCGGGACGTTCTCCAGCACCTCGACGTGATATGCGTCGTCGCGCTGCAGCACCTGCCGCATCGCCTCGACATGGGCCGCGACGCGCTCGCGCTCCGCGCCGATGATGCGCGTGGTCGCGGCGCGGCGGATGCGCACGCGCGTGCGGAACGTGTCGATCGCGAGGCCCAAGCCGCCGAATCGCCGTCCCAGTCCGCCATTGAGATCGAGAAATCCGAGATGCAGCCGTGCCGGCACAGTCACGGTCACGGGACGCTCGGACACCATCTGGTTCAAATCTTCACTCCCAAACGTTCCGAATGACGAACGCCCAAGACTGGGAGCGGGCCGAGGCATGAGCCTCCGCCAATCCGGCGTCGAAAGCCTGACGCGCGGTAGCTCGCACCGCGTGCCGTTTCAAATGGAACGGCACATGCTCTAGACTGCGTCACCTGAACATGCTTGGCAACCGTCGCCGAGTTGCGGAAGCATCAGAGGGTTCACCATGACCGAACGCACATACTCCGACGCGGAAGTGGAAGCGCGGTTGAAGCGCGACCTGCCGCACTGGTACTTGGAAGGCGGCTGGATCCGCCGCAAGTATCGTACCCACAGCTGGAAGGGAACCCTGATGGTGATCAACGCGGTGGGCCATCTGGCCGAAGCCGCCTGGCATCATCCGGACATAACGGCATCTTATGCCTGGGTCGAGGTTCGGCTGCAGAACCACGCCGCCAAGGGCATCACGGACAAGGATTTCGAACTGGCGAAGAAGATCGAGGACGTGGTGCACTGGCAGCCCGGCAAGGAAGGAGGCGCGCTCGAAGGCACACCCGAGAAGGACGCTCGTTTCTCGTACATCAAGTACGATACCTAACGCACGCCGCGCCGCACGGGACCGCGGCGCGGACGAATGCGACACACCAAAGCTTCGAGCCGCGCGCTTGCGCGCGAGGGGAAACGCCGATGAGTGAGGCATGGATCGACGGCAGATCCGTGACGCTCGACGTCGCGGTCGGCGAAGCCGCGAAGCTCTTGCGCGCGAGCCGGCTTCCGGTGGTCGCGGGCCTCGGCACCGACATCGCCGGCGCACGCGCCGCGATCGCGCTGGCCGAGCGTCTGGGCGGCGTGGTCGACCACATGCATGCCGACGCCGTTCTGCGCGACCTCGAGGTCATGCGTGAGGCAGGCGTGATGGTGACGACGCCGAACGAGGCGCGCCTGCGGGGCGATGTCGTTCTCCTCGTCGGCTCTGGTCTCGCGCAGACCTGGCCCGATCTCGCGGACCGGCTGTTGACGGCCCCGCTCGCGAACGGCGCGTCCCGCCGCATCCTCTGGCTCTGCCCGGGACGCGACGCTAAGGCGCTGTCGCCTGGCGCGACGACGCTCGGCCGCGGCCCTGACGAGCTCCCCGGCCTGGTGGCGCTGTTGCGCGCACGGATCGCGGGCCGCCCCGTCAGCCGCGCTCCGAAGGGGCTCGACCGCTTCGTCGACGCGCTCAAGGCCGCGCGCTTCGGCATCGCGGTCTGGTCGGCGTCGCATCTGGCGCCACTGACCATCGAGATGCTGCGCGGCGTCGTGAAGGATCTCAATGCCGAGACGCGCTTCACGGGCCTGCCGCTCGCGCAACCGGACAACGCCGCGGGCGTCCTGCAGGCCTGCGGCTGGATGACCGGCTTTCCCATGCGCACCGGCTTCGGCCGCGGTTATCCGGAGCACGATCCCTGGCGCTTCGATGCGCAGCGTCTCGTCGAGAGCCGCGAGGCCGATTGCGTGCTCTGGATCTCGGCCTATGGCACGCCGGCGCCGCGCTGGCTCGGCGATGTCCCGACCATCGCGCTGACACCCGACCGTGAGGACGTCCCAAATTCGCGCATCCGCATCGCGGTGGGCCAGCCCGGCGTGAGCCACAGCGCGATCGAGCACAACGCCGCGTTCGGCGCGCTCACCTATCGCGCGGCCAGCCACAAGAGCAACATGCCGGCGGCCGCCGAGGTGATCGGCCGCATCGCGGCCGCACTGCCGGGAGCCTGGCCATGCTGATGCGCATCGCCGGCGGGCGCGTCATCGATCCGGCCAATGGCCGCGACGAGGTCAGCGACGTCTGGGTGCGCGACGGCCGCATCGTCGAGGCGCCGGCCTATACGGCGCGTGCCGAGACCTTTGACGCGACCGGCAAGATCGTCATGGCTGGCGCGATCGACATCCACTCGCATATCGCGGGCTGGAACGTGAACACGGCGCGCCTGCTGCTCCCGGAGCATCACCGCGCTTCGGCGCCGCGTCCCGCCGAGACGCCGCTCTCGAGCGCCGGCTGGTCCACCTTCGAGACCGGCAGCCTTTATGCCGCCATGGGCTTCACCACCGTGGTCGAGCCCGCGGTGTCGCCGCACTACGCGCTGCATGCGCATCTCGAGCTCGCCGACGTTCCGATCATCGACAAGGCGATCCTGACGGTGCTCGGCAACGACGATTTCCTGCTCGGCCTCATGCGCGAGCGCGAGAGCGCGGGCGCGGTGCGCGATTACGTCGCGTGGACGCTGGAAGCCTCGCGCGGCCTCGGCGTCAAGGTCATCAATGCGGGCGCAGCCGAGGCCTTCAAGGACAATGTGCGCGCCTTCTCGTTCGACGACGTGGTGCCGGCCTATGGCGTGACCTCGCGCCAGATCGTCAAGACGCTGCAGCACGCCGTGCACGAGCTCGGCATTCCGCATCCGCTGCATGTCCACTGCAACAATCTCGGCTTGGCCGGCAATTGCGAAACCGCGCTCGAGACGATTCGAGCCGCCGAAGGGCTGCCGATGCATCTCGCGCATCTCCAGTTCTACGGCTACGGCACCGAGGGCGATCGAAAGTTCTCCTCCGCGGCCGCGCGTCTTGCCGAGGCCGTGAACGGCGCCCGGAGCGTGACCATCGACGTCGGCCAGGTGATGTTCGGCCAGACCGTGACCATCTCCAGCGACGTGCTGCGCCAGTTCAACGCGCGCAACAATGCCAGCCCGCGCAAATACGTGATCTTCGACGGCGACTCGAACGGCGGCGGCATCGTGCCTTACAACTATCGCCCGACCGACTATTACAACGCGCTGCAATGGGCGATCGGGCTCGAGCTGTTCCTGTTGATCGAGGATCCGTGGCGCGTCTTCTTCACCACGGATCATCCGAACGGCGCGCCCTTCACAACCTATCCGGACCTGTTTCGCCTGCTGATGGATCGAGATTATCGCGCCGAGCAGATCGAGAAGCTTCCGGCTGCCGCCGTGGCGATGACCACGCTGCCCTCGATCACGCGCGAGTATACGCTGCCCGAGATTGCCGCCATGACGCGCGCCGCACCGGCGCGGCTGCTCGGCCTCTCGGATCGCGGTCATCTCGCGCCCGGCGGCGTCGCCGACATCGCGGTCTACAACAACGAAAGCGACCGCGCTCGCATGTTCCGGTCCACTGCGCTGGTGCTGAAGGACGGCGACGTCGTGGTGCGCGACGGCAAGGTGACGCATTATCGCTGGGGCCGCGCTCTGAACGTGCGGCCCGACCGCGACTACGCCATCGACCGGCGTATGAGCCACTACTACGACAGCCGCTACGGCCTTTCGGACGAGTTGCTGAAGGTCCCGGAGCACGCCATCGGCCGCGAAGATCCTTTTGGATTGGTGCCATGCGGACGCTGACCCACAAAGGCATCCGCATCGACGACACGTTTGCCGAGGCCTTCGGCATGCGCGCGACCGCCGTGATCATTACGGCCGACAGCGCACGCTGGGCGCGCCAGGCCGCGCTGACCATGACGGGCTTCGCGACATCCGTGATCGGCTGCGGCGCCGAGGCCGGCATCGATCGCGAGATCCCGGCGCGCGAGACGCCGGACGGGCGGCCCGGCGTGCGCGTGCTGCTGTTCGCGGTCTCGACCACCGAGCTGCAGAAGCAGCTGCAGTCGCGCGTCGCGCAATGCGTGCTCACGAGCCCGGGCTCGGCCTGCTATGCGGGGCTCGACGGCGAGGAGCCGCTCAAGCTCGGTAACGCGCTGCGCTATTTCGGCGATGGCTGGCAGATCTCCAAACGGCTCGGCGACAAGCGCTTCTGGCGCGTGCCCGTGATGGACGGCGAGTTCGTCTGCGAGGGGACCACCGGGCTGACCAAGAAGGCCGTCGGCGGCGGCAATCTCTTGATCATGGGCGCGACGCGCCAGACCACGCTCGCGGCCGCCGAAGCCGCGGTCGATGCCATCGCCAAGGTGCCGGACGCGATCGCACCGTTCCCGGGCGGCATCGTCCGCTCGGGCTCCAAGGTCGGCTCGAAATACAAGGGCGTCATGGCCTCCACCAACGAGGCCTATTGCCCGACCCTGCGCGGTGCCGTGAAGAGCGCGGTCGATCCCGATGCGAATTGCGTGCTTGAGGTGGTGATCGACGGCCTCACGGCCGATACCGTCGGCGCCGCGATGCGCGCGGGTCTTGGCGCGATCGTCAAGCTCGGCCCGAAGCGCGGCGCCGTGCGCGTCGGCGCCGGCAATTACGGCGGCAAGCTCGGCCCGCATCATTTCCACTTGAAGGACCTACTATGAAGCCGCTGGTCCTCAGTTTGCTGGCGCGACCCGCGCAGCGGCTCGATCTCTCGGCCGTGGTGCCGCAGCGTCTCGCCGGCCTGAAGCAGGCCGAGATCGGCAAGCTTCCGCTCAACACGGCGCGGGACAGCGTCGCGCTCGGCGATGCTTTCCGCATCCGCATGGGCGATCCGCAACTGATTCGCATTGAGGGCGCCAGCGATCGCCTCGACCAGGTCGGGCAGGGAATGACCGAAGGCGCGATCGAGGTCGATGGCGATGTCGGCATACAGGCGGGCCGGCTGATGGCGGGTGGACGGCTCACCATCAACGGCTCCGCGGGCCCCTGGGCCGCTTCCGGCATGAAGAAGGGCTTCATCGAGATCACGGGTGACGCCGGCGATCGTCTCGGCGGGCCGCTCGCCGGCGAGACCGCCGGCATGCGCGGTGGCATCGTGCTGGTGCGCGGCGCTGCGGGCGAGCGCGCCGGCGATCGCCTGCGCCGCGGCACGATCGTCATCGAGGGCCGCGCCGGCGCCCATGCGGGCAGCCGCATGATCGCGGGCACCGTGCTGGTGCGTGGCGAGGCCGGTCCCATGCCCGGATACCTGATGAGCCGCGGCACGATCCTGCTCGGCGGCGGCAGCCCCGAGCTCTCGCCCACCTTCGTCGACTGCGGCATGCACGAACTGCTCGCAATGCGGCTGATGGCGAGCTTTCTCGCGCCCTACAGTGCGCGCACGGCGCGGCTGCTCGCGCGTCCCTTGCGCCGCCTCGCCGGCGACATGGCGGTGCACGGCCTCGGCGAAATTTTCCTCTGCAACTGATCGGGCGTTTTCGCGTATATTGAACGCGCGCTGCTGCGAAGCGCGGTCCCCGGAGGCCCGCCATGGACCTGATCGAGATCATCGTCACGGTTTGCGCCGTGCTGCAGCCGAACGTCTGCGAGGAGCGGCATCTGCAGTTCTCCTGGCAGGGCTCCCAGCGCCAATGCATGATGCAGGCTCAGCCCTACATCGCGCAGTGGATCAACGAGCACCCCAACTGGACCGCCGTGCGCTGGCGCTGCGAAATTCCGGGCACGCGGGAGAGGGCGGATGCGCGCGGACCAGCGCGCGCGGCGTGACGCGTTTCTCGAGCGGATCGGCTCGCGCCCCATCGTCATGGGGATTCTCAACCTGACACCGGATTCGTTTTCCGACGGTGGCCTGTTCCAGGCGACCGAGGCGGCCCTCGCGCATGCGCGGCGCATGGCCGCCGAGGGCGCCGGCATCGTCGACGTGGGCGGAGAATCGACGCGTCCCGGCGCGACGCCGGTCTCGGAAGCCGAGGAGCTGGCGCGCATCGAGCCGGTCCTGACCGCGCTCGCCGCGGGCATTGAGGCCCCGATCTCGATCGACACCTACAAGGCGAAGACCGCGGCACGCGCCGTGGCGCTCGGCGCCGTTCTGGTGAACGACGTCTGGGGCCTGCAGAGAGATCCCGCCATGGCCGAAACGGTGGCCGAGAGCGGCGCGGCCGTGGTGATCATGCACAACCGCGCCGAGAAGGATGCGAGCCTCGACATCCTCGACGACATCCGTGCGTTCTTCGATCGATCGCTGGAGCTTGCGGCTCGCGCCGGAATTCCGGAGCGCCACATCATCCTCGATCCCGGCATCGGCTTCGCCAAGACCGCGCAGCAGAACATCGACGCGATCGCGCGTCTCGACGTGCTGCGCGGCTACGGCCGCCCGATCCTGGTCGGCGTCTCGCGCAAGAAGTTTCTCGGCCCAAGCCGCAGCGGCGGCGAGGAAGGCGAGCTGATCGGCACCGTCGCGGCCTGCCTCGCCGCGGCGGCGGCCGGCGCCTCGATCTTCCGCGTGCACGACGTGGCCGCGCATGTCGCAGCACTGCAGGTGTTCCACGCGATCCGGAGCGGGCGATCCTGATCTGCTACTTCAGGCCGTCCTCATCCTCCAGTCCGGACGGTTTGCTGCGCTGACGATCCAGAATCTTCTGATGCTCCTCCGGGATCTTCTGCGACCGCGCCGCAGCCTGCAGGGTCTCGGGAAACCAGGTCGCGATCGGCGGGAAGATGACGAGGACGCCGACGACGAGGCATTGCAGGATCATGAACTGGAACATGCCCGCATAGATCGTCGCGAGGCTCCAGTCCTTGACGACCTGTTTGAGGTAATAGGCCGACATCGCCACCGGTGGCGAGAGGAACGCGGTCTGCAGCACGACCGCTACCAGGGCGCCGAACCAGACCAGGTCGATCTTCATGGCGGCCACCACCGGATAGAAGATCGGCAGGAACACCAGGATGATCGCCGGCCACTCGAACGGCCAGCCGAGCAGGAAGATCAGCACCAGGATCAGCACCAGCATGAAGGTCGGCGGCAGCTGCAGGCCCAGCATGGACTCGGTGATCCAATTGGCAGTGCCGAGCCGCGCAAAGACCGCGCCGAAGATGTTGGAGGTGACGGCGAGCAGCAGCACCATGCTCGAGGTCGCCATCGTGGCGTGCATCGCGCGCTGCAGCCCGAGCCAGGTGAAGCGGCCGTAAGCGATCGCCAGGATGAGTGCGCCGAGTGCGCCGATTCCGGCCGCCTCCGTCGGAGTCGCGAGCCCGGCCAGGATCGAGCCGAGCGTCGCCGTGATGAGGGCGAGCAGCGGCACGACGCCGACCAGCACCTCGTAGATCATTGTGCGCATCGAATGCACCCGTTCATCCATTGGAACGGGCGGGCCGAGCTTCGGATTGATGTAGCTGCGGACCATCAGATAGGCGATGTAGGTGCCGGCGAGCAGGAAGCCGGGCCCGAATGCGGCCGCGTAGAGGTCTGCGACGGAGACGCCGAGCACGGGTCCCATCACGACCAGCATCACGGAGGGCGGGATCAGGATGCCGAGGGTCCCGCCGGCCGTGATCGCGCCGGCAGACAGCCGTTGATCGTAGTTCGCCTTGTTCATGATCGGCGAGGCCATGATGCCGAGGACCGTCACGGCGGCGCCGACGATGCCGGTCGCCATGGCGAACACCGTGGAGGTCAGCACCACCACCAGGTAGAGCGCGCCGCGCACCGGCGCGAACAGCATGCGGAAGGCCCTGAACAGGCGCTCCATCAGGCCGGCCTGCTCGGTGATGAAGCCCATGAAGATGAACAGCGGCACCGCGGCGAGCAGCTCCTCCTTCATCATCCCGATGATCTGGAAATAGGCGAGGTCGAAGACCGTGGCGCCTATACCGAAATAGCCGAAGGTGAGCGCGAGGAAGAGCAGCGTGAACGAGATCGGCACGCCGATGAAGATGGCTCCCAGCAGCACCACCAGCATCACGAGGCCGACGAATGCTTCCGCGGTCATACCTCGACCTTCTCTTTGTGCTCGAGCTCGACGCCGGTGCGCGCCATGTAGAGGCTCTTGAGGAATTCGGAGATGCCCTGGATGATCAGCAGCAGGCAGGTCAGCGGCACCACCGCCTTGAACGGCCACAGGACCGGCCGCCACGGCGTCTGGTCGGAGAGCTCGTTGATGCGCCAGGCGTAGAGCGCTTCCTCGCCGCTGATGACGAGCAGGATCGCGAGGCTCGGGAAGAAGAATACGACGTAGGAGATCGTATCGATCCAGCCCTTCCTGCGGACCGAGAACTGCTCCCAGAAGAAGTCAGTGCGGATATGCGCGCCCTTGTGCAGGGCATAGGCCGCGCCCAGCATGAACAGCGTGCCGTAGGTCATGTAGGTGACGTCGAACGCCCAGATGGTCGGCGCGTGGAAGATGTAGCGCGCGATCACCTCGTAGCCCACGGCGAGCACCAGCGGGATCGAGAGCCATGAGACGATGGTGCCGGTCGAATCCGTGAAGCGATCGATATTGCGGATGGTCGCCAGCAAGGCGGGCGAAGGTGCGGCCATGAGCGCAGCCCCGGTTGTCGAGTCGGACGGGCCCGCACGCGTCGCGATTCCCCCCGGAACGCCGACGCGAACGTGCGATGAGGGGCGGCCCGTGTGGGCCGCCCCGGCGATCGCGCCGTGCGCTAGCGCTTCGGCGGGAAGTAGTAGTTCGCGACGAAGGAGTAGGGCGGGAAGTAGGCGCGCTTCATCGGCACCACGAGCTTCGCGTAGGTCCGCTGTGACTCGAGTGTCTTCTTGAAGAACGGGTTCTTCGCCGACTCTTCCTCGGCGAGCTTGTCCCAGCCGCGCAGGAATTCACGCAGGATCTCGGCCGGCGTGGTCAGGATCTGCACGCCGTGCTTCTCCTGCAGCTCGATCAAGGCTTCCGCGTTCTGCTTCTGCCACTTGGCCCACCAGATCAGGAAGGCTTCGTTTGCCGCGGACTTGATCCACTCCTGCTCCTGCGGCTTGAGCGACTTCCACACGTCGCCGTTGAACACGAGCTCGCCGATCGTGACGTTCTCGTGCACGCCCGGCGAATAGTGATACTTCCACACATTGTGGAAGCCGAGGCGCAGATCCTCGACGCCGCCGACCCACTCGGCGCAGTCGATCACGCCGCGCTGCGCCGACGGAATGATTTCGCCGCCGGGCATGTTCACCACCGTATAGCCGAGCCGCTGCCAGATCTCGCCCGCGATACCGGTCTGGCGGCACTTCATGCCCTTCATGTCCTCGATCTTCTCGATCGGCTTGTTGAACCAGCCGAACGCCTGCGGGCCGGAAGGCAGGATCGGGAAGACGACGAGGTTGAGCTTGAGCTCCTTCTGATAGAACTCCTGGTAAAGCTCCCAGCCGCCGCCGTGATACATCCAGCCCATCACGTCGATCATGTCCATGCCGAACGTGCCGCCGGGGCCGCCCGTGAACAGGATCGAGGCCTTGTTCTTGCCGGTCCAGTAGCCGCCCCAGGCATGGGCGCCGTCGATGACCTTCTTGTGGGTGGCGTCGAGCACCTCGAACGCCGGCACGACCTGTCCGGCCGGCATTGCCTCGATCTTCAGCGTGCCGCCCGAGAGCTTCTCGACGCGCTCGGCCCAGTAAAGAAAGTTCTCGTGCAGCGTCAGGCTGGCGGGCCATGTCGACTGCATCTTCAGGACTCGAGTCTGCTGGGCTGAAGCATCATGCGGCGCGACGAGCGCAATTCCGAGTCCCACGGCTGCGCCAAGCGCAGCAATGACAGCTTTCCTCATTGCGTGTTTCTCCCTCGTGCTCTGGCGGTATGTTGTTGGTGATGGCTTCTTAAGGGCCGCGTGAAGCCTAGCACTTTGCTTGCCAGCCGCACGCGCTTTCTGCGGCGCGGGCACCCGCCGATCACTATGTCAGTGTTGCTGACTTAAGGCGCGTGTCACGCGGATGCGGCCGCGCGCAACGCCGTCACCGTGGCGGGAAGCTCGCCCATGTCGCGAATGACGCGATGCGCTCCGGCCCCGCGCAGCAGCTCGGGAAGATCGGTCCCGGCGTGGCTCGCGCCCGCGAAGCCGATGGCGTGCATGCCGGCCGCGCGCGCGGCCTCGATGCCGCGTGGCGAATCCTCGATCACGATGCAGTCCGACGGCGCGTGGCCGACGCTTCTTGCCGCGAACCAGAACAGGTCCGGCGCCGGCTTGCCGCGCGCGACTTGCGTCGCGCTGTAGACGTGCTCGCCGAACAAGGCCGCGAGCCCCGTCACCTCGAGCGAGAGCCGCAGCCGGTCCGGATGCGACGACGAGGCGACGCAGCGCCGAAAGGGCAGGGCCGCGATCGCTTCGCGCACGCCCGTCACCGCGACGAGCTCCGCGCGGAAGCGGGCAAACAACTGCTCGCCGAAACGCGCGCTGGTCTCCGCCGGGATCTCGCCGCCGACGAGCTCGGCCGCGGTCGCGAGCACGTCTTTCAGGCTGCGGCCGCCGAACACGCGGATGCTCTCCTCGGTGGACATGGGTCGCCCGAGCGAGGTGATCAGCTCCGCCAGCGTCGCATTGGCGATCATCTCGGAATCGACCAGCACGCCGTCACAGTCGAAGATCAGCAGCGTGCGCGCGTCGGCGGACTCAGGCATGGGCATGCAGGCGCTTTGCGATTTCGTGCTTGAGCGCCGCGATCTCGTCGGCGCTGCGCGCCGCGCGCGGGCGCGGGATCAGCAGCTCGGCGATCACATGGGTCGGACGCGGTGCGAGCAGGAACAGGCGATCGGCGAGCCGCACCGCCTCGTCGACGTCGTGGGTCACGAGCAAGGTCGTCACGGGCCGGCGCTCGACCAGCATCGCGAGCTCGTCGCGCAAACGCGCCGCGAGCGCTGCATCGAGCGATGTGAACGGCTCGTCGAGGATCAGGAGATGCGGTTCGACGCCGAAGGCGCGCGCGAGCGCGACCCGGCGTGCGAGGCCGAGCGAGAGCTCGCCCGGAAAATGTGAGCGGTGCGTGGTGAGCCCAAGGATCTCGAACAGGGCCGTGAGCGCCGCATCGTCGATCTCGGGCGCGACCAGCCGCACGTTCTGCTCGACGCTGCGCCAGGGAAGCAGGCGCGGCTCCTGGAACACCATGCCGAGCCGGCCCTCCGGCCGCGCGACCGTACCGTCGAAATCGTGCTCGAGGCCCGCGACGATGCGCAGCATCGTGGTCTTGCCGCAGCCCGAGGGACCGACGATCGCGCCCACCTCGCCGTGCCGCAGCGCGAGCGCGAGGTCGCGGATCACGTCGAGCCGCTCGCCCGAGGCCGAGACGTAGGATTTCCGCGCGATGCGGATCTCAAGCTGCGCGGGGCCGCCAGCGGGAGACGCGTCGTTCAATGGGCTGCACCAGAAACGTTTCGATTGCCAACACGACGGCCGTGAAGCTCAACGCATAGGCCAGGATACGTGTCACATCGAACAGCTGGAACGCAATACCGATCTCGAAGCCGACCCCGTTCGGCCGACCGAGCAGCTCGACCACCAGCACGATCTTCCAGACCAGCGACAGGCCGGACCGCGAGGCCGCCGCCAGATAGGGCGCGAGCTGCGGCAGCACCACATGGCGGAATCGCTTCCAGTCGGGAAGCTCGAACACGCGCGCCATCTCGTCGAGGTCGCGATCGAGCGCGCGTGCGCCCTCGCGCACCGTCACCACCGCGTTCGGCAGCTTGTTGACCGCAACCGCCGCGATCGCGGCGACCTCCGTGAGACCGGCCCATACATAGGCGAGCACGATCACGACCAGCGCCGGCAGGTTGAGCAGCACGAGCAGCCAGGGATCGCCGAGCCGGTCCGCGATGCGGCTGCGGCCCATCAGGATGCCGATCGCAGTGCCGAGCACCATCGCGAGCGTGAACGCGAGAGTGACGCGCGCGAGCGTCGCGCCGAGATGCAGGAACAGGTCGCCCGTGCGCGCCTCGTTCATGACCGCCCGCAGCACGGTCAAGGGATCCGGCAGGTTGCTCGGGCCCGCCGCGAAAGCCGCGAGCGTCCAGACTCCGAGGAACAACGCGAGCGAGATGACGCGAGCCACCTCAGTTCTCCGCCGCGCTGTAGAACGTGCCGGCCGCAAGCTCCGCCGCCGGCCCAACCAGCTCCGCACCGCCGAGCTCGGCGAGCACCCGATACAGCGTGCGGGCATCCGCCTCTTCCTCGGAGACCGGCCGGCGCGGAATGCCTTCGCGATAGCGGTCGCGATAGACCTTCAGCGTGGCGGCGTCGGCATTGCCGACGAGCGGCGCGATGCGCAGCCACTCCTCGTCCGAGTCGGCGAGGATCTGCTTCGCCTTGCGCGTGGTCGCGATGAAGCGCGCGAGCGCGTCGCGGTTCTTGGCGGCCCAGCCTTCGTCGAATACATAGCCGAGCATGGCGGGCCGCCCGCGTGCGCCGAGCCGCGGCAGGATGTCCTCGATGCCGGCTATCCGACGAAGACCCTTCGCTTCCATGGCGGCGCAGAAATTCCAGAAGTTCAGATTGGCATCGAACTCGCCGCGCAAGGTCTTCTCGGCGAGCAATGCCGGTGCGCCGTAGTTGACCTTCGCCTGGCTCTTCAGGTCGATCCCATCCTGCTTCAGCACGCCCTGCAGCAGAAGCCAGCTCTTGTCGATCGGCCCGCCCGCGACCGCGAGGGTCTTGCCCTTGAGGTCGGCGAGCGTGCGGATCGGCGAGGCGGCCTGCACCATCACGGCGCCGACCGCGCTCGAATAGGGATGGAACACGAGCTTCGCGCCGATATGCCGCTCGCGCGAGACCCAGAGCCAGTCCGAGACGATGATGTCAGCGGACCCGCCGCGCAGCGCGATCTTGCCGGCCTCGGGGGCCGCGAGCTCATTCACCACGAGCTCGAGATTCGCCTGCTTGTCGAGGCCATGCGCGCGAATGACAGAGAGCTCCCACGCGAACGTGCCGGTCTTCTGCACGGCGAGCCGGATCGTATCGGCGGCCAGCGCGGGGGCGGAGATGCACGCGAACGCGATGAGAGGTGCGCCGAGCATCGACCGGACGTGCGGCTTCCAGCTCCTCATGAGATCTCCCTCGTGTTCCGTCTTGAGCCTCGCCTTCGCGCAGTCCTATCATAGTCACGAGATCGCACAGCAAGCATGCGCGGGAAAAGGACGCAGGCATGACAACGGCGTGGAAGGGACTCGCGGCGCTGCTGCTCGTCGCGGCGGCATCGCAGGCGGCCGCCCAGGAGGTGAACGACTATCCGACGGCGGCGCGCGTCGACTACGTGTTCGGCTGCATGAAGGCGAATGGCGAGACGCGCCGCGCGCTCGAGCAGTGCTCCTGCTCGATCGACGTGATCGCCTCGGTGCTGCCCTACGACAAGTATGTGACCGCCGAGACGATCCTCAGCATGGTGCAGGTGCCGGGCGATCGCGCCGCGCAATTCCGCTCGGCCGAGCCCTCCAAGCACGCCGTCGACGACCTGCGCCGCGCGCAGGCGGAAGCCGAGGTGCGGTGCTTCTGAGCGCCGGACGCCGCCTCAGGTCCCGGACGCGTCGACCGGCCATTCGCCCTTGAAGGCCTGGCCGTTGGTATCCTTCGCCTCGGCGCGGAACGTGGTCGCGCCGTTTGCCGCGAAATTGAAGCGAATATTCGGATCTTCCGAGATCGAGATCCCGCCTTCCACCGAGAGCATCAGCCGGTCGCCCTGCCACACGTGCAGCTCGCTGACGAAGTGTGCCGGCACGTAGAGGTGGGTAATCTGGTCGCGCTGAAGTCCCGAATGATTCGGGTGGCGCACCATGATCTGCGCTTCGCGTGTGGCGCGGCTGATCGGCCCGTCTTTGGGCGCCTGCGTCTTCTCGGTGAACTGCCGCAGCCGCATCTGCCCGATCGTCGCCTTCGCTTCCTCGGCGTTCTTCGCGGCCGGCGCCGAGCAGCCGCCCGAAGCCTTCACGTAGGTCTGCACCACATAGAGCTTGCCGTCGCTCAGCTCCGCGACCGCGTGCACATTGGTGTAGGTGTCGACGCGCACGCGCGTCGCAATCTCGGTGATGCCGGCGTCCGGACCGACCTTGAATGTCGCCGCCACGGGCGCCGGATTGCGGTCGACGATCAGGGTGAGCACGCGCAGCTGGCGCGCATCGCCGGCCGGCAGCGTGAGCCGCACGGTGGTCGGCACGATCGCGGCATCCTCAGCGCGTGTCGGCATCTCGAGGCCGATCAGCCCTTTGCCATCCTCGAGCGTGCGGCCCGGGAAGACGTTCGCCATCAGGTCGGGCCACGGATCGTCAGGCTCGGTCGCGGCCGGCAATGGCGTCAGCGAGGCGAGCCACAGTCCGGCCGCCAGACCCGCCGCCGCGAGCTGCCGGATGCCGAGATCGATCATGGCTCTTCTCCCGTTCTGCGATGCTGCGTCGCCAACCTGCGACGTTACGTCACTGCGTTACTCCCACTCGAGCTCCGCGAAGCCCGCCGTGGCATTACGCGCGTGATAGTCGTCGAACAACTCCCAGCGCGCCGCTTCGGCTGCGCCGGCCTCGGGCGCTTTCGCGATCGGCGTGCCGCGCGCGATCAGGGCGCGCAGCTCCTGCGCCAGCCCGGCAAGATACCGCTGCTCGTCCGCGAGCGCGAGGGGCCAGGCCGTCACGGGTCCGTGTCCCGGCACGACCCGCTGCGCCGGAAGCCGGGCGAGCGCGTCCGCCACCGCGAGCCAGCCGCGCAAGCTGCCGTCCACCACCGGCAAATGGCGCAGGAACACGAGATCCCCCGCGAACAGCGTGCCGCTGGTCTCGTCCAGAATGGTCAGGTCTGCTTCCGTATGCGCGCTGCGCCAGGCCTTCAGTACGAGCACGCGGCCGCCGAGATCGAGCCGCGTCTCATCCTCGACCAGCAGGCTCGGCGGCACGAGGGCGACATCGGCCAGCAGCGCCTCGCCCATGATGCGGCGAAAGGCATCCAGGTAATACGGGCCGCGCTCCGCCAGCACGCGCGGCAGGTTCTTGTGGCCCACGAAGGTCGCGCCGTCCTCTGAGAATGCCGCGTTCCCAAAGACATGGTCCGGATGGCCGTGGGTGTTGATCACGTAGCGGATCGGCTTGTCGGTCAGCGCTCGAATCGCGGCGTGCAGTCGCCGCGCCTCGCGCACGCTGCCGCCGGTGTCGATCACGGCCACCGCCGCTTCGCCGATCACGATCCCGACATTCGCGGTCGCGCCCTCATTGGCGGCGCTCATCAGCGCGATCGCGCCGATGTGCACATGAACGCCGGGCGCGACCTCTGCGAGCCGAAGCGGCGCGTCCTCGGCGCGGGCCGGCGCCGCGATCGCCCAGCCGAGGATGAGCGCGAGCAGCAGGCGCATGAGGTGACTTCGGATGGCAGACATGGGCAAACGCTTGCTGGTGCCGATCGTCGTGTCGAGGGCCATTCGGGAGAAGATCATTCCGCCAGCGGCTGAAACTGCAATGCGGCGATTTTGCGCCGCACGGCCCATCCCGCGCGCTGCCCATCGACGCGATTGTTGTTGCGCACGAAAAAACCCGCGCCTACACTTTGGCATGGTTTCCGGCTTCAAGGGCGTCAGTTTCTAGGGAGCACTGACGTTTCTTCGAAGGCCAGGCGGGGCAAATGCCCTTTGCCTTGCTGGGCTGTGACACGCTGCCGGAGACTCTTCCCAGGTACGGGTTTGGTGCCGTTGCGCGGCACGCCCACTCTTGGGCTGTTCGCATCGGCATGAAACCCCGACGACAACGTCGTAGGGAGGATCACGATGCGCAAATTACTCTTCACAACTTGCTTGACTGCCGCGACGGCATTCGCCGCCGCGGGGACTGCGACTGCCAATGATGAGCTGATCAAGCTGCAGCAGGATCCCAAGCAGTGGGTCATGCCGACGGGCGATTACGGAAACCAGCGTTACTCCAAGCTCAATCAGATCAACGCCAGCAATGTCGGCAAATTGCAGGTGGCCTGGACGTTTTCAACCGGCGTTCTGCGCGGCCACGAAGGTGGTCCGCTGATCATCGGCGACATGATGTACGTGCACACGCCATTCCCGAACATCGTCTACGCGCTCAATCTGAAGGACGAGGGCAAGATCGTCTGGAAGTACGAGCCGAAGCAGGATCCGAACGTCATCCCCGTGATGTGCTGCGACACGGTCAACCGTGGTCCGGCCTATGCGGACGGCAAGATCTTCCTGCATCAGGCCGACACTACGCTGGTGGCGCTCGACGCGAAGAGCGGCAACGTGGTGTGGTCGGTGAAGAACGGCGATCCCGCGAAGGGTGAGACCGGCACCTCGGCCCCGATGGTGGTCAAGGACAAGGTCATCGTCGGCATCTCGGGCGGCGAGTTCGGCGTCCGCGGTTCCGTCACCGCCTACAACATCAAGGACGGCAAGCAGGCGTGGCGTGGCTATTCGATGGGACCGGACAGCGACACGCTGATGGACCCGCAGAAGACCACGAACCTCGGCAAGCCGGTCGGCGCCTCGTCGGGCACCAACACCTGGCAGGGCGACCAGTGGAAGATCGGCGGCGGCACCACGTGGGGTTGGTACTCCTACGACCCGCAGCTGAACCTGATGTACTACGGCACGGGCAATCCTTCGACCTGGAATCCGAAGCAGCGCCCGGGCGACAATCGCTGGTCGATGACGATCTTCGCCCGCGACGTCGACACGGGTCAGGCCCGCTGGGTCTATCAGATGACCCCGCACGACGAGTGGGACTATGACGGCATCAACGAGATGATCCTGGCCGACATCAATGTCGGCGGGCAGGCGAAGAAGGCCCTCGTTCACTTCGACCGCAATGGTCTCGCCTACACCCTCGACCGCACCAACGGCGAACTGCTCGTCGCCGAGAAGTACGATCCGAAGGTGAACTGGACCACCGGCGTCGACATGAAGAAGGACTCGCCGAACTACGGCCGCCCGGCCGTCGTCGCGCAGTTCTCGACCGACAAGCAGGGTGAGGACGTCAACACGAAGAACATCTGCCCGGCGGCGCTCGGCACGAAGGACCAGCAACCTGCTGCCTTCTCGCCGGACACCAACCTGTTCTACGTGCCGACCAACCACGTCTGCATGGACTACGAGCCCTTCCGCGTGCGTTACACGGCGGGCCAGCCCTATGTCGGCGCGACGCTGTCCATGTATCCGCCGCAGGGCGAGAGCCACATGGGCAACTTCATCGCCTGGGACGCCGGCACCGGCAAGATCGTCTGGTCGAACAAGGAGCAGTTCTCCGTGTGGTCAGGCGCGCTCGCGACCGCCGGCGGCGTCGTGTTCTACGGCACGCTGGAAGGCTACCTGAAGGCGGTCGATGCCAAGACAGGCAAGGAGCTCTACAAGTTCAAGACCCCGTCCGGCATCATCGGCAACGTCACCACCTATGAGCAGGGTGGAAAGCAGTACATCGCGATTCTGTCCGGCGTCGGTGGCTGGGCGGGTATCGGCCTCGCGGCCGGCCTGACCGACCCGACCGCTGGTCTGGGCGCCGTGGGCGGCTATGCCGGCCTGCGCAACTATACGGCGCTCGGCGGACAGCTGACCGTGTTTGCGCTGCCGAACTGAGGTTCGCCGCAGACGACATGACAGTGCGCTCCCGGCCCGTCACGCAAGTGACCCGCCGGGCAGCCTGTCGGCCAAACAACCTCGTGAAGGATAAGCTCGTGAGAACGCGTCTTGTCGCGACGACCGTCGTCGTCGCCAGTGTCTGCTGCGCCGTGATCGCTCTCGCCGACGGCTCCGGTGATCCGAAAGCCGTGAAGAGTGAGGACGGAAAGTATTTCGACAAGGAAGGAACGCCGACCTACAACGTGAAGGAAGACGGCACCGTCGACTGGTACACCTACTCGGGCTATCGCCGTTACCACTCCGAGTGCCATGTCTGTCACGGCCCGGACGGCGAGGGCTCGACCTATGCGCCCGCGCTCAAGAACTCGCTCAAGACCCTGAGCTATGCGGACTTCATGGAAGTGGTGATCAACGGTCGCAAGGTCCATCGCCCCGGCCAGGAGAGCGTGATGCCGGCCTTCGGCGAGAACACCAACGTGGCCTGCTACATGGACGATCTCTACGTCTATCTGCGCGCCCGCGCCAACGATGCGGTCGGCCGCGTGCGCCCGCCCAAGCGCGAGGAGAAGCCGCCGGCCGCGACCCAAGCCGAGGAAACCTGCATCGGCAAGAGCTAGCGCATATTCGATGAAGTCGGCACCGGTTCGCCGACAGGAACATGCGCCCAACCAGGACGCCGCTCCGGAAGAGGAGGGCCATCATGACGAAGAGAGCCGGCCATCGCACGATCGCCCTGGCATTCGTCTGCGTCGCGTCGCTCGCACAGCCGGACCACGCACGCGCGCAGGCCAACGAGCCGACAATCGAGCTGATCGATCCCCAGGTGCTGCGGGTCTGTGCCGATCCGCACAACCTGCCCTTCTCCAACGAGCAGGGCGAGGGCTTCGAGAACAAGCTCGCCGAGATGCTCGCCGCCAAGCTCGGCAAGAAGCTCGCCTACACATTCTTCCCGCAGGCCACGGGTTTCGTGCGCATGACGCTCGGCGCGCACAAATGCGACGTCATCATCGGCTTCCCGCAGGGTGACGAGCTGGTTCAGAACACCAATCCCTATTACCGCACGGCCTACGCGCTGGTCGTCAAGGCCGGCGCCGGCCTCGATGACGTCGACAAGCTCTCCGACGAGCGCCTCAAGGGCAAGCGCATCGGCATCGTCGCGGGCACGCCGCCCGCCACCTATCTGGCGATGAACGGGCTGCTCGGGCAGGTTCGGCCCTATCACCTGATGATCGACACGCGTGTCGATTCCTCGGCGGTCTCGATGATGCAGGACCTGGAGAAGGACGCCATCGATGCCGGCGTGCTCTGGGGACCGATGGCGGGCTTCTACGCCAAGCAGGCCAAGACGCCGGTGCGCGTCACGCCGCTGCTCAAGGAGACCGGAGGGCCCCGCCTCGTCTTTCGCATGACCATGGGCGTACGCGCCGCCGACCAGAACTGGAAGCGCACGCTCAACCGGTTCATCCAGGAGAACCAGCCCGAGATCAACAAGCTCCTGATCGGCTTCGGCGTCCCTTTGCTCGACGAGCGCGATCAGCCGATCACCGAGCAGACTTTGACCAAGCGGCCATGAGCCTGCGTCTCGGCGTGCTCGCCGCAGCGCTGCTGCTCGCGCTCGCGCCGGCCAGCGCGCAGGGCGTCGCCGAGCCGGAGGGCTATCGCACCGAGGACTACCGGTCGCCGGTTCCGACGACCTTGCGCGGCGCGCGCGTCCTCAGCACGGATGATGCCGAGCAGCTCTGGAAAGCCGGCGCGGCCGTGTTCGTCGATGTGATGCCGCATGCGCCGAAGCCTGCCAACCTGCCGGCCGGCACCATCTGGCGCGAGAAGCAGCGGCTCAACATTCCGGGCAGCATCTGGCTGCCCGACACCGGCTACGGTGCGCTCGCCGCCGTCACCGAGGCCTATCTGCGCGACAATCTCGCGCGTGCCACGGGCCGCGACCGCAACAGGCTGCTGGTGATCTATTGTCTGCGTGACTGCTGGATGTCCTGGAACGCCGCCAAGCGCGTGCTCGCCATGGGCTACGCCAATGTCGCCTGGTATCCGGACGGCACCGATGGATGGCAGGAGGCGCTGCTGCCGCTCGTCTCGGCCCGGCCCGAGCCGCGCGAGTGACTATTCCAGCGCCTGCTGGATCGCGCGCGCCAACGCGAACAACCGCCGCTCGATCTGCACCGGCACCTCGCACGCGTAGCGCACGGTCTTGCGCCGCTCCTCGAAGATGCGCGTGCTCCACTCGATCTGGTTGTTGAGCTCGTCCACCTTGGCCTGCTCGCGCTGCGGCGCGTCGTAGAGCGTGCGCAGCTGCGCCGTATCGGCGCGGATCCTGTCGGCGAACTCCTGCTGTCGCCGCGCGAGGCGCTCGAGACCGTGCACGATGTCGCTGCGGTCGTGGTTGAGCCGCGCGTAGAGGCCGGCGAACAGGAGCTTTCCCTTCGTCTCGCGGTCGGCGCCGGTGACGAACTCCGTGATGGCCTGCTGCGCCTCCTCGACCGGCGTGCGCCGCTGCGCGAGCCGCGCGACCAGGTCGCGCACCTTCTGGTCCTCCTCCCACTTGTTGCCGACATCGTCGATCGGTGGCCCGGACCAGACCGCGGGCAGCGAGATCTCGGCGACTTTCACTTGCACGCAGGGCCAGTCCGCATGGCGCGAGTCCGCCGCAAGGGCAGGCGTCAGCGCTAGGGCAAAAGCCATGGCAAGGAGCAGATGTCTCATGCGTCACCTCCCGGGCCGCCGCGCCGAGCGATCAGGCCGCGCGCCGGATCATAGGCCACGATGGCGCCGATCATGAAGACCGCCGTGCAAGCCAGCACGACCGCGAGCGAGGTCCAGTTCACCTGGGCATAGAGCGCAAACCGGATCAGCTCCACCGCATGGGTGAACGGGTTTGCCTGGCAGATCCGATAGAGCAGGGGGCTCGCCTCCTCGACGCGCCAGAGCGGGTAAAGCGCGGAGGATGCGAAGAACATCGGGAAGATCACGAAGTTCATCACGCCCGCGAAATTCTCGAGCTGCTTCACCAGCGAAGAGATCAGCATGCCGAGCGCGCCCAGCATCAGGCCCGAGAGCACCAGTGCAGGCAGAACCGTGAGATAGCCGATCATCGGCGGCTCGATCTCCCAGAACCAGGCGATCGCCAGGAACGCATAGACCTGGAGGATCGACACCGCGGTGCCGGCGATCAGCTTGCACGAGAGCAGGAACCAGCGCGGCAGCGGGCTCACCAGCAGCGTGCGCATGTTGCCCATCTCGCGGTCGTAGACCATCGAGAGCGACGACTGCATGCCGTTGAAGAGCTGGATCATCGCGATCAGCCCGGGCGTGATGTAGACCTCGTAGAGGATATAGGTCTCGTAGGGCGGGATGATGGAAACGCCGAGCACCTGGCGGAACCCGGCCGCGAAGATGAAAAGCCACACCAGCGGCCGCACCAGCGCCGCGATGAAGCGCTCGCGCTGATGCAAGAAGCGCAGCGCCTCGCGCCAGACGATGCCCTTCAGGCAGATCACATATTGCGCGAGCCGGAAGCCCTCAGGGACAGCGGTGACGAGTTCGGCGCTCATCGCTCGCCCTCCTGGTCAGGCTCGCGCGTGAGCCGCGTGAAGGCGGCGCGCAGATCCGCCTCGCCCGACTGCGCCACCACTTGCGCTACCGCGCCATGCGCCAGCACGCGTCCGCGATGCAGCAGGATCATCTGGTCGTCGGCCGCGACCTCGTCGACGAGATGCGTCGCCCAGAGAACACCGATGCCCTCTTGCGTCACCAGTTCACGGACATGGCTGAGGATGTCCGCCCGCGCCTTGATGTCGAGCCCGACCGTCGGCTCGTCGAGCACCAGCAGCCGCGGCCGGTGCAGCAGCGCGCGTGCGATCTCGACCCGGCGCATCTGCCCGCCCGAGAGGTTGCGCACCTTGTCGCCCGCGCGGTCGGACAACGCGATGCGCGCCAGCACCTCCTCGGCGCGCCGGCGTGCGTCGCGCTTGCCGATGCCGTGCAGCGCCGCGTGATAGGTGAGGTTCTGCAGCACCGAGAGATCGAGATCGAGCGTGCGCGACTGGAACACGACGCCGAGCATGCGCAGCGCCTGGCCCGGCGTGCGGGCCACGTCGTGGTCGAAGATGCGGATGCTGCCGCGCTGCGTCGCATAGAGCCGCGTGATCAGCGAGAACAGCGTGCTCTTGCCGGCGCCGTTGAGGCCGAGCAGCACCGCGAAGGTGGACGCCGGGATCTCGAGCGACACGTCGTCGAGCGCCTTGCGCGGCCCGTAGCTGTGGCTCACGCCCGTGACGGTCAGGGCAGGCGGTGCATCCGCGCGTTTCAGCATCCGTGGTTCGGCACGTTACTTGACATTGAACATGATCACGACCCCGCGCTGCTCGAGCCCTTTCGCATGCATGCGGTAATTGCCGGGCCGGATCGGCACGAAGAAGATCTCGGATTGCGCCGCCTTCTCGTATTCGAGCTCGAACAACCGGTTCGCCTTGATCTCCATGCCGCCCGCCTCGACCTTGCGCAGCCAGATATTGTCGAACAGTTCCGGCGCGACGAGGGCGTATTCGTGCTTGCCGCTCGAGATGATCTTGAGCCGGTAGGCCTTGCCGGTCTCGAGATTGTACTCCTTCTGCGAGAGCCCGAAGCCCGTATCGTCAGTGCCCAGCACCAGATCCGGCAGCCGCACCGGCTTGCCTGACAGATCGCCCGCCGCGATCGCGGCGCCGCCGAGCCCCAGCAGCAGCCCAAGACACACGAGCAAGCCCCGAACCATGTTGTCCTCCCCCTGAAACGCTCGTCGCGCCAGCCGCCTTACGGCGCGACCACGATGCCCCACGGCAATTCGCCGACCTGAATCGACTTGATCACTCGCTGTCCCGCGATATCGATCACCGAGATGTCGTTCGACACGCCATTGGTGGAGAGCAGGAACTTCTCGTCGGGCGTGAAGGCGAGCTGCCAGACCCGCTGTCCCACCAGCAGATACTTCTCGACCTTATGGGTCGCGGTGTCGATCACCGCGATGCGGTTGGCGGGCCCGAGCGCCACGAAGGCGGTCTTGCCGTCCTTCGTGATGCGCACGCCGACCGGCTGGATCGCCTCGGGCCGCAGCCCGCGCACCTCGAAGGTGATCTTCTTCTTCACCTCGCGCTTCGCCACGTCGATCACGCTCACGGTGCCGCCGATCTCCGAGGAGACCCAGACCTCGGTGCCGTCCGGCTTGAACTCGGCGAAGCGCGGCCGCGCATCTACCAGCACGTTCGACACGATCTCGTAGCTCTCCGTGTCGATGAAATGCGCCATGTTGGTGGTCTCGGAGGTGTTGACGAGGAGTTTCCCGTCCGGGCTGATGCCCATGCCCTCAGGCTCGACGCCGACCGGCACCTCCTTGACGAGCGCGCGCCGCTCCATGTCGATCACGGTGACCATGTTGTCGTCTTCGTTCGCGACATAGAGGATTTTGCCGCTCGGATGCAGGGTGAAAAGCTCCGGGTCCGGCCCCGAGGGCAGGCTGCCGGTCACCTCGTGCGTCGCCGTGTCGATCAGCTGGATCGTGTCGTCATCGCCGCAGGCGACCATCAGGAACTTGCCGTCCTTGGTGAGCCCGATGCCGCGCGGCCGCTGCCCGACCTTGATGGTCTTCACCACCGCCAATTTATCGGTGTCGATCACCGAGATCGTGTTGCTCTTCTCGTTCGAGACATAGGCCGTGAAGGCGGCCGCGCGGGAGACCGCGAACAGCGCGAGACCGCAAGCGAGCAGCAGACGAAGCCACATCATCCTAGTCCCTCGGGTCATTGGAGTTTGCACTTGGTTTCCGGCCGGTCGTATCCGAGCGTGTCGAGCTCCGACACCTGATGCAGGAAGCCCTCCTGCGGCGAGACCGACGCGATCGTGCGCCCGTCGGCGAGCAGGATCGGCTGGCGCAGCTGATGATTCCAGTCGCGCAGCGTCAGCTTCTGCCCCTTGAAGGCGGCGAGCGAGAAGTCCGGGCTCTTGAGAAAGGCGAGGACCGCCTTCGGCTCCGTCGTGCGCTTGCGCGTCGCGGCCTCGCCGATCATGCGCGCCGCCGTCCAGGCCTGCATGTCGAGCGCCGTCATGCGGCGCGACGCCATCTCCATGAAGCGGTTCTGCATCTGGTGCGAGCCCCATTGCTGGTGGGCCGGGTCCCAGCTCTTCGGCACCAGCCCGGCCGAGCCCGCGACGGGCTTCGCGTCCCAGGTGCGATAGGGCAGGTAGCCGCCGAACACATCGCTCTCGTCCGCCGCCACCAGCACGTCGTACTCGTTCGAGGTGCGGGTGAATACCGGGATCTGCCGCTGCACCTGCACGACGCCCGAGTCGGTGCGCCGCGCGCCGCCCGTATCCTCGAACACTTTTTCTTCCACGATCTTGCTGCCGAAGCGGCTGGCGGCGCGCTTGAGCGCCTCGGCGAACAGCTTGTCCTGCGGATGCGAGCCGACCACCAGGAACCAGCGGCGCCAGCGCTTCCAGCCGAGATATTGCGCGAGCCCGTCTGCCAGCATCGAGCGGGTGGGCGCCGTGTGCACCACATTGGCGCGGCAGTCCTCCTCGCGCAGCCGGTCGTCGATCGCACCCGCATTGAAGAAGAGGAGATCCTTGCCGGCATCCGCAGCCTTGAGCAGCGCCGGCGCCGGCAGGTCCGCGATGATCAGCGCGACCCCGCGCTCCTTCAGCGTCTGCACGGCGGCCGCCGGATCGTCGCCCTCCTTCAGACGCACTTCCTCGAGCCGGTAGCTCTGCTTGATGAAGCGGCCGGTCGTGTTGTTGTCGCGGACCGCGAGCTGCGCGCCGGCGAGCCCGTCATTGTCGGCCGGCATGTCGAGCAGCGAGATCGTCAGGCGGACCTGCGGCTGACGCAGGTACCCGATCTTGATCTCGGTGGTGTCCTGGGCCCAGGCCGCGGGCGCGATGCCGGCCAGGATGCAGACCGTCATGATGGTGCGAAACAAGCAGCTTCTCCGGGGGCGATCCGCTTGCAAGTCCTTCATGATACCGCCATTTCGGATTGAATCAGTGTGAATTTGCCGTAAGGTCCGCCCGGAAGAAGTGCCTGTCCGGCCGGGCAGAACTGCCCGCAGGATGGGCCGATCCGGAGTTCCCATGACCTTGTTTCTCGCCAGCGTGACGGACCCGCAGGAGGGCGAGATCGCGGTCGCGCATGGCGCCGACATCATCGATCTGAAGGATTCGACGCAGGGCTCGTTCGGCGCGGTCGCGCCCGAGGTGGTGCGCGCGACCGTGACCGCCGTCGCGGGACGACGGCCCGTGAGCGCGGTCTCGGGCGAGCCGCCGATGGAGCCCTCGGCGGTCGTTGCCGCCGCAACCCAGATGGCGGATGCCGGCGTCGACTACGTCAAGGTCGCGCTGCCCGAGTCTCCTGCGCGCGAGGCGTGCATTCGCGCGCTTGCGCCGGTCGCGCGCCGCACCAAGCTGATCGGCGTGATGTTCGCCGACGCGGGCGCCGATCCGGCGCTGCTCGGCCCCATCGCGGACAGTGGCTTCGCGGGCGCCATGCTGGACACGCGGGGCAAGCAGGGCGGCCGCCTGCTCGACCATCTCGACATCACGACGCTCGCGGGCTTCGTCGATGCCTGCCGCGCGCGCAACATGATGGCGGGGCTCGCGGGCTCGCTCGAGCCGCCCGACATTCCGCGTCTGCTGCTGCTGGTACCCGACGTGCTCGGTTTCCGCGGCGCTCTTTGCGTCGGACAGGATCGCGCCGCGCGCATCGATCCGGCCGCGATCGACGTGGTGCGCGCGCTCATTCCGATCGATGAGCGCCGCCGGCCCGACGCAGGACCTGTACCCGCCAAGATCGACTATCGGCTGCTCGCCGCGCGCGGCTACTCGGTGGATTCGACGCGCGATGAGAGCGCCACCGACCGCATCTTCGTGCACGACTATGTCTGTGCGGTGCGCATCGGCGCCTATGCGCATGAGCGCGAGAAGCCGCAGAAGGTCCGTTTCAGCGTCGACGTCCGCGTGCTGCGCCCGAGCCACGCCCCCGAGGACATGCGCGACGTCTTCTCCTACGATATCATCACGGACTCGATCCGCATGATCGTCGCGCAGGAGCACATCGCGCTGGTCGAGACGCTCGCCGAGCGCATTGCGGCCGTGGTGCTGACCTATCCGCGCGTCATGAAGGCGACCGTGCGGGTCGAGAAGCTCGATGTCGGCCCGGGCGCCGTCGGCGTCGAGATCCAGCGCGAGCGCACGGCCGACGTCGCCAAGGTGCATCACCTCTATCCGGCGGCCCGCGATCCGAAAGCCGCCGAGTGAATGCTCACGGTCGTCAAGCTGGGCGGCAGTCACGCGCTTTCGTCCGCGCTCCGGCCCTGGGTCGCGGCGCTCGCGGGCTGCGGCCACTGCGTCATCGTGCCGGGCGGCGGGCCGTTCGCGGATGCGGTGCGGACCGCCCAGCCCGTGATGGGCTTCGACGATCGCGCCGCGCACCACATGGCGATCCTCGCCATGGAGCAATATGGCTGCGCGCTCGCGAGCCTCGATGAGCGGCTGGTGCTGTGCGAGTCCGCGGATGCGATGCAGCTTGCGCTGAACCAGGGCCGCGCGCCGGTCTGGCTGCCCAAGCAGATGGTGCTTGCGGCCGCGGAGATCCCGTGGTCCTGGGACGTGACCTCAGACAGCCTCGCGGCCTGGCTCGCCGGCGAGATCGGCGCCGAGCGGCTCTTGCTGGTGAAACACGGTGATTGGCCGGCCGAGGCCGTCACGGCCGCGGACCTCGTCGCACGCGGCGCGGTCGATCCGGCTTTCACGGGCTTCGTCGCGGCAAGCCGTGCGCCCGCCTTCGTGGTCGGCCCGGCCGAGCACGCGCGCGCCGGTGCTGCGCTCAGCGCCGGAACGCCCATCGGCACGCGGATTGTGTGATGCACGACGAAATCGAGCTAGGCTGATCGCATGGCAAAGGTGAAGACACCGCGCTGGGGCTGGGCGCTGACCGGGTCGGGGCACTATTTCAAGGAGTGCCTTGCGCTCATCTCCGAGCTGGAGGAGGTCGATCTCTTCGTCAGCAAGGCCGCGGCCGAGGTCGTGCGCATGTACAAGCAGGAACTCAAGCTTCCGAAGTCGACGCGCGTCTTCCGTGATACCGCCGCGAGCGCGCCGCCGGTCGGCTACTTTTACTATGGCGTCTACCACACGCTGGTGGTCGGCCCCGCGACCTCCAATACCGTAGCGAAATGCGTGTTCGGCATCTCGGACAATCTGGTCACCAACGTGTTCGCCCAGGCCGGCAAGTGCCGCGTTCCGACCATCGTCTTCGCCTGCGACACGGCGCCCGAGCTCGAGACCGAGGCGCCCAAGGGCATGGTCAAGGTCTATCCACGCCGCATCGACCTCGACAACACCGAGCGCCTGAAATCCTTCGAGGCGACCGAGGTGGTCGAGACGCTGCCCGAGCTCGAGGCCGCGGTCGTGCGGCGCAAGCAAGACCTCGCGCATGGCTGAGCGCATCCTCTTTCTCACGGGCCATCTCGCGCGCGCGCGGCTCGAGAAAGTGTTGACCGGCACCGATCTCGGTTTCGCCTGGTCGATCCTCGATATCGGCGTGAAGGTCGCGGCTCTGATGACCGAGCAGATCATCGCGCGCCGCCTGCCGCGGCCCGTGGAGGCGAACCGCGTCGTGCTGCCGGGCCGCTGCCGCGCCGATCTCGCGCGGCTATCCGCTGAGTTCGGCGTGCCCTTCGAGCGCGGCCCCGACGAGCTCAAGGATCTGCCCGCCTATTTCGGCAAGGGCGGCCGCGCGCTTGATCTGTCGCGCCACGACATGCGGCTCTTCGCCGAGATCGTCGATGCCTCGCAGCTCTCGAGCGCGCAAGTCCTCGCCCGCGCCGATGCGCTGCGCGGCGCCGGCGCCGACGTGATCGATCTCGGCTGCCTGCCCGACACGCCGTTCCCGCATCTCGAGGAGACGGTGCAGGCCCTGCGTGGGCGAGGCTTCGCGGTCAGCCTCGACTCGGCAAACGCCGAGGAGCTGCGCCGCGGCGGCAAGGCCGGCGCGAACTTCCTGCTCAGCCTGACCGAGCGCACCCTCAACATCGCGGGCGAGACCGGCGCGACGCCGGTGCTGATCCCGGCCCAGCACGGCGACATGCCTTCGCTGCTGCGCGCCGCTGAGGCCGCCGACAAGCGCGGCCTCGCCGCGATCCTCGATCCGGTGCTCGACCCGATCCACTTCGGCTTCATGTCTTCGCTCGCCCGCTACGCCGATCTGCGCCGGGAATTGCCCGAAGCCGAGATCCTGATGGGCACCGGCAATCTCACCGAGCTCACCGATGCGGACTCGGGCGGCGTCACCGCGCTGCTGCTCGGCATCTGCTCGGAGCTGCGCATCCGCAATCTGCTCGCCGTGCAAGTGAGCCCACACACCCGCCGCACCATCGAGGAACACGACGCGGCGCGGCGCATGATGTTCGCGGCGCGCGAGGACGCGAGCCTGCCCCGCGACTATGGCGGCGCGCTGCTGGCGCTGCACGACCGCAAGCCGTTCCCCAACACGCCGGCCGAGATCGCCGACGTCGCGCGCGAGGTGAAGGATCCGAACTTCCGCATCGAGGTCGCCGAGGACGGCATCCATGTCTACAATCGCGAGGGCCACCATTTAACGCAGGACGCGCTCGCGCTCTATCCGAAGCTGAACGTCGCGGCCGACGGGGCGCACGCCTTCTATCTCGGCACCGAGCTGATGAAGGCCGAGATCGCCTGGCGCCTCGGCAAGCGCTACGTTCAGGACGAGCCGCTCGACTGGGGCTGCGCGGTCGATCGCGCCGAGGAAGACCTCACGCGCCTGCGCGCCGCCGGCCATACGTTGCGGGGCTCCGAGAGCTGACCATGCCGATGATCCGCGAGACCATCGTCACCACCATGAACGAGAGCGGGGTCGTGCATATCGCGCCGCTCGGCATCATCGCGGAGGACGAGGGCTGGGTGATCGCCCCGTTCCGCCCCTCGACCACGCTCGACAATCTCAACGCCGTGCCCTTTGCGGTCGCCAACTATGTGGACGACGTGCGCATCTTCGCAGGCTGCCTCACGGGCCGCAGCAAGTGGCCGACGGTGCACGCTGACGACGTGCCGGTGCCGCGCCTCGCCGCCGCGCTCGCGCATGCCGAGCTGGAGGTCGAGAGCGTCACCGAGGATGCGCAGCGGCCGCGCTTCCACTGCCGCGTGGTGCGCCGCGTCTCGCATGCGCCGTTCGAGGGAATGAATCGCGCCAAGGCCGCCGTGGTCGAGGCCGCGATCCTGGTGAGCCGCCTGCACATGCTGCCGCGCGAGCGCGTCGAGCAGGAGATCGCGTATCTCACGGTCGCGGTGAGCAAGACCGCGGGCCCTTCCGAGCAGGAGGCCTGGGATTGGTTGATGGAGAAGATCGCCCGCCACTACGCGGAAACGCGCTAGGCCTTGGGCTGCTCCGATGTGGGCGCAAACGGACTTAAGAAAAGCCATTACGCCCCGCCGGGCCTCAGCCCGACGGGCGCAACGTCATGATCATCGGCGAGCTCTCAAGGAGAGATCAGCCGTCTCGGATCAGAATTCGGCCGGCAGGTAGCCGTTGATCTCGAGGCCGATGCAGATTTCGACGAGCGTCGGGGTCGTCCAGGTCATGGCGTCGCTCCTCCGGTTGACCGGCCCGTCAGGACCGGCGTGACAGAGTCATTATAGTAATAGGGGCTGCGCGGGCGCAACCATCTGTTCACCCTGCGTTCCAAGATATCAGCCCTGCAATTTCGCCGTCACGGCAGATTCTCGTCCTCGCGCGGAACGCGGTCGGGCCAGCGTTCGTGCGTGAGGGGGATCACCAGCGTGGCATTCAGCCCGCTCGCCTCGAAGCTCTGCCGCACCTCGCCGTTGAGCTGCCGCTCGATCACCACGGCGACCAGTTTCGAGCCGAAACCTGCACGCCGTGACCGTTTCGGCGCGGGGCCGTGCTGCTCGATCCAGTGGAAGGTCAGCGTCAGCCCGCGTTCCGTCCGTCCGGCCGACCAGGACAGCGCGAGCCGTCCCTTGGGCACGGACAGGCTGCCATATTTCACCGCATTGGTCGCGAGCTCGTGCACGGCCGTGCTCAGCCCGAAGGTCGGATCTGGCTCGAGAAACACGTCCGGCCCTTCGAGCGTGACGCGATCCATGTAGGGCGCGAGCAGCCCGCGCATCAGCTCGACCAGCGAGGTCGAGCGCCAGCCGCCCTCGGTGATCAGGCGATGTGCATTGGCGAGTGCGAGCACGCGCGCCTCGTACTTGGTCGCCACCTCGGCGACGCTGCGCGAGGTCTTGGCAGTCTGCGTGAACAGCGCGAGAAGCTGCGAGAACAGGTTTCCCGAGCGATGGCGCAGCTCGCGGATCATGAGCTCGTGGCGCTGGTCGAGCTGCCGGCGCTGGATCGCGCCCGCGATGACATTGGCCGCCGCCATCACGAAGGAGACGTCATGCTCCTCGAAGCGGAGCCGGCGGCGGGCATGCGCGGCCAGCACGCCATAGGCGCGTCCGTCGGGTCCCGCGATCGGCACCGCGATGCCGGAGGCGGCGCCGTGCTCGGCGAGCAGCGGCGTCACCGTGAAGCGCGTCTCCCGCGCGAGATCCTCGACCACGACCGCCGCACCGCTCTCGAGCGCATAGCCCGCATGGGTCTCGGGGCTTGTCGAGATATGCGCCGCGCCGACCAGCCCGGGGGCCCAGCCGACGCCTGCGCGCAGCAGGAATTCCGCATCGCCCGGCACCAGCTCGAGGATCTGCATGAACTCCACCCCGAGCATCTCGGCGACGGTCGTGACCAGCTCGTCGAACAGCTTCTGCAGGTTCGTTTCGGTGAGCGCGCGCGCGCCGAGACGCGCGATCGCCTCCTGCTGGCGCGCCCGCACGCGCAGCTCGCGATCGAGCCGCACGCGTTCCGTCACGTCGCAGCAGACGCCGACCATCTGCACGGCGGCTCCGTTCTCGATCACGACGCTGCCCGAGGCCTCGATCCAACGCTCGTCCTGCGGCGACGTTGATGCCAGGCGAAACTGCACCGAATAGGGTGTGTGCGTTCGCAGCGTTTCCTGGATGACCGCCATCACGCGCGCGCTGTCTTCCGGATGCACGAGCTTCTCGCCGAACGCGAACGTGCCGTCGAAGCTGCCGCGCGGCAGCCCGCAGATCTCCTCGAGATTGCTCGACCAGGTCACGCGGTTGCTGCGCAGGTCCCACGACCACACGCCGATCCGCCCGGACTCCAGCGCGATCCGGATCGACTCCAGATTGGGGAAGAACGGTCGCTGGCTGCGGCTCGCAGCCGAGCGGCTCGCTTGGGAGCCGCTCCCCTGTGAGCCGCCCGCATGTGCGCCGCCATGAAATTGAGCACGCAGATCGGGCACAATGATCCTCAGCGGTTTGATCCGCTCGTTCTTGCCGCGAAAGATGCGTCACGGTGTTGGCGGCAACCGCGACGCAAGCGCGGCGATATCAAGACAACGCGAATCCCACGAATCCGCATCATCAATGATGAACAAAATATTTGGATCGCGGCTTTTCGCGCGTTCTCCTGCGCCGGAGCGTTCGCGCTCAGTCCGCGGGCGCGGCGCCGGTCGTGCTCAGGCGGCGCCGTGTGTCGGCCGCCGCGGAGCGCAGCTGGATCGGCAGGCTGCGGTTGCGCGCCTGCGCGGTTCCGTTGAACACCTGCGGGCCGTTCGCGGTCTGGATCATGTCTCCGGCGCGCAGGGTCGGGTCCGCCGCCGCATCCATGCGCGCCAGCCCGAAGATGTCGCGGCCGTTGCACGTGCAGTCCGCCGACACGCGCTGCCGATACGCGAAGGCGGTCGGCAGGTTCGCGTAGCGTTCGCCGTCCTCGGCCGACGCGGTGTCGATCGCGGAACCGTAGAACACCTTGGTCTTGCTCGCCGGACACAGCGCGCTGCACAGCCCGGCCGACGAAACATGGGCGCTGCGTGTCACCGGGAAATGCCGCCCGTCGCAGAGCCGGACACAATGCGCTTCGCCGCCGCGGCCTGACGATGACGATGATACGCGGCGCCTCTCCGGCGCGCGTGGCTCTGCCAGGGGATCCGAGTAGCTGAGCGGCGGCGCTTGCCGCACGACCGGCGGACGCTGCCCCGTAAAGGCGCCGAACAGCGCGCCGAACAGTCCTTGCGCGAATGCACCGCCGAACGGGAGCAGCAGCACGCAGCCGACGGCCGCGATCGCGAGTCCGGTCCGGGACGGCGACGAAGAGCCCCTTCCAAGCATGGCGTCACGCGATGTGTTGGCGAGATGACAGAAGCATCGACCCAACTCGCGAGTTGATCGAAGGTTGCGCCTCCCACCGGAGCCAGCCACCGCTGATGGAACTATTTTGTGCGCGAGTTCGTTTCCCCGGCGGAATGCCGCAGGGCAAGGATTGTGTGCAGCCCGATGCTCGCCTGTCCGGCTGGATCGCCGATTGATCCGGACGACACAGGATGCCGATCGTCGGACGAGAGGCGGGCCGCTTGCGACGGAGGTGAGCCATGACGCTCGGTACTGTGCTGCTGATCGTTCTGATTCTCGTGCTTCTCGGTGTCGTGCCGCGTTGGCCCTACAGCTCGGGCTGGGGGTACGGCCCGTCGGGCATCGTCGGCGTGGTCCTGGTGATCGTGCTGATCCTGGTGCTGGTCGGACGCGTCTGAGCCCGACGCAAGGATGAGGTAAGCAAGAGCCCGCCGGTTCGCGCCGGCGGGCTCTTTCGTTGTGCGCGGAAGGGGATTGCGCCGTCCTACGGCGCCAGCAGCCCGCTCGCGACCTCCTGCAGCCGCTCGAACTCATACGGCTTCGTGAGCACCACGACCTTCGGCAGGGTGCCGAGCTTGGCATCGAGCCCCGATGCGCCGTATCCGGTCGCGATGATGATCGGCAGGTCGCCGCGCATGTCGCGCAGCTGCAGTGCCAGCGCGTCGCCGCGGCCGTCGGGCAGCCCAACGTCGATCATCGCAAGGGCGAAGCCGTTGAGGCCGGCCGACGCGATCTCCAGTGCCGCCTTGGCATTGGCAGCCTCGACGATCGTGTAGCCGAGCTCCTCGAACGCATCGACCGCGAGTGCGGCGATCAAGGCTTCGTCCTCGACGAGCAGGACTGTGCGTTTGGATGTCATGCGATCAGGGGAGGGGACTTACAGCCGCGCGCCCGAGGCGTGGCGCGCGCGGCTGCGTGTCATGGTCGAGACGTCGCGCAGCATCACTGCACAGACGTCGCCAGCGCGAACTGCCGCTCCTCGGGCGCCTGCGAGACGCAGCGTCCCGCCATCTTCGGCGCCTTCGGATCCGCATAGGGGCTGAACGGAGACTCGCAGCCAACCGGCAGCTCGGCGTCGCGCCGCGTCGGCGTGTCGACCGTGACGGGCGCGGTGCCGCTCGTCCCGTTCTCGCGTACCGTCACCGCGGGCAGCTCGATGTCCCGGGCCGTGACCGTCGCATTGCTGAGTGGGTTGGTGCGGAACAGCTCGCGGCCCTCCGCATCGCGATAGATGATGGTGACGTCCTGCACGCCGACGATCTCGATGGTCGAGATGCGCTTTCCATCCTTGCGCGCCGGCCGCGCCAAGCGGTCGCCCTTGCGTTCACGGTTCACGACCGGCACGGCCTCGGCCTGATCGGCCTGGGCCGTGTCGATGCTCGGCCAGCGCAAGACCGGCTCGACGGGCAGCAACATCCCGACCGCGACGGAGCACGCCGCGAGTGCGGCGACCGGCACGCCACGCAGCACCTGCGAAGGATCGCGAAGCATCGGAGTCATCCTGGATGTGGTTTCGGGCCCGCGGGGCCGCGCGTCCGAGTCGATAGCCCTCGACCACCGACAAGAAGGAAACGTTCCTCCCGAAGGTGCGGTTCCAAACGCGCCGAAATGTCGCCGCGCGGCACGCTTCTCGCGCGAGACTCAGGAACCATTCCATCAAGCGCGCATTGTCGTGGCAGCCGGCCGCCCGTTCTTCCCCTCCCCGTGCTTGGCCGGTCTCGGGCGTAGCCGACGCGGTGGTCGGCTACGCCCTTGTTTTTTGCGGGGCTGACCTCACGCGCCGCCGGAACTCGCTGCGGCGCAGTCGGTTATCTCATCACTCGACAAACCGGAAGGAGAGACTGCGATGAACTGGGATCGCGTCGAAGGCAATTGGAAGCAGTTCAAAGGCCAGGTGCAGCAGAAGTGGGGCAAGCTCACGGACGACGACATGAACCTGGTCGAAGGCAAACGCACCGAGCTCGCTGGCCGTCTGCAGGAGCGTTATGGACTCGCGAAGGACGAGGCCGAGCGCGAGATCGACAACTGGCTGAAGGCGTCGCACTGACGAGTCGGCGCCACGGGCGCTCCGCATCAATCCGATTTGAATCGAAAGGGGTGAGGGAATGTCCCTCACCCCTTTTGTTTTCCTGCGAATTGCTTCGGCGGTCAGCTGGCGCGCCGCTCGCGCCGCCGCGCATTGCGCGCGAAGAACAGCGCCTGGCTGGCGATCGCCGACACCATGGCGGGCTGGAACGGCTTGGCGAGCAGGAAGGCCGGCTCCGGTCGCTCGCCCGTGAGGAAGCGCTCCGGATAGGCCGTGATGAAGATCACCGGCACCTCGAAGGTGCGCAGGAGATCGTTCACGGCGTCGAGACCCGAACTGCCGTCGGCGAGCTGAATGTCGGCGAGGATCAGGCCCGGCTTCTTGGTCTTGGTCAGCGCCAGCGCCTCGCTGTGGGTGCGCGCGACGCCGAGGACGCGATGGCCGAGGCTCTCGACCAGGGTCTCCAGATCCATGGCGATGAAGGTCTCGTCCTCGATGATCAGGACGTCGGTCGCGATCTCCGAAGCGAGCTCACGGCCCGACTCCTCGACCAGCGAGCGAAGCGTCGGCACGTCCACATCCAGGACGCGCGCCGCGTCGTCTTCCGAGAAGCCCTCGAGCGCGACGAGCAGGAACGCTTGGCGCGGCCGCGGCGTGATGCTGGCGAGCTTCTGCTCGGCCGGCAGGCTGGCGTCCGCCATGACGGGGGTGGACCCGTTGATTGGGACAGAATTCCAAATCTTCGTGAAGGCCCGATAGAGGGCGACCCGGGGGCCGCGACCATCGGTCATCACCGTGGGGTCCTGGATCAGCGCCTCGAGGGTGGCCGTGACATAAGTATCCCCGGAGGTCTGACTCCCGGTCAGGGCTCGCGCATAACGCCTCAAAAACGGCAAATGCTGAGCGACAGCTTCAGATTTCGGCACAAATCCCTCCACGTGTTCCCGTAATCTACCGCGGTCCAACGTCGGTCGGTAAAAAAAGTTCCCTTCCGGAGCGGAACAAGCGGTGTTCCATTGCGTTGTCAGGGGATCGATGCGGAGGGGGGCCGACGCGTCGGGACGTGATATTCAGGTTTTGAACGGTGTTCTGAGGTGGGGGGCGGCGCATGAGTGAACGTAAAACAGATAGGCCCGGAACCGCTATGCCAACGCAGACCGACGTAATGCCACGCAGAAGTGGAGCCCGACTGGGCCGGGAGGTCCAGATCAAGATCGGTCAGCAGCTCCGGGCCATGTATGACGACGTCGTCAAGCAAGGTGTCCCGGACCGCTTCTCCGATCTGCTCCAACAGATCGACAAGCGGGATGACAAGGGGTCATCCGAATGACGCTGGCGCCCAACACCCGTGACGAAATTCTCGCCGCCGTGCCGAGTCTGCGCGCGTTCGCGATCTCGCTGTGCGGTAATGTCGATCGTGCCGACGATCTCGTGCAGGAGACGCTTCTGCGCGCGCTGGCGAACATCGACTCGTTCCAGCCCGGCACCAACATGTCGGCCTGGCTCTTCACCATCCTGAGAAACTTCTTCAGGTCCGAGTACCGCAAGCGGCGGCGCGAGGTGGAGGACAACGACGGCACCTATGCCGAGACGTTGAAGTCCCACCCCGAGCAGAGCAGCCGCGTGGAGTTCACGGAATTCAAGACGGCACTTGGCAAGCTGCCGCCGGACCAGCGCGAGGCGCTGATCCTGGTCGGCGCCTCCGGCTTCTCCTACGAGGAGGCGGCCGCGATCTGCGAATGCGCGGTGGGCACCATCAAGAGCCGCGTCAACCGCGCGCGCACGCGTCTCGCCGAGCTGCTGGCGATCGAGAGCGCCGACGACTTCGGTCCCGATCACACCACGCGCGCCATCCTGAGCGCCGGTGGCCGCCGCTGAGCGGCCCCGCGCAAGCCCTGATCTACGTCTGAGCAATTCACACAACTGAAAATCCCGCGTGGTCCATGAACCAGGCGGGATTTTTCTTTTCCCTCCTGCGCGCGCCCCAGGGCTCGCGCGCGAGGGGCCGATCGTTAAAGCCCCGGTGACCGACGGCGCACCAAGCCGATGATCGCCGACACCAGAAACAGCGCGATCGCTACGAAGAAGATGATCTTGGCGGCTTCCATCGCGACGCCGGCAACCCCGCCGAAGCCGAGCACGGCAGCGATCAGCGCGACCACCAGGAAAGTCAGAGCCCAACCGAGCATGGGTCACCTCTTGTTCTGCTAAGCGGCAGTCGCCGCCTCGTGCGGAAAAAACGAACAAGCGCTGCGAATGTTCCATCATGTGGTGATGCGGCACCGCCGACGGAACGCTTCGACTTGGCGCGCGATTGGAGTCGACGAGACGACGCGCACGTCCAGCGGCATTGCCTAACCGGGAGCTAACCATGGCATCCAAGCGTCGAGCACATGCGGGTCGCGGCCATGCCAAGAAGCAATCTGCCGCCAAGAGGCAGCATCCCGCCTTGCGTGAGATGCGCGGGCCACGCACTCGCGCGCCTCACACCTTGCACGACCTCTTCGCGCGTTTCGCGACCGCCACCTCGAATCTCGCGGGCAAGCCGATTGCCTTCTTGATCGCGGTGACGGCCGTCGTGCTCTGGGCCGCGAGCGGGCCGCTGTTCGGCTTCAGCGACACCTGGCAGCTCGTCATCAACACGTCGACGACGATCATCACTTTTCTCATGGTCTTCCTCATCCAGCACACGCAGAATCGCGACACGCTCGCCGCGCAGCTCAAGCTCGGCGAGATCATCTTCGTGCTGCAGGATGCCGAGAATCGTCTCGCCACCGCCGAGGATCTCTCGGACGAGGATCTCGAGGATCTGCACGAGACCTTCCGCCAGCGCGCCGATCAGGCGCTGGATACGCTGAATCAGCGCCGCGCCGGCAAGGCCGCATAGCTTGCGCACACTCGGTGCGCCGGAGGGCGTCGCCTGCCGCGCTGTAGGGCGCAATAGGCGCGCAGCGCCGTATTGCGCCGAATGCTTCACCGCGCACTCAGAACCAGGTGTAAGGTTGACGGCGCAATACGCGCTTCGCGCTATTGCGCCCTACATTCAGCGTGTCTCACTCAGCGCGAAGCCGGCGATGCGCTTGTAGTTCTCGGACAACGCGCGCAGCTCGTCCTGCGTGATGTAGTCGTCGAGATTCTCGAATGGCCGGTCGCCGACCAGCTCTTCCACCTTGATGTTGATGAAGTCCGGCGGGTGCTCGCGATTGGTGCGCACGATGCGCGCCGTCGTCTCGCGCCGCGCGGCCTCATAGGCCTTCAGCGCCGCCGCTACATCGTTCTCGGCCTCCAGGCTGTCCGCCAGCGTGCGCGCATCGATCGCGCCCTGCGCGGCGCCGTTCGAGCCGCGCGGATACATCGGATGCGCGGCGTCGCCCGCGAGCGTCACCCGGCCGAAGCTCCATTGGGCGACCGGATCCTTGTCGACCATGGGATATTCCAGCACGAACTCCGCATTGCGGATCATCTCGGCCACGTCGAGCCAGTCGAAGCGCCAGCTCTCGTAGATCGGCAGGAAGTCCGTCAGCTTGCCCGGCTTGTTCCAGTCGTTCTTCTCGACCGTCTCGTGCTTGATCTCGGCCATCCAGTTGATGAGCTGGTTTCCGTTCTCATCCACGTCATCGATGATCGGATAGACCACGATCTTGCCCGTCAGGATCGAGCCGATCCGCATATAGGTTCGGCCGCCCAGGATCGGCTTGCGCCGTGTGACGCCGCGCCACGTGTTGATGCCCGAGAAGGCGACATCGTCCCGCGGATAGAGCTGCTTGCGGATGACCGAGTTGATGCCGTCACAGGCGATCGCCGCGGCCGCGCGCACCGGCGCGACGGGCGTGCCCGAGGTCGTGTCGGTGAAGCGAATCGTCACGCCGTCCGCATCCTGCTCGAAGCCGATGCAGGTGCGATCTGTCACGATCCGCTCCGGCTCCAGCTCGGCCAGCGCCGCGCGATACAAAATCACATGCAGCTTGCCGCGATGAATGCCGACCTCCGGATGCGGATAGCCGGCCCGCTTGCCGCGCGGCTCGCGATAGATGAGCTGGCCGAAGCGGTTGAAGAAGCAGCTCTCGGCGTTCTCGATGCCGGCCGCGAGCAGGGCATCGCCGATGCCGAGCGCCGTGAACTCGCGCATCGCATGCGGCAGCAGCGTGATGCCGACCCCGAGCTCCTTTATCTCGCTGGCGCGCTCGTAGACCCGGCACGCGATCCCGCGCCGGTTCAGGTTGAGCGCCAGCGCCAGGCCCGTGATGCCGCCGCCGATGATCGCGATCTCACGCAACGCTTTGCTCCTCCATCCGACAGGGGGCGGACGCTAGCACAGACCGGCGGTGTTGCGTCGCGGTAGCTGGGGACGGCCCGCGCTGCCGCCTTGACCCAGGTGGAGCGCCGCACCCAAGCTTTGACGGGTCCCGGGACGCGAAGGAGGGGTGCCATGTCGCAGCAGGATCAGGCGCGTGACGACGGATATTTTCCGACCTGGCGGCTCAAGACCGAGGGCGCGATCATGCCCGAGGAGAAGCTGCCGACCGGGCAGACCATCGTGGTCGGCCTGCAGCACGTGGTCGCCATGTTCGGCGCCACCGCGCTCGCGCCGATCCTCATGGGCTTCGACCCCAATGTCGCGATCTTCTTCTCCGGCATCGGCACGCTGATCTTCTTCGTCATCGTCGCGGGCCGGGTGCCGAGCTATCTCGGCTCGAGCTTCTCCTTCATCGCAGTCGTGATCGCGGCGACCGCCTATACGGGGCAGGGGCCGAACACCAACATCCCGGTCGCCCTCGGCGGCATCATCGCGGCCGGCGTGCTCTATACGCTAATCGGCATCGTGGTGCAGGTCGCGGGCCACGACTGGGTCGAGCGGCTGATGCCGCCGGTCGTCACCGGCGCGGTCGTCGCCGTGATCGGTCTCAATCTCGCGCCGATCGCCGTGAAGGGCGTGTCGGGCAGCGGCTTCGACACCGCGATCGGCATCATCACGATCGTCGCGGTCGGCATGGCGGCCGTGTTCCTGCCGGGCCTGTGGCGGCGCATCCCGATCCTGGTCGGCGGCGCCGCGGCCTATGTGATCTATCTCGTGCTCGCCAACATGATGGGCTTGGGCAAACCGGTCGATTTCTCGGGCGTCGCGAGCGCGGCCTGGTTCGGCCTGCCGAAGTTCACCGCGCCGGTGTTCGAATTCTCCGCCATGGCGCTGATCGCGCCGGTCGCCATCATCCTGGTTGCCGAGAACCTCGGCCACGTGAAGGCGATCGGCGTGATGACGGGCCGCAACATGGACCCGTGGCTCGGCCGCGCCTTCATCGGCGACGGCATCGCGACCATCGTGGCGGGCTTCGGCGGCGGCACCGGCGTCACGACCTATGCCGAGAATATCGGCGTCATGGCGGTGACCAAGATCTACTCGACGCTGCTCTTCGTGGTCGCCGCGCTGTTCGCGATCCTGCTCGGCTTCTCGCCCAAGTTCGGCGCGCTGATTCTCACGATTCCGGGCCCGGTGATCGGCGGCCTTTCGATCGTGGTGTTCGGCCTGATCGCCGCCACCGCGGGTCGCATCTGGGTCGAGAACCGGGTCGACTTCTCGAACGCCCGCAACCTGATCGTGGTCGGCACGGCTCTGGTGATCGGCGCCGGCGACCTCGCGATCAAGCTCGGCGGCTTCACCCTCGGTGGCATCGGCACTGCCACTTTCGGCTGCATCCTGCTCTACCACTTGCTGCAGGAGCGGGACGCGAAGCCGTAAGGCCACCCGTCCGGCTGGCAACTCTGTGGCGGGCGCGTGACACGCGTCCCGGGCTGCCCCTGTGCCCCCGTCCGGATGTCACACTCGCGCGTTAACCCAAGTTCTGTTAGGGGAATCGCCCGCCGGCTGGAGCGCGACGCCCCTGGTAGACTGTCATGACGGACCGCCGTCACAGAAGGACCCGTGATGCTCGAGGCGCTGCGCGCGATCTATCGCTTTTTCGACGAGCGGATCGGTTGGAACCGGGTCGGCCTTGCTCTGAGCCTCGTCATTATTGTGGTCGCTGCGGTGGTGCTGTACCGCATCCTGCACAAGATCGACAGCGCCAAGCTGATGGTCGCGTTGCAGGCGATCCGCCATCGCGACATTGCGCTCGCGGCACTGTTCGTGGCGGGCGGATACTTCACGCTCACCTTCTATGACCTGTTCGCGCTGCGGACCATCGGCCGCAAGGACGTCCCTTATCGCATCGCCGCGATGGCGGGCTTCACCAGCTACTCCATCGGCCACAATGTCGGCGCGACCGTCTTCACGGGCGGCGCGGTGCGCTACCGCATCTACTCGGCCTGGGGACTGTCCGCCGTCGACGTGGCGAAGATCTGCTTCGTCGCGGGGCTCACCTTCTGGCTCGGCAATGTCACGGTGCTCGGCCTCGGAATGGCCTACGTGCCGGAAGCCGCCTCGCACATCAACCTGCTGCCGCCCTGGATGAACCGCGCGCTCGCCGTGATCGCGCTGACCGTGCTGGTCGGCTATGTCGCCTGGATCTGGCAGAAGCCGCGCATCATCGGTCACGCCAACTGGCAGGTCACGCTGCCGAACGGCCCGCTCACGCTGCTGCAGATCGTCATCGGCATCATCGATCTCGGCTTCTGCTCGCTCGCCATGTATTTCCTCACGCCGGACGTGCCGCATATCGGCTTCATCAAGCTCGCCGTCATCTTCGTCTCGGCGACGCTGCTCGGCTTTGCGAGCCATACGCCCGGCGGCATCGGCGTGTTCGATGCCGCCATGCTGCTGGCCTTGATCGAGTTCGAGAAGGAGGAGCTGCTCGCCGGCCTGCTGCTGTTCCGGCTGCTCTATTACGTGGTCCCCTTTGCGCTGGCGCTGATGATCCTCGCGGTGCGCGAATCCTGGCTCGCAGTGGCGCGTCGCAACGGCAAGGCGCTCGAGGCCAAGAGTCCGAAGCCGGATGCGCTCTGAATATCTCCCACACCTGATGTGACTCGTCCGCGCGCGGCTCGTAACATCGGATCCAGGGAGATCGCATGGCGACCGAGAGCTCCGTTCCAAGCCAGAGAACCGGCATTGCGGCCCGCGTGGCGCGCGCGCGCTGGAGCCTTGTCGCGACCGCGCTGGTGCTGGCCGCCTTCGTCGCCCTCGGCCACATTCCGGCGCCCTATGCGCTCGTCGGCTTCGTCATCGTGTTCCTGGCCGCCTTGCTCGGCCGACCCGAAAAGTCGGGTGACGGCCGCGCCGAGGCGGGCGTGGCGGAAGCTGCAGGCGTTGCGGATGACAGTCTTGTCAGTGCCGTCATCGCGAGCTTTCCGGGCCCAGTCGTGCTGCTCGATCACAACGGCCGCGTGATCACGTTCAATGCGCCGGCCCGCCTCATGGCGCCGGCGCTGACCCGCGGCGAGACCGCATCGCTGGTGCTGCGCGTGCCCGAGATCGTCGAGGGCATTCGCGAGGCCATCGCCACCGCGGCGCCGCAGCGCGTCGAGTTCTCCGAGCGCGTGCCGGTCGACCGTTGGACCGCGATGCATGCCGTGCCGATCACCGACGTCACGGCGACACCCGGGCTGATGCTGCTCGTATTCCAGGACCTCACGCCCCTGCGCCGCGTCGAGGAGTTGCGCGCCGACTTCGTCGCCAATGCGAGCCACGAATTGCGTACGCCGCTCGCGGCGCTCTCGGGCTTCGTCGATACGCTGCAGGGCCCGGCGCGCGACGACGCCGCCGCACGCGACCGTTTCCTCGGCATCATGAAGACGCAGGCGGGCCGCATGGCGCGCCTGATCGACGATCTCCTCTCGCTCTCGCGCATCGAGCTCAACGAGCACCTGCATCCCGAGCGGCCCATCGACATCGTCCCGATCGTGCGCCAGGTGGTCGACAGCCTGCAGATGCTGGCGCAGGACCGGGGCGTCGAGATCGTGATCACCCCGCCATCCGCCCCCGTCATGGTGGCAGGCGATCGCGACGAGCTGATGCGCGTCTTCGACAATCTGGTCGAGAACGCGCTGAAGTACGGCGCCGCGGGCAAGAAGGTCGAGGTCGGCTTTGCGCGCGAGGAGACGCCGGACGGTCCCGAGACCCTGGTGACCGTGCGCGATTACGGCCCCGGCATTCCGGCCGAGCATTTGCCGCGGCTGACCGAACGCTTCTATCGCGTCGATGTCGGCCAGAGCCGCGCCGAAGGGGGCACCGGCCTGGGGCTCTCGCTGGTCAAGCACATCCTCAATCGCCACCGCGGCCGGCTCGCCATCGAGAGCGAGCTCGGCAAGGGCGCCACCTTCACGGCACGGCTTCCGCTCATCCACACCGAGCCGGCCGCGGCCCAGGCCAAAGCTTCATAAATTCAACGGCTTGCGGCGTCGTCGAACTGTCGTCCAAGCGTCGTAGAAGCTTGACATGCGCGGCTTAACGAGAGCGCGCCGGCAGGGAAGGGGAGGCTTCGGCCTCACCCGATCCGGCGGCGGATCTGGCGCCTTCGGCGCCTCCGTCACGAGCCTCAGGGACACGGGCGGAGGGCCGCCCGGGTCAGCGCAGTCAACAGGAGACAGTCCGTGAAATTCATCCCCACGTTTGCGGCGGCCGGCATTGCGGCTGCGGCCTTCGTTGCCCCCGCGCTCGCCGCCGACATCTCGGGTGCCGGCGCGACGTTCCCCTATCCGATCTATGCCAAGTGGGCGGACAGCTACAAGAAAGAGACCGGCGTCGGCCTGAACTACCAGTCGATCGGCTCCGGCGGCGGCATCAAGCAGATCCAGGCCAAGACCGTGACCTTTGGCGCGACCGACATGCCGCTGAAGGCCGCTGATCTCGACAAGCACGGTCTCATCCAGTTCCCGACCGTCATGGGCGGCGTAGTGCCGGTGATCAATGTCGACGGCATCAAGTCGGGCGAGCTGGTGCTCGATGGCACGACGCTCGCAAAGATCTTCCTCGGCGAGGTGAAGAGCTGGAACGATCCCGCGATCCAGAAGCTCAACCCGAACGCCAAGCTGCCGTCCCAGGCGATCGCCATCGTCCACCGCTCGGATGGATCGGGCACGACCTTCCTCTTCACCGACTATCTCTCGAAGGTGAGCGCCGACTGGAAGTCGAAAGTCGGTGCCAACACGGCGGTCGAGTGGCCGGGCGGCATCGGCGCCAAGGGCAACGAAGGCGTCGCCAACAACGTCGCCAACACCAGGGGCGCGATCGGCTATGTCGAGTACGCCTATGCCAAGCAGAACAAGCTGACCTACACCAAGCTCGTGAATAAGGACGGCAAGGCGGTCGACCCGACGGCCGAGTCCTTCATGGCGGCGGCCGCCAATGCGGATTGGCAGGGCACGCCCGGCTTTGCCGTGATCCTGACCGACGAGCCGGGCGCCGGCTCCTGGCCGATCGCGGGCGCGACCTTCATCCTGATGTATCGCCAGCCGCAGGACGCCGCCTCCGCCACCGAGGCGCTCAAGTTCTTCGCCTGGGCCTACAAGAGCGGCGACAATATGGCTCAGGACCTCGACTACGTCCCGATGCCGGACGCGGTCGTCACTGCGATCCAGAAGGTCTGGACCACGCAGATCAAGGACGCGAGCGGCAAGCCGCTGTTCGTGGCCGCGCACTGATCGGACGAGAACCGGAAGGGCGTCTGCGGATGCCCTTCCTCCCGCTCCAGACGAACCGCTTGCCATGCGGATGCGGGGCCGCTTGATTGCCCCTCCCGAGCCAGAAGGGAGGGAGCATGCCGCCGCCCGGGAGAAGACCCGTGACTGACATTGCGTTGCGCGCCGGCAGGCTGGACGCCCAGGACGTGGCCGAGCGTGCCGGTCGTCTCGACCGCCTGCGCGTCTCCGACCGGCTCTTCCGCAACCTCACGCGTGCGGCCGCGATCCTGGTGCTGCTGATCCTCGGCGGCGTCATCATCGCGCTGGTCATCGGATCGATGCCGGCCCTCCAGGCCTTCGGCTTCGACTTCCTGATCGAGCAGCGCTGGAATCCCGTCACCGAGAAGTTCGGCGCGCTGGCCCCCATCTACGGCACGCTGGTCACCTCGGTGATCGCGATGCTGATCGCGGTGCCGCTGGGCCTGTTGATCGCGATGTTCCTCACCGAGCTCTGCCCCATGTGGCTGCGCCGCCCGGTCGGCATCGCGATCGAGCTGCTCGCCGGCATCCCGAGCATCATCTACGGCATCTGGGGCCTGTTCGTGTTCGCGCCCTTCCTGCAGCAGACCTTGCAGCCCTTCCTGATCGCGACGCTCGGCGAGGTGCCGCTTATCGGCGCGCTGTTCGCGGGTCCGCCCTACGGCATTGGCGTGCTCACCGCGGGGCTGATCCTCGCCATCATGGTGCTGCCTTTCATCACCTCGATCTCGCGCGACGTGTTCGAGGCCGTGCCGCCCGTGCTCAAGGAAGCCGCCTACGGCATGGGCTGCACCACTTGGGAAGTCTTCCGCAAGGTCGTGCTGCCCTATGCGCGGGTCGGCGTCATCGGCGGCATCATGCTCGGCCTCGGCCGCGCCCTCGGCGAGACCATGGCCGTGACCTTCGTGATCGGCAATGCCCACAAGATCTCGGCCTCGATCCTCGCGCCCGGCACGACGATCTCGGCCACCATCGCCAACGAATTCACCGAGGCGGTCGGCGATCTCTATACGTCTTCGCTGATCGCGCTCGGCCTGATTCTCTTCGCCATCACGTTCTTGGTGCTGGCGGCCGCGCGCTACATGCTGCTGCGCATCGAGCGGCGGATCGGGTGAGCGCCATGAACCCGCTCTATGTCGCGCGCCGTCTCCGCAACCGCATCTTCATGACGCTGTCGGTCGGCGCGACCTTGCTCGGGCTTGGCTGGCTCGTGCTGATCCTCGGCGTCCTCCTCTGGAATGGCGTGAGCGGCCTCTCGCTCAAGGTCTTCACCGAGATGACGCCGCCGCCCGGCGCCGACGGCGGCCTGCTCAATCCGATCGTCGGCAGCCTGATCATGACGGTGCTCGCCGTGGCGATCGGCACGCCGCTGGGCATCCTGGCCGGCACCTATATGGCCGAATATGGCCGCCACGACACGCTCACCCGCGTCGTCCGCTTCATCAACGACATCTTGCTGAGCGCGCCGTCGATCGTGATCGGCCTGTTCATCTACGAGGTGATGGTCGCGCCGCTCGGTCACTTCTCGGGGCTCGCCGGTGCGGTCGCGCTCGCCGTGATCGTCGTGCCGGTCGTGGTGCGTACCACCGAGGACATGCTGCTGCTGGTGCCGAACCAGCTGCGCGAAGCCGCGAGCGCGCTCGGCATGCCGCGCGCCTATATCATCATGCACATCACCTACCGCGCGGCCCGCGCGGGAGTCGTCACCGGCATCCTGCTCGCGATCGCGCGCGTCAGCGGAGAGACCGCGCCGCTGCTGTTCACGGCGCTCAACAACCAGTTCTGGAGCCTCAACCTCAACGCCCCCATGGCGAGCCTTCCGGTCGTGATCTTCCAGTTCGCGCTCAGCCCCTATGCGGACTGGCAGAAGCTCGCCTGGACCGGCGCCCTGATCATCACCATGACGGTCCTCGCGCTCTCGATCGTGGCGCGAGCGCTCGCAGCGAGAACGAAATCATGAATGCCCCTTCGATGAGCGTACCGCTCGTCTCGCAGCCCGCGGTCGACACCGCCGGCCTCGCCGAGCGCATCTCGATCCGCAACCTCGAGTTCTTCTACGGCGACAGCCGCGCGCTCAAGAGCATCAGCCTGCCGCTCTATGCCGGCAAGGTGACGGCCTTCATCGGCCCGTCGGGCTGCGGCAAGTCCACGCTGCTTCGCGTGCTCAACCGCATGTACGACCTCTATCCGAACCAGCGCGCCACCGGCGAGGTCATGCTCGACGGCGAGAACATCCTCTCGCCGGGCCAGGACGTGAACCTGCTGCGCGCCCGCGTCGGCATGGTGTTCCAGAAGCCGACGCCGTTCCCGATGTCGATCTACGAGAATATCGCCTTCGGCATCCGCCTCTACGAGCGCCTGCCGAAGTCCGAGCTCGATGGCCGCGTCGAGCACTCGCTGCGCCGCGCCGCGCTCTGGGACGAGGTGAAGGACAAGCTCACGGCCAATGGCCTGAGCCTCTCGGGCGGCCAGCAGCAGCGCCTCTGCATCGCGCGCACCGTCGCGGTGAAGCCCGAGGTGATCCTGTTCGACGAACCGTGCTCGGCGCTCGACCCGATCTCGACCGCGAAGATCGAGGAGCTGATCGACGAGCTGAAAGAGGACTACACGATCGTCATCGTCACCCACAACATGCAGCAGGCCGCGCGCGTCTCCGACTTCACGGCCTTCATGTATCTCGGCGAGCTGGTCGAGTTCGATCAGACCAGCCGCATGTTCACGACGCCGCGCGACCCGCGCACCCAGGACTACATCACGGGACGGTTCGGCTGATCGCCGGCGCCCGAGGAACGGTTACATGACCGAGCACACCCACAAGGCTTTCGACGTTGACCTCGGCGATCTCGCCCGCATGGTCGCCGAGATGGGCGGCATCGCCGAGAAGCAGATCGCGGACTCCGTCGTCGCGCTCGCACGGCGCGACGCCAAGCTCGCCCAGACGATCCTCACCATGGATGCCACGATGGACGTCCTGCAGCGCGAGATCGAGGAGAAGGCGATCCTCACCATCGCGCGGCGCCAGCCGATGGCGGTCGACCTGCGCGAGATCGTGGCCGCGCTGCGCGTCTCCAACGACCTCGAGCGCATCGGCGACCTCGCCAAGAACATCGCCAAGCGCGTGGTCGCGCTCGGCGGCGAGTTCCATCCGCACAGCAAGGTGATCCGCGGCGTGGAGCACATGGCGGACCTGGTTCTCGGCCAGCTCAAGAAGGTGCTCGACGCCTATGCGCGGCGCGACGTCGCGAAGGCGCTGCTGGTCTGGCGCGGCGACGAGGAGATCGACGCCGTCAACAACTCGCTGTTCCGCGAGCTCCTCACCTATATGATGGAGGATCCGCGCAACATCACGTTCTGCACGCATCTCCTGTTCTGCGCCAAGAACATTGAGCGCATGGGCGATCACGCCACCAACATCGCGGAGACCGTGCATTATATCGTCGAGGGCCATGCTCTCGTGGACGAGCGGCCGAAAGGCGACATGACGTCGTCCGCGACGATCCCGTTCCCGACCCAGTGAGAGGCACCCGATGGCCGCACGCATCCTGATCGTCGAGGACGAGGCGCCGCTGACCGAGCTGTTGCGCTACAACCTCGCGGCCGAAGGCTACGAAGTCGAGACCGTGATGCGCGGCGACGAGGCCGAGATCCGGCTCAAGGAGACGCCCCCCGATCTCGTCGTGCTCGATTGGATGCTGCCCGGCATGTCCGGCATCGAGCTCTGCCGCCGCCTGCGCACCCGCACCGAGACCGAGCGCCTGCCCATCATCATGCTGACCGCGCGCGGCGAGGAGAGCGAGCGCGTGCGCGGTCTTGCGACCGGCGCCGACGACTACATCGTCAAGCCCTTCTCGGTGCCCGAGCTGCTCGCGCGCATCCGCGCGCTGCTGCGCCGCGCGCGTCCCGAGCGCGTCGCCGCCATGCTGGAGGCGGGCGACATCCTGCTCGACCGCGAGAAGAAGCGCGTGTCTCGCTCGGGCCGCGAGGTGCATCTCGGGCCGACCGAGTTCAAGCTGCTCGAGTTCCTGATGCAGAGCCCGGGCCGCGTGTTCACGCGCGGACAGCTGCTCGACGGCGTCTGGGGCCGCGACGTCTATATCGACGAGCGCACCGTCGACGTGCATGTCGGCCGCCTGCGCCGCGCGCTCAACCGCGGCCGCGCGCCCGATCCGATCCGCACCGTGCGCGGCTCCGGCTATTCCTTCGACGAGCGCTTCGGGCGGACGAACTAATCGCTTCGTAGGGTGTGCTCGGCGCGCCAAGGCGCCGAGACGAAGCACCGAGTCCGATCGCGCCGAGCGCGCGCGTGCGCACGGCGGATCAGAACCCGTCATTCAATTGAGACGTCCGGGCCGCCGTGCACACCCTACAAGGGTACGCTACCCCCGCGCCGCGCGCTTGTCGCGCCGGCGGTCCTGCACGGGCTGATACGCCACGCGCGAGTGATAGCCGCAATAGGGCAGGCCGCTCACCGTCTTGCCACCGCAGAAGAAGAAGTCCGGCTGGCCCGGATCGCCGATCGGCCAGCGGCACTTGTCCTCGTTGAGCTCGAGGATGGTGCAGCGTTGTCCGATCGGAACGATGTTCTCGATCGGCTCCGGCTCGGGCTCCGGCTCCATATCGTAGACCGGCATCGCGGCCAGCGCCGTGTTGCCGCGCATCATGGGGCGGGGAGCTCGAAACATGGGGGCATTCGCCCGCGGCTTGCGGGGGCGGGACACGGCCGTGGAGGGGGCCTTCGCCCTCCCGGACAGTCCCAGCCGATGCACCTTCCCAATCACGGCGTTACGGGTAATGCCGCCGAGCTCCGCCGCGATCTGGCTGGCCGAAAGGCCGTCCGACCAAAGCTTTTTCAGGTGCTCGACGCGCTCATCCGTCCACGTCATGGGCTACTCCTCTGTTGTTGCCCATCTCCTCCGCGCGGACCTAGGTCCGGACGCGTTCCCCTGCGGAATCCCGTACCGCCCGCCTGACAGCCCCGCCTGGCCGTCCGACGCCCGCTCGACACAAGATCTAACTCAGGAGACTAGTCCGCCGCACGAGATGTCGTACTGAACTGTCACGAAACTACAATATGGCGTGACTCACGCGCAAGAGTCCGGGGACTCGGCAGACTCCTTACGCCGCGCGTTTTCCCCAGTAATGTCCGGTGGAGCGCGATGGTTCCTGAATACGCGCAACGCATCCGCGAGTTGACAGGGCCGAGTCCACCAATAGAATACCCGAACAGTGCCGCCCAGCGAGGCGGCACATTTCATTTCTGCCAGTCGCTAGGCCTTCAAACGCAGACGAGCTGCCCGTGACCACGCATCTCTTGCCCACCTTCGCGCGCGTGAATCTCGCTTTCGAGAGTGGCGAGGGCGCGCGCCTGCGAGGCACGGACGGGAACACCTATCTGGATTTCACCTCCGGCGTCGCCGTGAATGCGCTCGGCCATGCGCATCCCGCGATCGTCAAGGCGGTCTCCGAGCAGGCCGCCAAGGTGATCCACGTCTCCAACCTGTTCCGCATCCCGGAGGGCGAGAAGCTCGCCGAGCGGCTCTGCGCCGCGAGCTTCGCGGACCTGGTCTTCTTTTGCAATTCCGGCGCCGAGGCGCTGGAATGCGCGATCAAGACCGCGCGCAAGTATCACGCGGTCAATGGCCGTCCGGAGCGCGTGCGCATCGTCACCTATGAGGGCGCCTTCCACGGCCGCACGCTCGCGACCCTCGCGGCCGGCGGCCAGAAGAAATATCTCGAAGGCTTCGGTCCCGTCGTCGAGGGCTTCGACCAGGTCGCGCTCGGCGATCTCGAAGCCACCAAGAAGGCCATCGGTCCCGAGACCGCCGCGATCCTGATCGAGCCGATCCAGGGCGAAGGCGGCGTGCGCGCGCCGGCGCCGTCCTTCCTCAAGGCGCTGCGCGAGCTCTGCGACCAGCACGGCCTGCTGCTCATCTTCGACGAGGTGCAGACCGGCATGGGCCGCACCGGCGAGCTCTTTGCCTATCAGCGCACGGGCGTCACGCCCGACATCATGTCGCTCGCCAAGGCGCTCGGCGGCGGCTTCCCGATGGGCGCGTGCCTCACCACCGCGGCCGCCGGCAAGGGCATGACGGCCGGCACCCACGGCTCGACCTTCGGCGGCAATCCGCTCGCCATGGCGGCCGGCAATGCGGTGCTCGACGTAATGCTGGCGCCCGGCTTCCTCGATCGCGTGAAGCGCAACGGCTTGCTCTTCAAGCAGCGCCTCGCCGAGATCAAGGACCGCTATCCGACCGTGATCGCCGAGGTGCGCGGCGAGGGCCTGCTGATCGGCCTGCGCTGCGTCGTGCCGAACGGCGATCTAGTGGAGGCGCTGCGCAACGAGAAGCTGCTCGTGGTCGGCGCCGGCGAGAACGTCGTGCGTCTCCTGCCGCCGCTGATCGTCGGCGAGGAGGAGATCGGCGAGGCCATCACGATGCTCGACCACGCCTGCGCGACTCTCGCGCAGAAGCAGGCGCCGCAGAAGCAGGGCGCCGTCGGGTGACCGCGTCATGGTGCGTCATTTCCTCGATCTCACGGATATTCCGGCAGCCGAGCTGCAGCGGATGATCGCGTCGAGCCGCGCCATGAAGGCGCGGCTCAAGAGCGGACAGCAGGACCGCCCGCTCGCCGGCAAGACGCTGGCGATGATCTTCGACAAGCCGTCGACCCGCACGCGCGTCTCCTTCGACGTCGCGATGCGCCAGCTCGGCGGCGAGGCCATCATGCTCACGGGCGCCGAGATGCAGCTCGGCCGCGGCGAGACCATCGCGGACACGGCGCGAGTTCTCTCGCGTTACGTGGACGCGATCATGATCCGCATTCTCGATCATGCGGATCTGATGGAGCTCGCGCGTCACGCCACGGTGCCGGTGATCAACGGCCTCACACGCCTCTCGCATCCCTGCCAGGTGATGGCCGATCTGATGACCTTCGAGGAGCACAAGGGCCCGATCGCGGGCCGCACAGTGGCTTGGACGGGCGACACCAACAATGTGCTGGCCTCCTGGATGCACGCGGCCGAGCGCTTCAAGTTCCGCCTCAACGTCGCGACGCCGCCGGAACTCGCCCCCAAGAAACGACTTATCGATTGGGTGAAGCAGTCCGGCGCCGCGATCGTGATCGGCGATGATCCCGAGACGGCCGTTGCGAATGCGGATTGCGTGGTCACCGACACCTGGGTGTCGATGGGCGACAAGGACGGCGAGCGCCGTCACAATCTGCTCAAGCCCTACCAGGTGAATGCGCGGCTGATGGCCAAGGCGAAGCCCGACGCCGTGTTCATGCACTGTCTTCCGGCCCATCGCGGCGAAGAGGTCACCGACGAGGTGATGGATGGGCCGCAGTCGGTCGTGTTCGACGAGGCGGAGAACCGCCTGCACGCGCAGAAGGGCATCCTGGCCTGGTGCTTTGACGCGAGCCAACGATGAACGAAAGCATTCCCGAGCGTGAGCCCGCGGCCTTTTCCGCGGACGACACGATCTTGCCGTTCGAGGTCGCGGCGCTCGACTTGCGCGGCCGCGTGGTCCGGCTCGGGCCCGCGGTCGATGAGATCCTGCGCGGCCACGACTATCCGCCGCCCGTCGCCAAGCTGCTCGGCGAGGCGATCGTGCTCGGCGTGCTGCTCGGCTCGGCGCTCAAGTTCGAGGGCCGCTTCATCATGCAGACCCAGTCGGACGGGCCGGTCTTCATGCTGGTCGTCGACTTCGTCACGCCCGACAAGGTGCGCGCCTGCGCGCGCTTCGACCGCGAGCGCGTGAGCCAGATGATCACGGCCGGCAACGTCGATGCCGACGCGCTGCTCGGCCGCGGCCATCTCGCCATGACGATCGACCAGGGCGCGCATATGAGCCGCTACCAGGGGCTGGTCCCGCTCGAGGGCGGCGGCCTCGAGGCCGCGGCGCACGAATATTTCCTGCGCTCCGAGCAGATCCCGACCCGCGTGCGTCTCGCGGTTGCCGAGGAATTCCGCGCCGACCGCAGCGAGAACCGTCACCAGTGGCGCGCCGGCGGCATGCTGCTGCAGTTCCTGCCGCAGTCGCCCGAGCGCATGCGCGTCGCCGATCTCGATCCCGGCGATGCGCCGGAAGGCACCAGGCCGCATCGAGTGGCGGAAGACGATGCCTGGGTCGAGGGCCGCTCGCTGATCGAGACCGTCGAGGACATCGAACTGATCGATCCCGACCTGTCGTCCGAGCGGCTGCTCTATCGCCTCTTCCACGAGCGCGGCGTGCGCGTGTTCAAGAGCGCCGCCATCCGCGCGCAATGCTCCTGCTCGCGCCACGGCGTCGAGGCCATGCTCAAGAGCTTCTCCCAGGACGACCGCGACCACATGGTCGAGAACGGCAAGATCTCGGTCACCTGCGAGTTTTGCAGCCGGACCTACGTATTCGATCCCGCCGAGGTCGAGACGCCGGCGTAGCAACGCGGCTCAAAGCGACTTTTCTGCTTTACAGAAAAAGAGGTCCTTGCGCTTTCCGAAAAGCGGCGCATAGTCCGGTTCACTCCTGCTCGCGAGGGCGTCACCGGTATCGCCGCGACGGAGCAGGGGACGGCCTCTGTCCGGATTGATCAAACGGGCGGGCCGTGGTGGAGCGCCTAGAGGCGCAGGGGGTCCCGGCAACATAATAGGACCCCCGGGCGGCGCCGGCACTTTAGCGCAGCCCTGGTCGGAGAAAGCCCGGCCACGTCCCGGCCCGCACAACCGGGACACAGGCCCGCTCCGCACAAGCGGGCTGGCGCCTCTCGGCGCTCCATCCCCCTCGGGGGAGCCGCTCGCGTTAGCGAGCCGAAACCTCCGGACGCAAAGCGTCGCGGAGATGAAAGTGCTTTCTTCGTAGGGTGTGCTCGTACGGCCGCTGAGTTTGCGATGAGCTCAGACCTGGTTCCGCACGAGCGCACGCGTGCTGACTCGATGCACGCGTGCGCTCGGCGCGGTCCTACGCGGTGCAGCCATGTCGGGCGCCTCGGCGCGCGAGCACACCCTACGGCTCACGCCCGCCAGAAGCGCGGCAGCAGCAGCACATAGACCGTGAACAGTTCGAGCCGTCCCACCAGCATCGTGAAGGCGAGCAGCCACAGCGCCTCGTCCTTGAGCGGTCCGTAATGTCCGGCGACGCCGAGCACCGGACCGACGCTGGCGCCGACGCCGGTCAGGCACGCGATCGCGGCCGAGAACGCGGTGAGGAAATCATAGCCCATGAGGCTCAGCGTGATCGCGACCGCGATGAAGGTCAGGACGTAGAGGAAGAGGAAGCTCATCACCGAAGCGACCACGTCGTCGCCGATCGGCACGCCGCCGTAACGGATCGGAAAGACGCCGTGCGGATAGATCACGCGCTTGAAGTGCTGCAGCACGGTGGCCGCGATGATCGCGATGCGGAAGATCTTGATGCCGCCGGCGGTCGAGCCCGTGCAGGCGCCGAGGAACATGATGCAGAAGAACAGCGCGTCCGAGACCGAGATCCAGTTGGCGTAGTCGCTGGTCACGAAGCCGGTCGTCGTGATCAGCGCCGTCACGTTGAACAGCGCGCGCCGCAACGCATCCACGCCCGATGCCGTTCCGGAGAGCCGCTGCTGCACGACCGAGAGAACCGTGAGGCCGGCCAGGATGCCGAGGAACAGCCGCACCTGGTAGTTCCGGAACAGCGCCGTCAGGTCGCCGCCGAGCGCGCGCACATAGAGCAGCATCGGCAGTGCGCCCGCGATCATGAAGACGATCGCGATATACTCGATCGCATCGCTGCGGAACGCCGCGAGCGAGGCATCCCGGGTCGAGAAGCCGCCGGTCGCGAGCGTCGTCATGGCGTGATTGACGGCGTCGAAGGTCGACATGCCGGCCGCGAAATAGGCGCCCGCGCAGGCGAGCGAGAGCAGGATATAGGCAGCGATGATGCCGTTCGCGATCTGCGTGACGCGCGGCAGCGCCTTGTCGGTCTTCTCGGAATACTCGGTCCGGAACAGCTGCATGCCGCCGATCTGCAGCGTCGGCAGGATCGCGATCGCGACCACGATGATGCCGACGCCGCCGTACCACTGCAGCAGCGAGCGCCAGGTCAGCACGCCCGGCGACACCGCGTCGAGATCGCCGAGCACGGTCGCGCCCGTCGTGGTCAGGCCCGACATCGCTTCGAAATAGGCGCGCGTGAAGCTCAGTCCCGCCTGCGAGATCATGAACGGGATCGCGCCGAAGGCGGAGAGCACCAGCCAGGACAGGGAGGTGAGCAGGAAGGCCTGGCGGATCGAGAGCCGGGCGACCTCGCTCTCGCGTCCGGTGAGCCACAGCATGGCGCCGACGAACACGGTCACCACCGCCGAGGTGACGAAGGCGATCCAGCCAGGATCGCCGTGCACGAGGTCCACGAAGGCCGGCACCATCATCATGGTCCCGAGCGCGACGATCAGGATGCCGAGAGATGCGCTGATGGGGCGAAAGTCGATCACGGGCGGCTGCGCGGGACGCGAATGGGTTGGAAGAGACTAGACGAGGCCGCTCGGGTCCGGAAGGTATCGGCCGTGCCGCCAACGGCTATTTCACGGCCGCCAGAAGCGCGGCAGCACCAGCACGTAGATCGTGAACAGCTCGAGCCGCCCGACCAGCATCGCGAAGGAGAGGAACCAGAGCGCCGGCTCGCTGAGCGTCGAGTAGTTTCCGACCGGGCCGACGATCGGCCCGAGGCCCGGGCCGACATTCGAAAGGCAGGCGATCGTCGCCGAGAAGGCTGTCTTGAAGTCGTAGCCCATCAGGTTGAGCGCGAGGCCGACACCCGCGAACGTCAGCAGATAGAGGAAAAGGAAGCTCATCACGGAGGCGACCACGTCGTCGCTCACCGGCTTGCCGCCGTAGCGGATCGGAAACACGCCGTGCGGGTACACGACGCGCTTGAAATGCTGCAGCATCGCGCTGCCGATGATCGCGATGCGGAACGCCTTGATGCCGCCGGTGGTCGATCCCATGCAGCCCCCGAGGAACATCACACAGAAAAAGATCGCGTCCGAGGCCGCGCCCCAGCCCGCATAGTCGACGGTCGCGAAGCCCGTGGTCGAGATCAGCGTGACCACATTGAAGAGGGCGTAGCGGAACGACTCCTCGCCGGTGCTGATGCCCGCGATCCGCTGCTGCACCATGGAGAGCAGCGTGAACGCGGCAACGATGGCGAGGAACAGCCGCACCTCGTAGCTGCGCGGCAACGCCAGCATGTCGCCGTGCAGCGCCCGCACATAGAGCAGCATCGGCATGGAGCCGGCCAGCATGAACACGATCGCGACATAGTCGATCGCCGGGCTCTTGAATTCGGCGAAGGAGTTGTCGTGCGTCGAGAAGCCGGCGGTCGCCAGCGTCGGCATCGCGTGGTTGACCGCGTCGAACAGGCTCATGCCGGCCGCGAAATAGGAGATCGCGCAGGCCAAGGTCAGCAGGCCGTAGACCAGCAGGATGCGGTTGGCGATCTCGGCGACGCGCGGAAGAATCTTGTCCGACTTGTCGGAGGACTCCATGCGGAAGAGCTGCATGCCGCCGATCTGCAGCATGGGCAGGATCGCGATCGCCATCACGATGATGCCGGCGCCGCCGTACCAGGTGAGCAGCGAGCGCCACAGCAGGACGCCCGGCGGCATCTTGTCGAGGCCGACGATCACGGTCGAACCCGTGGTGGTCAGTCCCGACATGGTCTCGAAATAGGCCTGCGCGAAGGTGAGCTTCGGGTCCGACCACATCAGCGGCAGCCCGCCGAAGCCGGTGAGCACGATCCAGGCGAGGGCGGTGAGCAGGAAGGCCTGGCGTACGCTCAGTCGCGCGGGTCCCGCCTGGCGCCCGGACAGCCAGAGCATGCAGCCGACGAAGGTCGTGATCGCGGCGCAGACCACGAACACGATCCAATCGTCGTGGCGCTCGACCAGATCCGCGATGGCCGGCACCATCATCATGGTGCCGAGCACCGCGATCAGAATCCCGAGCGCAGAATTGACCGGGCGGATGTCGATCACGACCGGGCGGGCCGAGGCAACCGCGAGTCTCGGGGGGGCGGAGGACATTTGGCGGGGCGTTCAGTTCACGGTGCGCTTGAGGTCGGGGCTGTCGAGTGAGAAGGCGGGGATCTCGATGTCGAAGCGCTCGCCCGCCGCCGAGACCATGCCGTAGGTGCCCGCCATGAAGCCCGAGGACGTCGGCAGCGGCACGCCGCTCGTATACTTGAACGACTGCCCGGGCTCGAGCACCGGCTGCTCGCCGACCACGCCGGCGCCGCGCACCTCCTGCACCCGGCCATGCGCGTCCGTGATGCGCCAATGGCGCGTCTTGAGCTGCACGGTCTCGGCGCCGTTGTTGGTGATCTCGATCGCATAGGCCCAGAAGAAATGGCCCTGCTCCGGCGCCGACTGGTCCGCCACATATTGCGGCGTCACCGTCACCTCGATGTTTCGCGTCACGGCCCGATACATGAGGCTTTCCCGTTCACACGCCCAGGCGAATCGCGCTCTCCTATCGCAGGATCGCGCTTAGGGGAACCCGGGATTTCGTGCCGGCGCGCCGACGAGACGATATCCAGAACGCCACGAACTGCCAGCGCATGTTCCGGCGAAGTGGGCACCGGTTCGCCGGCGAGAATATGCGCCCACCAAGGTCTAGAGCACGTTCCGTTTCCTTCTGAACGGAACGTGCTCTAGAATCCCGCAATTGCATCCCGTAAGACCGCTCATGGCCGCAGCCACAGCATCGACCCGCGATCTGAGACTGGACCTGTTCCGGGGGCTCGCCCTCTGGTTCATCTTCCTCGACCACATCCCGTCGAACGTCGTCAATTGGCTGACCATCCGCAATTACGGCTTCAGCGATGCGGCCGAGGTCTTTGTCTTCATCTCGGGCTACACGGCGGCCTTCGTCTACGGCAACATCATGCTCAAGCGCGGCTTCCTGCCGGCGGGAGCCAAGATCTGGAAGCGCGCCTGGACCGTCTACGTCGCGCAGATCTTTCTCTTTGCGGTGTTCATGGCGGAGATCAGCTACGTCTCGCGCACCTTCGACAACCCGCTCTATCTCGAAGAGATGAACATCTTCGAGTTCCTGCGCGAGCCGGACGTCACGCTCCTGCAGGCCTTCATGCTGAAGTTCACGCCCGTGTTCATGGACGTGCTGCCGCTCTATATCGTGCTGCTGCTCGCCTTCCCGATCATCCTCTGGACGCTGCTGCGCTATCCCTATGTGGCGCTCGCCGCCTCTGCGGTGCTCTACGCCATGAGCCTCAGGTTCGGCTGGAATTTCCCCTCCTATCCGAGCGGCGGTTGGTTCTTCAATCCGCTCGCCTGGCAGCTCATCTTCGTGTTCGGCGCCTGGTGCGGCCTCGGCGGTCCGCAGCGGCTCGGCCCGATCGTGCAATCGCCGTGGGTCACCGGCATCGCGGTCGCTTACCTCGTCTTCGCTTTTCTCATCGTGATGACCTGGTATTTCCCGTCGCTGCAGCACTTCGTACCGCGCTGGCTCGCCGATGCGATGTATCCGATCGACAAGACCAATCAGGACATTCTGCGCTTCCTGCATTTCGTCGCGCTCGCCATCGTCGTGGTGCGCCTCGTGCCGGTGGACTGGCCGGGCCTGCGCTCGCGCTTCGCGTGGCCAGCCATCGTCTGTGGTCAGCATTCGCTCGAGATATTCTGCCTCGGCGTGTTCCTGTCGTTTGCGGGACATTTCGTAAGTGTTGAGATCTCGGGCTCCATTCCGGCGCAGGTCTTAATCAGCCTTGCAGGAATTGGGATTATGGTCGCAGCCGCCTCCGTATTCTCGTGGTATAAGCGGAGCATCGAGGGGAAGGGTTCCGGGTCGCGGTCAAAGCCGAAGCCGCAACAGGCGACGGACGCGGCGTCTGCCGGTGCAGAAGCATGAGACGACTGCTCGCTGGGTTGATCGGGATTTTCACGTATGCGGCGGTCGCCGCGGCTGCGGATGAATCCGCCTGCGCGATTGCGTCGCATCTCGTTGAAGTCGATGCCACGCTGCCGCGTGTCACGGCCGCGCTCACGAAATCTCACGCCCTGTCGATCGCCGTGATCGGTACGTCGTCCTCGATGCTGCCCGGCCCGCAGGGCGCGCAACTCGCCTATCCGGCGCGGCTCGAGGCCGCGCTCTCCGCCCGGCTGCAAGGCGTGACCGTGAAGGTGACCACCGACGTGGCGCCGCGCCGCACCGCCGCCGACATGGCGGAGGGTTTCCCGAAGCTTCTCGAAACGCAGCATCCGACGCTGGTGGTCTGGCAGACGGGCACTTTCGACGCCATCCGCGGCATCGAGACCGAGGCCTTCAGCACCGCGCTCGAGAACGGAATCAAGACGCTGCACGAGGGCGGCGCCGACGTCGTGTTCGTGAACCAGCAGTACAGCCCGCGCACCGAGAACATGATCGCGACGACGGCTTACACAGACACCATCCGCTGGGTTGCACTGCAATATGAAGTTCCGCTGTTCGACCGCACCGCGATCATGCGGCATTGGAACGAGCTCGGCACCTTCGACCTCCAGGGCGCGACCAAGAAGCTTGACACGGCCGCCCGGGTCCATGATTGCATTGGGCAATTGCTCGCTAAACTCATCACAAAAGCCGCAAAGGCAAACGGGATCGCGTCAGGGGACCACCGCTAGATGAAGCTCCTTCGCTGTGCGCCGGCGTATTCGGCAGCCTGTTTCGCTCTGTCCTTCCTGCCTTTGGTGACCGGCTCCGCGCCCGCCGCGGCGCAGGAGCCCGCATGCCGTGCGCCGAGCGAGGTCTATCGCTTCGACGATCCGCTCGAGCGCGTCGTCAAGCGCATCGGCAGCGGACAGTCGCTCAAGATCGTCGCCATCGGCTCCTCGTCCACCGCGGGCGCCGGCGCATCCTCGCCGGCCGCGAGCTATCCGAGCCGGCTCGAAGCCGAGCTGCAGACGCGTCTTCCGGGCATCACCGTCAAGGTCATCAATCGCGGCATCAACGGCGAAGTCGCGACCGACATGATCAAGCGCTTCGAGACCGAGGTGTTTCCCGAGAAGCCGGATCTGATCATCTGGCAGGTCGGCACCAACTCGGTGCTGCGCGATCGCAACGTGCTCGGCGATGCTTCGATCATCCACGATGGCCTCGAGCAGCTGCTCGCCACCGGCGCCGACGTCGTGGTGATGAACTCGCAGTTCGCCCCGAAGGTGCTCGCCAAGCCGGACGCCGAGCGCATGGTCGACATCGTCGGCGCCGAGACCAAGGATGTCGGCGCGCGGCTGTTCGATCGCTTCGCGATGATGCGCTACTGGTCCGAGACCGAGCGCATGTCGTTCGACACCTTCGTCCATCCGGACGGCCTGCATCTCAACGACTGGAGCTACGCCTGCGTCGCCAAGGTGCTGGCCGCTGCCATCCTCGACGGCGCCAACCTCCCGGTCGCCACCGCCAAGGCCGCGCCGACGACGCCGACCGCGCCCGCCACCGCCGCGCGCGTGCAGACGCGGTAGAACTCGGAACGTCGGGCGGGTTAGCTGCGCAGCGGCGTAACCCGCCGCAAACCTCACACCTTCTCCAACGCCGCGTAGATATCCTCGCAGATGTCGTCGGGATGTTCGAGCCCGGCCGAGAGGCGCAGCAATCCGTCGCTGATGCCGAGCTCGGCGCGCGCCTCGGGCGTGAGCCGCTGGTGCGTGGTCGTCGCGGGATGCGTGATGAGAGACTTCGCGTCGCCGAGATTGTTGCTGATCTTGATCAACTGCAGCGCGTCCTGGAAACGGAACGCGCCGCCCTTGCCGCCCGCGACCTCGAAGGCGACCAGCGTCGAGCCGCCGCGCATCTGCTTCTGCACCAGCGCGGCCTGCGGATGGTCGGGCCGTCCCGGATAGATCAGCCGCGTGATCTTCGGATGCTCTGCGAGCATGACCGCGATCGCCGCCGCCGTGTCGGTCTGCCGCCGCACGCGCACGCCGAGCGTCTCCAGTCCTTTCAGCAGCACCCAGGCATTGAACGGCGAGATCGACGGCCCGGTCTGCCGGATGAACTGGTGCACGTTCTTGGTGATGAACTCTTCCGAGGCGAGGATCACGCCGCCGAGGCAGCGGCCTTGTCCGTCGATGTGCTTGGTCGCCGAGTAGACGACGCAGTCGGCGCCGAGCGCCAGTGGGCTCTGGAACAGCGGCGTCGCGAACACATTGTCGACCACCAGCGTCGCGCCCGCGTCGTGCGCGATCTTGGCGATCGCCTCGATGTCGAGCACTTCGAGTGTCGGGTTGGTCGGCGACTCCAGGAAGAACGTCTTGGTGTTCGGCCGCACCGCCTTGCGCCATGCGTCGAGATCGTTGCCGTCGACGATGGTCGACGCGATGCCGTAGCGCGGGAGATACTCTTGCAGCACATAGAGGCACGAGCCGAACAGCGCCTTCGCGCCGACCACGTGGTCGCCCGCCTTGAGCTGACCCATCAGCGAGAGCGTCACGGCCGCCATGCCGGTCGCGACCGCACGTGCGGCCTCGGCGCCTTCGAGCTCCGCCATGCGCTGCTCGAACATCGAGACCGTGGGATTGCCGTAGCGCGAATAGATGTAGCCGGGATCGTTGCCTTTGAAGCGTGCCTCGGCGGTCGCCGCGTCGTCGTAGACGTAGCCCTGGGTGAGGAACAGCGCTTCCGAGGTTTCGCCGAACTGCGAGCGCAGCGTCCCCGAATGGACGAGCCGGGTCTCCGGGCGATAGGGCTTCGATGCGGGCATCACGGCCTCCGGGCCACAAAAAATCCCGGCCGGGGGGTGCCGTGGCCGGGCTGCCTGCATCCCCGGCCTTTTAGCGAGTTGTTTAACGTGGCTGCAAGCCGGCCGGCTCAAATGACCACGGGATAAGCGGTTGTTTAGGCGCGCCATGCCTTCCCGTCAAGACGCTCATCGGCTAGCACGGGCGCGAGGAATGTGCTGATGCCGCTTGGCTTTTCTGCCCACGACAAGGGGATTCTGCCCGACCGCATGATCGCGGCGCTCGCTGAGAGCGGCGCGATCCGGCCGGCCCGTCCGTTCGCCGCCGATCAGATCCAGCCCGCGAGCCTCGACCTGCGTCTCGGCGCCGTCGCCTACCGGGTGCGCGCGAGCTTCATGCCGGGTCCGCAGGCGACCGTCGCGGAGCGCACCGCCGACCTCAAGCTGCACGAGATCTCGCTCGCGCAGGGCGCCGTGCTTGAGACCGGATGCGTCTATATCGTGCCGCTGCTCGAGACGCTCGCGCTGCCGTCCGACCTCACGGCCGCCGCCAACCCGAAGAGCTCCACGGGCCGCATCGACGTGTTCACGCGCGTGATCAGCGACAAGAGCCGTGGCTTCGACCAGATCGCGGCCGGCTATCACGGGCCGCTCTATGCCGAGATCTCGCCGCGCACCTTCCCGGTGCTGGTGCGCGAGGGCTCGCGCCTCTCGCAGATCCGCTTCCGCCGCGGCCACGCGCTGCTCGACCAGACGCAGCTCGCCGACCTGCACGCGCAGCAGCGCCTGGTCGATTCCGATCAGGCGGATTTCGCCGGCGGCATCTCGGTCGGCGTCGATCTCGCGGGCATCGACGGCCGCGTCGGCTATCGCGCCAAGCGCCACACCGGCCTGATCGATGTCGACCGTCGCGACGGCTACGACGTCGCGGATTTCTGGGAGCCGATTGCGGCGCGCGCCGACAAGACGCTGATCCTCGATCCGGACGAGTTCTACATCCTGGCCTCGAAGGAAGCCGTGCAGGTGCCGCCCGACCACGCGGCCGAGATGGTGCCGTTCGATCCGCTGGTCGGCGAATTCCGCGTGCACTATGCGGGCTTCTTCGATCCCGGCTTCGGCTATGCGGGCGCCGGCGGCAAGGGCGCGCGCGCCGTGCTCGAGGTGCGCTCGCGCGAGGTGCCCTTCATCCTCGAGCACGGACAGATCGTCGGCCGCCTTGTCTACGAGAAGCTGATGGCTACACCTGAGAAGCTCTACGGCATGGGCATCGGCTCGAACTATCAGGCGCAGGGCCTGAAGCTCTCCAAGCATTTCCGCGCGTAACTCCTACTGGACCGCGCCGCGTCCTGCGACATCGGCACGCAGCGCCGCGATCTCGGCCTTCAGCGCCTTGACCTCGCGCACCAGCGGCGCGGCTTCCTCATGCATCATCTCGCGCTCGGCTTCGCGCTCGGCCGCCTGCTCCTTCTGATACTCGTCCTGCATCGCATTGACGATGATGCCGATGAACAGGTTCAGGATCGTGAAGGTGGTCCCGACGATGAACGGGATGAAGAACAGCCAGGCGTAGGGAAACTTCTCCATGATCGGCTTCACCACGCCGTCCACCCAGCCTTCCAGCGTCATGATGGTGAACAGCGTGAACAGCGAGGCGCCGAGCGTGCCGAACAGGTGCGGAAAGTCCTCGCCGAACAGGTTCACGGCCATCACGGCGCAGACGTAGTAGATGAGCCCGATCAGCATCACGATCGAGCTCATGCCGGGCAGCGCACTGATCAAGCCGCCGACCACGCGCCGCAGCGACGACACCACGGTGACGAGTCGCAACAGGCGCAGCACGCGCAGCGCGCGCAGCACCGTGAAGGCTTCGCTCGCCGGCGCCAGCGAGATGCCGACCACCAGGAAGTCGAAGATGTTCCACCCGTCGCGGAAGAAGGCGAGGCGCTGGATCAGGATGCGTCCGAACAGCTCGAGCACGAACACCGCCAGGATCACGCGATCGATCAGGTGCAGGAGGTCGCCATAGCGCACCATCACCTCGCGGTTGGTCTCCAGCCCGAGCGTCACCGCGTTGAAGATGATGAGCGCCATGATGATGCGCTCGGTTCTCGGATGCTGAACGATGTCGCGCAGCCAGGTCATCGATTTCCCCGCAATAAGGACGCCGGCATTGCCATGGTTCGCTCGCGCCCTGTCAAGCGTCCGCGCGCGGCGCGAGGTCGCGGCGCAAGGCCGCGATCTCGGCCTGCAGGGCCTGGATCTCGCGCACCAGCGGCACCGTCTCCTCGTGCACCATCTCGCGCTCGGCCTCGCGCTCCGCCGCCTGCTCCTTGGCATACTCGTCCTGCATGCTGTTGACGATGATGCCGATGAACAGGTTGAGGATCGTGAAGGTGGTGCCGACGATGAACGGAATGAAGAACAGCCAGGCGTAAGGGTGCGTCTCCATGATCGGCTTGACCACGCCCTCGACCCAGCCTTCCAGCGTCATGATGGTGAACAGCGTGAACAGCGAGGTCGCCAGCGTGCCGAACAGGTTGGGGAATTCGGCGCCGTAGAGATTCACGGCCATCACGGCGCAGACGTAGTAGATGAGCCCGATCAGCAGCAGGATTGAGCCCATGCCGGGCAGCGCCGTGATCAGCCCGCCGACCACGCGGCGCAGCGTCGGCACCGCCGTGATCAGGCGCAGGATGCGCAGCACGCGCAGCGCGCGCAGCACCGAGAAGGCTTCGGTCGCGGGCGCAAGCGCAATGCCGACCACGACGAAGTCGAAGATGTTCCAGCCGTCGCGGAAGAATGCGAGCCGCTGCACGATCAGCCGCGCCAGCAGCTCCACCACGAACACGGCCAGCACCACGCGATCGATCAGGTCCAGGAACCAGCCGAACTTCGCCATCGCGGTCTGGCTGGTCTCGATGCCGAGCGTCACCGCATTGATGACGATCAGGCCCATGATGAATCGGTCGGTGCGCGGGTCCTCGACCACACGGCGCAGAGCTTCGAGCACGGAAATCCCCCCAGGAATCGGGCCAGTCTCGCGGCCGATCACGACCGCAAGATTACGGCCTCCGTGCGGTCAAGTCGCGCCTGGCAGCGTGATCCCGAAGAGGGGCGCCCGGCTGATCCAAGATGATGAGGAAGCTTCAGAATCCGGCCCTTGCGGCGCGCCGTCCGGGTTCGCTATGGTGATCGGCGCGCGGGCGTAGTTCAGTGGTAGAACGACAGCTTCCCAATCAGTTTCAGCAGTCGTTACATAGCTCCACATAGTGCTCACTTGTGCCCGTTTCATCGGCACTTCTGACGTGTTAGCATCTGACCTAGATGCTCACTGATCCCCCCACCACTCCGCCTTTAGCGGTGCCACAGAGGTGCCATAGCGTGCCTTCGAAAATCCCGTTCACCGACATCGGTGTTCGGGCCTTGAAGGTACCGAGCACCGGGCAAATCACCGTGTGGGATTCCAAGAGCCCACTCGGCATCCGCATGACGCACAAGGGCTCTAAGTCATATGTCGTCATGATCGGCAGTGGCAAACGCCACACCATCGGAAGGACTGATATCATCAGCCTGGCCGAGGCCCGCGACGAGGCCCGCCGCCTCCTGGCTGAAAAGACGCTTGGACTTTTCAACAAGCCGAGCGCCGTCACCTTTGAAACCGCACTCTCGCTTTTCTTGAAGGAACACTACCAAGGCAAGCGCGAGCGCACGAGGAAGGAAGCTGCCCGACTTCTCAACCGCCACTTTCTGCCACCCTTCCGAAGGCTCTCCCTCTCGGAGCTAACGGACGCGGAGATAGGCAAGAAGCTCGACAGCCTTCAGAAGACGCCCTCGGAGCGCCTACACGCCTTCAGGGCTCTCAGAACGATGCTCAAGTGGTGTACCCGGCCCCCACGCCGCTACATCCCTCACAGCCCCCTGGAGGGCTACCAACCCCCGGGGCAAGACAAGAAGGGGACGAGGGTTCTCTCAGACCAGGAGCTAGCCGCTCTGTGGAAAGCGGGGGAGGGGATGTTTGGAGACATGATCCGGCTCCTCATCCTCTGGGGTACTCGCAACGGGGAAACTGGGAGGCTTAAGCGAACTTGGCACGAGGGACAAACCCTCACCATCCCCGGCACGATCACGAAAAACAAGCGCGCCCACACCATCCCGATCTTGCCTATGGCAGCCGACATTCTCGCTCGCCAAAAGCACAACCAGCCGCATTTCTTCCCGGGCCGGGAGCTGTACAGCCACTTCGCTGACGGCTCCTGGGGCAAACTCAAGCGCGAGCTGGACGACGCTTCGGGGGTCAAAGGTTGGAAACTTCGGGACCTCCGGCGCACCTTCCGCTCTAACATGGCAAAGCTCGGTGTCCCCCGCGAGGTCGCCGAAAACCTGCTCAACCACGTCACCGGGGCAGGGAAGAACGACCTGGACGAGATCTACAATCGCTACGACTTCCTCAAAGAGAAGCGAGAGGCCCTAGCGAGGTGGGAAGCATATCTCTCACAACTCCTGGCCCGGCAATGACCGGGCCCTTTCTCTTGGAGGAGAGATGGACTGGGACGGCCCCATTGGCACCATTCTCGATGCACTGGCTGAGGCGCAGGCCCAGCTTGAAGACGGCGACGTCGAGAAGTTTCGGGCGGCCCTGAACGACCCCGCCCTCATCCAGGCCATGTACGACATCGGCTACTTCCCAGCCCGCAATCCGCCCGGCCGGACGTTTACTGCCTCCAACTAGTCTGCTACTTTTCTACCGCGGCCGAATTGCCGTCACTGGTGATGGCTCCTTAACCGGAGTTATTGCCATGACTGGCAAGGAGATCGTGAACTTCAAGGGCATCAAGTCACTCGGCATTCCGTACTGCCGAACGCACATCTGGCGATTGATGGAGAGTGGCGAGTTTCCGCAGGCATTCAAACTCGGACCTCACCCCAATTCACCACCCGTCTGGTGGCTTCGCGACATTGTCGCCTGGCTTGAGTCCAAAGCTACTCCTACAGCTCCCTAACGGGAGCGGGGCCCGGATTCCACCTCCGGGCCTTTCCCGTTTCAGGCATAGCTGAAGGCCTATCGAGTAGCATATCTACGATATCCCTCGGACATCGGCGCTAGCGCGCAGAATGCCCTCTGGCACAACGCTTCCCGCACAACTGCCCGCGTGGCTTTAGCCACGACCCAATGGCCCTTTTGGCTTCTATAGACTCGCTAGGCGAGCTAACGCGCCCACCACTCGCAGACGCTCGGGCAGAGCCATTGGGTCGTGGCTATCGCGCACGACGGGACAGTTGGCGGGAGACTGTCCACCTTTCCCACTACAAGCGCCACCGTCGCGGTACAATTTAACGGGACTGTTCCTTTTGCGGTCAGCAGTCCCCACGGCATCACCTGACAGGCGCGGGCGCTGCGTGGAGCTTGGCCGCTGACCGCATGAACTACGCAAGCTTCGGCAGACGCAACACAGACTGGCTGATCCAACATGCAGACCAGCCGTGCCTTTTGATATCTGATCCTCCCACTGCCGACTTGTTCCTACAGCACAAGCAGGGGCGCATCTTCGATCCGCTGAAACACAGTTTCAATCCGCTCGCGAACATGAACTATGCTCGTGCCTGCGATTTTGTGGAGATCATGCGCTACCTTTTCCCGGCGGGGCACACTACCCTCACCCGCGAAGAAGCAGATCACCTAATGCTCGAAGCACTGCTCGACGAGCCAACTACACTTGTTGGACTGATCGCCGGCAGTACCGACCCAGGAGCACGCAAGGCTCAGCGCCTCATTGAGCGCCTAACGCTCTCCCCGGTGCTCCGCTCGGTGCTCACAGGCAAGAGGCAGTTCGACTTCTCCGGCACGGTAGTGGTGCCCTTAGATCGAACTAAGCTGGGCAACTTCGACTGCCTAGCACTGGCACTCTTCCTTATCGGACAATATCAAGGACAGATCGTCATAGACGACTTCGTCTTTTATGGGCGTCCGATACACGTGTCCTTGATCCAACAGCATCGCCTCACCTGTCATGTGCGGCGACTGGGGGCCTTGGCAGAGGGGATGGCCGAAGATCTCCTACAGATCGAGCACAAGAGTGCAGGCGGTACCACCCACGCCGACGCAGTAACATTGGCCGACTACATGTGTCCTTTCCAGCCCGGCCAAAACGACTACATCAAGTTCATTGAGGAAGCGATGGCTTGACCCTTCCCCCAGCCCAGATAGGCTTCCCGCGGGGGGACACCTATGCATGTTGTTGTTGGCTTGGTTGTCGCAGCCATCATTGCCGGGATCGCTTATAGCCTCCTGGCAACCTTCTTGGTGTTTATCGTGCTCCCTCTCGGAGCGCTGGGCCTCCTCATTTGGGGCATCACGGAGTATGTGAAGCACCAGCGCCTCGAAGCTCAGGCCGAGGAACGCGCACTACAGATCAGACAGGAGCGATTTGAGCTGCGGGAGCAAACACTCAAGCTCCACGAAGCTGCCACCCTCCAGTTGGAAAGTCGGGACGACTTATACGGCAAGCTTGGCGACGAGGTCGTTAAAGCCCGCAAAGAGCGTGGCATAAAACCCAGAAAACTTCCGAAGGAGCTGATCTACGCGGTCCTGTCCGTCTATTATGACGAATTGGATCGGTACCCACCGCCGCCAGAAGTTCCCGAACTTACGGACGCTGTAGCCGAGCGGTATTTTCAGAACGAACTTGCTCCTTACGTCGAGCGCGCGCGTCGCTTTGACCGGGAGTTGCTGCAGCGGCCCCTAGCTGACGTTGTCCTGGCTTACATGGAGCTCGTTCCGGAAGGGACAACGGGACAACTTCAAATCCCGCTGTACAAGACACCTGTTGCTCGCCAAGTGCTCCTGCGCATCTGCGACCTCTTCTGGGACAAGGAGATTGCGGAGCGAGATTATTTTCCTGCAATGCGCGACCTCCAACGCCAAGGAGCAGCAATTGCTCAAGAGAGATTGGGTGCGAAGGATCTCGTGTGGGCCAAAGATTATCCGGGCGATGATGGTTACAAACTTTACCTGCCTACCGACTTCGCGCCCGTGTTTGAAGCGCTGGTGCCCTTCTCAATTTCGGACAGCTCGCGCTTTGCGCACCACTGGTGTCTAGGCAAGACCGGACGAGGCAAGACCACCTTCCTGAGGCATCTGATACGTGATGACCTCCGTCGTGCCTCAGAGGGGGAATGCTCGCTAGTCGTGGTCGACAGCAAGAAGCTCATCCGTGAGATGCGCGGCTTGAAGGATTTTGCCCCCGGGCAACCGCTCCATGAGCGTGTGACCGTCATCGACAGCGACGATGTGTTCCCGCTCAATCCATTCCATCTCCCCAAACAGCAAGCCCGAGCCGTTCTCGTGTACATGCTCGCCGGGCTGAGCGGACCCAGTGAGCTTCAGTCCGGTGCCCTGACCTTCTTTGTCGACGCGGCACTCCAGACCCCAAACCCGACGCTACAGACGATCCTGGACCTGGTAAGGCTCGATGCCCGCAAGGGTCAACTTCCGGAGCACTTCAGCAGCTTCGACAAGGAGACCCGTGACTGGTTTGAGTACACTCGAAAGACGCTTCACCCTGGCACGAGCGGCGGCATCGAGCAGCGCTTGGCTAACTTTCTCAATGAACATAAATATGGGCTCGCACGGGCATTCAATGCGCCTGGCTGGGCCCTCGATTTTCAGAAGCTCCATGATGGCGGTCATGTGCTCTTGGTCGACACTGACTTGGCCACCAACGGCAAGGACGGGACCAACTTGCTGGGCCGCCTCATGATCGCTCTGGTCGAGCAGCTTTCCACCGGGCGGAACCGACTGGATGAGAAGAAGCTCAAGCCGCTGTGGCTGTACCTGGACGAAGCATCTGACTACATCGAAGCCGACGAGAAGTTCGTCCAGATTCTTATCAAGGCGCGGTCTTCCCGCATCGGGGCAACCGTTGCTTATCAGTACCGCGGCCTAGTGGATCCGAGAGTGGAGAAGGCGCTGGAGAATGCCGAAATCCAATCTGAGTGCAAGGAGAAGGGGCATGTGGATCTCCAAATTGCGGAGAAGCCAATCACCCTGCCAGTGGCGAGATTGGAGTTCACGGATCTGCCGCAGATGAACCGGCTCGACTATATCGCTGTTCGCGCCCGGATGCGTCGGGGTTGGCCCAAATCGGCTATGCCTGAGCCCTCGATGTTCCGGGCAGCGGAAGCTCCCGCGGCAGGCTTTAATCCGGAAGCTGACGCTGAGTGAAAAAATCAGGGTGGTAGAATAGCTCTACATGACTCACCCTGCCTCGCCGCCCTTCCCCATGCGTGCCTTTGTAGGAGGAATGATTACTCGCTAGCACACTTTGTATGCGTCGCTCTGCCTTCCGCCTTCCCGAGACGCCCGACCTCACCCTGACGGGCACCGAACTTGAGCTGAAGGCTCTCGACCGCCTTCAGCGATATGACGTGCTCCCCTCCAACTATGTGTGTGCGGGGATGAGCAGGTCCAATGCGCAGAACATCCGGTCTCGCATCATTCACGCTCAGGCTGTTCGCATACCCGAGTGGGCCCGGCCTTGGGCAATCAAGCGCAACGTCTTCTACCCGCTCGAACTTACAGCGATCGGCGAGCAAGTCTTACGACGCCATAGCCGTGCGCTGCCGCGCCATCGTGGCGACGATCACTTCGAACACAAGTACTACCGGTCAACGGCAGAGTTCCTGCTCGACTACGGTGCCGAACTGAACGGGGTCGGCGTAGAGTATCTGCTAGACTGGCTAGCAGACGATCGCTGCCCGTCGGCTACGCGCGCCGATAAGAAGGCACACCACCTGCCGCTTCCCTCAGGTGCGTTTATCGTGCCGGACTTCTCCCGGACGCTGACGATCCCGAACGCGTCAATGAACTTCCACGTGGAGAACGACCGGAACACGCAGCCCCTCACGTCGGCCGCTGATCGGCAGAACATCGCGCTGAAGCTGCGGCACTACGACGAGTACCTGGGCTCAGGCGGTCCCGAGCGGCGATACGGCCGCAAGAGCATTTCGATTCTTTGGCTCACGACGACTGAGCACCGCAAAGATCGAATGCTCCAGCTCTTTGCCAAGTCGCAGTTCCCCAAGCGGCACGCGATTCAGGTGCTGCCCGACTTCACGATCGGCTTCCCGGCTCCCTCGGACGTGCTGGTTTCCCAGCCGTGGGAGCGGGCAGAGGGCGGCCCCCTCGATATCCTCAAAACCCTCAGGGAGACCGCAGAAAGGAAGTCACATGGACCGACACGACCGAGCCGCCCGGATCGCGGCACTGAGCAAAGAGATACGCGACAAGGAAGCAGAGCTTGACGCTCTGCTGGGCGTGAACGGGACGGAAGCTCCCAAGTCGCGAGCACCGCAAAAGTGCAGCCACTGCCAGAAGGAGGGCCACTCGGCGCGAACCTGCCCCGAGAAAGCCAACGGCGCGAAGCCGACAGAGCCGCAGTTGCAGATGTGAGCAAAGAAAATAGCCCGGAACCAACCGGGCTTTTTTTACTCGTCCTTGTTGACGAACAGGACAAAGCGACCATCCACCGGCAGCGCGTGGAGTTGGACCGAGACACCGCCATCGCGGATGTCCCATCCCGCCCCGACTTCGAGCCAGTGCGTCTTCTTCTCGTCGCCTTCGCCGTACTCGCGTCCGATGAACGCCTTGTATGCGGGCTTGCGGCCTTCCGGCATGGCAAGCTCCTTTCTCCTGCAGTGAGATGCAGGGAGGGAAGCGGAGACGCGGTTGCAGGGCACTGCACGGGGGTCATTCCCGTCCGCGGTCCATCGACCTCTGCTTTCCCTCTCCACACCCCAAGCCAGGGCGCGTCTCCAGCACCAGTATACTTGGGGAGGACCCGTTCGCGGTCGGATATCCCCATGGAGGCGGCAATGGCTCCGAAGTTCGTCCCGTTCGAGGACGTGGAGGCGCTGGCCTCCATCGACCAGCTCGCCGTTATGCTTGGGCTTGATCCCAAGCGAAGCGGCAATCAACTGCGCTGCGCATGCCCTGTGCACGGCGGCGATCACCGCACGTTGGCAATCAGTCCGCAGGTGAAATCTCGCCGCGGATCAGAAGGCGTCTTCTACTGCCAAGCGGACAAGTCGGGCGGAGATCGCATCGGCCTGGTCGCGCACGTAATGGAGATGGGGCAGCAGGACGCGGCGTTCTTCATCGCATCACAGTTCGGCATGCAAATTGCGAACAGTAACAGTGACGGTACTGTAAACAGTACTGTTCGCAAGGATCGTGCCACCGCTCCCCCAGCCCAGAAGAAGGCGACAGAGAAGGCGGCACCCAAGCCGCACGAATTCGACCCGCAAGCGTTCGCTGCCAAGCTGGTCTATTCGGAAGAGGTTGCTGCCCTCGGGGTCACTGAGGAAGAAGCTGAGAGCCTCGGCATCGGCTTCTATCGCGGCAAGCTCTATCAGGCGCTGCGCTACGCCAACGGGCAAACGGCTGGCTACTCAGCGTTTGCTAATGGCGAGCTCAAGCTCCCCAGCAAGCTGCTTCCGCAGACCAGCAACGTCGTCCGACTGAAGCGAGCCTAGTCGGCTCATCCGAGCTCCTCTTGCAGGGGCTCTTTTCTTATCCCCACCCGCATCCTGGACGAAATGGACATATCGCGCATAATGAACACATGCGTTTATCAATGAAATTGCTTGATCGGCTCGCGATCACCGCCAGGGAATTTACTCATGAAGAGCGACTGGTCATCGCACGTTTTCTTCATCTCGTAGATGAACTGCTAAAGAAGCGCTAGAGCCGCAGAATCTGTGTTGTGCAATCCATTGACAGAAAGGAGGCATGAAACTTCAAAACAAGAAAATTCTAGACGTGTGCTGCGGCGGACGTATGTTCTGGTTCAACAAACAGCACCCGGACACGCTCTTTGTCGATGTGCGAAGAGTAGAGCCGATCAGCGTTGGTAAAGGGAGGAACGCCAGGCAATACGAATGCGCTCCGGATGCCGTCATGGACTTCCGGCAGCTCGACTTGCCGGACCGATCGTTCTCACTCGTCGTATTCGATCCGCCGCATTCGACGCGAGCAGGCAAGACTGGTTGGCTGGCAACCAAGTACGGTGCATTGAACAAGACCACATGGCGTGACGATCTGCGCAAGGGCTTCTCTGAGTGCTTCCGCGTCTTGAAGAAGGGTGGCGTTCTGATCTTCAAATGGAACGAATGCGATATCCCGCTCCGGGAGGTTCTTAAGCTTACACCGGTTTCACCGCTCTTCGGTCACCCGAGCGGCAAGCAGCAGAAGACACACTGGGTCGCGTTCATGAAATAAGCGTTGCGCAATGCAAACGCGATCTATGACCTATCCTCACCAGAACCCGAAGGATCGGAAGAGCCCTCAGATGATGAAGGAGCGGCGTCGGGCTCACCGTCCATCCCTTCATTGGTGTGTGTTGGCTGGTCTATTTCCACGCCAGGGGTGTCAGCAGTGTCAGTTGTTGCAGCAAGAGGTGGCGAGCTAGGCTCTACAGGATCAATAGGCCCGACATGCAATCCCGCTGGCAGCTTCTCTAGCGTCTCCCAGTAGGCCGCCTGTTCTTGCTCATACAGCGCGAGCTGCTGCCGCTCCATCGCATCCCACACCGCGCCGCCTGGCTCAGGCCGCAGGTTCTCGGCAATGATCCCTGCCATGCGTCCTAGCCACTTAATCGTGCGCTTTCGGGGCTTCATGCCCGGGCCTGGTCGGTAGCTCTCCTCGATCGCATAGTAGACACCTTTGCGCCGAACCAAGTGTGCCATGTGTCTCTCCTGTAGTTGGAAGACCACGGCTAACGCAGAGAGCTAAGAGCGCCAACGCCGCGCGCCATTGTATAGCGCCACATAGCTTCCGTGAGACACCAAGTCGCAATCGCTCATAGCGCAACGTGATGCAACGAGAGTGCAGATAGCGCCACTTAGCGGCTTTTGATCCTTAGCGCTTCTTGTGTCCATTAGCCGTCCTCCAACAGGAGGATTCAATGAGTGATACACCCGAACGCAAGCGCGGTCCCTCGCTTTCGGACCGTTCACATGACTTCAGCAATTATGGGATGACGAAGGACGAGTTGAAGCGCTACCGGCAAACGAGTGAATTCGAGCAAGCTGAGCCAATCGTTCTGAAGGTCGCAGAGACGGATCCACACCGAGACGAGGGCGCCGAACACGAGTGACCATAGTCGACCTTGGGCCCGCCAGAGCGGGCCTTTTCTTTTTCGGGGTACAATGGAGCAGGACGTCCCACAACATTTGGAGCCTGCTATGACCCTGTGTCTGCACACGGGTGCCAATCCCGTTTCCTACGACGACCTGCGCGCCGTCCTGACCCCCGCGGCAACCGACACGCATGTGCCGATGCCTCACCACGAGATCGTGGAGCTGATGCGCTACACGCTCGGCTTCTATCAGCACGAGATCGTGGAGGAGCACCACGCGACGACACCGGACGGCATGCGCTACTTCGGCGTGCTGTGCCTCAAGAGTCCCTACGGCGACTACACGGATATGCTCGGGCTCCGGAATAGCCACGACAAGTCCCTGCCGATCGGCATCGCGTTCGGGTCTCGCGTGTTCGTCTGCGATAACTTGGCGTTCTCGGCAGATCATGTGATCCGCCGCAAGCACACCACGAAGGCCAAGCGCGAGCTGCCTGCGCTCCTGGCGGACATCATCCGTCCGCTCGGAGACCAGCGCCTGGCCCAGAACCAGAAGCTTCTCGCCTACAAGGAAGCTGCGCTCACAGATGAGGCGGCTGACCACGCGATCCTCACCATGCACCGCCGCGACATCATCGGGGTGCAGACCATCGGGCACGTCCTCAAGGCCTACGAGGAGCCCCCGCACGACTGGGGAGAGAAGACGGCCTGGCGGCTGTGGAACGCGGCGACCTTTGCCCTTGCGGGGAAGGTGGCGGAGCGTCCCGACCTTACCAAGCAGCTCCATCAGGTCATCGATGGAGTCTGCGAGACGGTGCACTGATGCGCACCTGTCCGTGCGGTTCAGGTGAACCCCGCCGAGAGAAGCGGGACGGGCACGGCATCTTCCTGACGTTCGTCTGCGACCTGTGCGAGGCGAAGAAGATGGAGGGTTTCCGGCCCGACATCATGACGCGCTATCAAGCGGATGAGCCTATCGAGCCCGAGTAAGGCGCAGGCCAAGCACGCGGCCAGAGCGCAGACCGAAGGGCGGGTGCGATCCGACATCCCAACCCTGCCGGGGGCAAGACTGGAAAGGCTGGGAGCCTCACAGTCACCCTCTTGACCCGTTGTGCGACCCACCTGTGCTTTATCCAACCCCACCAGCTCGGTGGGGATTTTCATATGAGACAATGGGGGAGTGAAGGCTCCAAAAGAGAGCGAGATCCAGCTGTCCATCTGCGAGTACTTAGCGGCCCGCAAGCATTTCTATTGGCGCCAAAATACCGCGCCGACGATCCAGAAGAGCAACGGCGGGTGGGCATTTCGCAAGATGCCCAAGCACTCGCTCAAAGGCGTCCCGGATATCATCCTCGTGCACGTGGGCCGGCCGTACTTCCTCGAAGTGAAGCGGCCAGGCACCTATCAGAGCCCCGACCAGAAAGCGTTCCAGCAGCGGGCAGAGGAGGCCGGCGCTTTGTATGCGGTCGTTCGCAGCATCGAGGACGTGCAAGCGCTTGGCCTCTAGCGCAGCATCCATAGCAGTGCGCCTGCCAGCGGCACGATAATGCGGCCTATCGCCGTGCAGTAGAAGAAAAACCGCATCGCCGGCGCGATGGCGCGGATTGCATCCTTGCCGCGCACGAAGATCTTCGGCGGCCACGGCTGCAAGTGTATTTCAGGCGGCTCATTCGGTGCCATAGGCGGACTGCTCCATTGAAAACAGTGGCAATCTGTTTGGGAGCGTCCACGACTCAATGGGCGAGTCGGCACAGAAAGAGAGGAGCACCCGTGCAAGACCTTTGCAAGCCTGAAGGGGGGTTATCCGAAGACGCCTGTAGGAAACTGTGACAGAAGCTGCCGATGGCATCCGTGGCGTATTGAGGCGTATCGAGCCGTATTGAGGCCAAACTGGGGGTTTCTGTTGATAGGCCCGGTCTCAGAATCCGACAAAGTGCTTCCAAATGACGCAGCGGATCACCAGCTCGCAGGTGCCGCGCGTTGCTTCCTCCACTATCCACACCCCGCCAAATCGCGATTGGGCCTTACACTACAGGCAGAGTCGGAGGGTTCGCCGCTCGTCTTTCATTTCACACGCAGGCAAACGGATAACAGGAGTTCGATCCCCTGAGCGGTGCGATTCCGCTTGAGACATAGTCTGGCGACTTATCCGGAGCGGCTGCGGTTCGAGTCCGCACGGCTCATTTGGCGAAGCAGTGGCGTATGAAGCCGATGGCAAAATCGCCTAGCGCCTCATGGACGTCGAACATTCTCGCGATGATCTTATCGGCCTCTGTCGGGACGTCAGCTTGCTCCTCCGGCAGACCAAGAACGTCTCGCGCAAAGATGCTATTCGCGATCTTATCTGCCAGCAGGAAATGCCAATGGAGGACCTCACTGCCGATCGACATCGGAGAGATATCGTCGGGACGAACCTTCAAGATGCGCTCCAGCGCGCGTATCGCGAGCTTGCGATCGTAATGGAATGAGAGATTGTTTCGCAGTCGCAAGAGAAGGCGGTAGTCGGCCGAGCCTATGAATGCCTCCAGCTTCTTGAAGGCTGCTTGCGTGCGCGAGTCAGAGCCTCCCACGAGCCCCGTCAATTTGTCGCTCTTCAACATCTCTTCAATGACCAGAAGCGCCTCATACACATGGCCTAACTGCACGCGGGCAAAGTAGATCGTCCCCCCGAATTTCCGATTCTTTTTTATGCGCTCATTAGACTGAGACCACTCATATAGAGCGTTGTTCGCAAGGCTACTGTCGTTCACCGCCATCATCAGGCGCAGCACGACTGAAGCGACTTGCGGGTCTTTGAGCCTGTCGCTCCTGACAATCCACGTCCTGCTGCCCATAGCGGTCCTCCAGCACAGCGCATGTTAAACTGGCTATAATGACACGCAAAGAGCGCCGCCTAGTCGCCCGCAAGGGACGACTGGAAGGCAAGCACTGCCTTAACTGCGATATCTTGCTTGCAGAGCGCTTGGAGGACGCGGGCCGCTCCTACCTCTATTGCCGTAAGTGCCTCACCGAGTATGGGCAGGAGGCGAGGCGGCATCGTTGGCGCCGCTACTACGAACGCCATCATGAGAGACTAAAGACGGCACAGCGCGAACGGGCGCGGAGGCGCCGGGCTGTTATTCGGTCTTGATCTCTAGCCTCCGCTCGGGATCACCCACAGAGCGCTCACCGAACTTCTCGGCCTGGATCGAATGAAGGCGTGCATTCAAAATAGGTAGTTGCTTCCCGGCTTCCGTGAAGCCGCACATCTCATTGACGGCGACTGCCGCGCTCATGAGGGATATGCACGCCAGATGCAGCGTCTCGTCGAGCTGGTGCTCGTCGGCGTGCGGCTCCACATCGAATACGGCGGTGCGCTCCTCGAACGAGAAATGCCGCATGAGAGCAGTGAACGTCGGATGAGCCGCATCGCCGCTGTACTGGCTGTATGCGAGATAGATCTCGTTGAATGGACCCAGGGCAGAGGCTTCCTTAAACCGGAGATATGAGGCCTTGGCTGAGGCCTGCAGGGAATCCTGCGCCTTCGCCATCTCGTCCCGCGTCTCCGCTGAGAGCGCACCGAAAATCGATTCGTTCTCGGCAATGAACCTCAGCCTGGCTTTTCGTCCCGCCACATCGTCGGCCTTAATCTGCTGCGCGAACTCGACGCCGTGGTTATAGAGTCCGCCGATGACCAGCTGATTTTCGAAGCAGCAACGCGTCAGGACGCGCGCCTCGACAACCCACCCCAGCTCGACCATGCGGACGGCTCCACGGAAGTTGCTGAGGGTCCGGCATAGCAGCGCCAGCGCGAGCAGCTTTGGGTCAAGGAGCTTGTGCTCGGTGTGCTTCAGCTCCGCCTGTCCGGCAATCTTGAAGGCGGCTTGAGCGATGTCTTCGCAGAGCGGGAGGAGCTCGCTGCAGTATGGCGTCATGACGGTATGCCTATTTCCATGCAGAAGACGTGCTACACTAAAAAAGAACAATAAAAAACAATGGCCTTCAAGAAGGGACAATCCGGCAATCCGAAGGGAAGACCGAAGGGCTCCAGTACACGGCCCCACATTTCGCAATTCTGGACCAAGAAGCAGATCAAGGAATTTTATGAGGGCATGTTCGAGCGCCAAAAGACCGACTCCCGCATTGCGGTCTGGTGCGGCGACCAACTCTCCGGAAAGGCTGTGCAAGCCATCACCGGCCCGGATGACGGCCCCATTCAAGTGCAAATGGTCGAAGTCGTCTTCAAGGAGAAATGAAGCTCAGCATTGAGGCCAATGGCGTCTATAAGCCCCTCTGGCGCACGAAAAAGCGCTACGTGATCGTGATGGGCGGGCGCGGCGCGGGGCGCTCCTACGAGGCCTCACAGCTCATTACCGCCAAGCTCGTGCAATCAACGGCACTCTTCCGTTGCGCCATCATGCGCGCCGTGCACTCCGACATCAGGCACTCAATCTGGCAAGAGCTCTGCGACCGTGTGCGCGGCTGGGAGCTCGACAGCCTCTTCCGCATGGCCGATAGCACGATGGAGCTCCAGCACGGCCGCAACAGCGTCAATGCGCACGGCTTCCGCAAATCCTCCCACGAGCGCACGGCGAAGCTCAAATCTCTGGCGGGCTACACGAGCGCCGTCATCGAGGAGGCCGAGGAAGCAGGCGAGGAGGAGTTCCGGCAGCTTGACGACTCGCTGCGCGCCGAGGGCAGCCAGATATTCCTGCTGCTCAACACGCCGGCACGCAGCCACTGGATCATCAAGCGCTGGTTCAACATCGAGCCGCACGCGGAGGCACCCGGCTTCTACAGCATCCGCTTGAAGCCCGAGGCAGAGAAGGAAGTGGAGTTCATCCACTCAAGCCACCTCGACAATCCGTATCTGGCGGAAGCCGTACACGAGCGCTACGAGGGCTATCGCGATCTCAAGCCCGCCTACTACTGGCAGATGATCCGGGGGCTCTGCCCCGAGGTGGTCATGGGCCGCATCTACACGGGCTGGCGGGAGGTCTCTGCCGTGCCGCACGAGGCGCGGTTGCTTGGCCGAGGCCTCGACTTCGGCTTCGATCCCGATCCGGCGGCCGTAATCGCGGTCTACTACCACAACGGCGGCTACATCCTCGACGAGGAGGTGTACGCCAAGCGCCTCACCAACGAGCACCTAGCAACTGCAATTAAGCTCTTGCCGCAGCGCTCAGCGCCGATTGTGGGCGACAGCGCGGAGCCGAAGTCCATCGAGGAGCTGCGCGAGTACGACGTGCACGTCATCCCGTGCCAAAAGGGCGCCGACAGCGTCAACTTCGGCATCAAGCACGTGCAGGCGCTCAAGATCTCCTACACGGCGCGCAGCAAGAATCTGAAGGACGAGTACGAGAACTATGCATGGAAGCGCAAGAAGGACAGCGTGGAGGAGGACGACCACCTGGGGCTCGAAGATCCCGCATGCGCCAATCACGCCATGTCAGCGGCGCGCTATTTCCTCACGGAGATGGTGAAGGCCAACGCCGATCCGGAGGCGGAGGTCAGGGCAGGGCATGAGGTCGAACGCGGCCGACGCGAGCACTTGTCAACAGCGCGCGAGGATGCCGGACTGTGAGGGTGTATCATTTGCATATGAACAAGCGCCAGTCGAAGAAGCTCCGCACGCTCTATCGGCGCGACTACCGGCACTTGGTGGCAGAGCGCGTGGTCGAGCTTCCCGAGCTGCTCGCGCAGCAGATCCGGCCGAAGCCGCGGTGGATGCCGAACATGCTGTACCATTGGTGCATGAGGGTCGTCCTCAAATGACGTATGAAAATCTTCTCCACCATCCAAAACGAGATCAGCTCCTACCTCGACGTTGAGCAGGAGATTTCTCCGGGCGTCTCATTCTCCGAGAGCAAGCTGAAGCGGCGCATCGCGCTCTACAAGAACCGCCACTATCCCAAGGGCAAGTTCACCAAGCAAGGCGAATACAAGTACTGGCCGGACATCATCGCGCCGTTGGTCGACTCCAACGTCAAGAACCTGCGCTTCACCACGAAGAACATTCTGCCCTTCTCGGTCAATCCGATAGGCGACTTCGCGGCAGTATTTACGCTCAACGCCGGGCTCGACGAGTGGATGTGGAAGAACGGCCGCGCCGAGGAGCTCAACGAGTCCATCGAGGCCTTCAGCGCGGACGGCAACGTGCTCTTCAAGAAGGTGAAGGGCGGCTACTCGGTCTGCGACCCGGACAACACCTACATCATCAACCAGGCTGCGCGCAGCATAGACGAGACGCCGGTCATCGAGCGCGTGGAGCTCACCCAGTCCCAGCTGCGCGCGAAGGCGGGAGTGTGGAAGAATGTGGACGAGGTCATTCGCGATTGCGGCAACAAGTTCTTCAAGAAAACGATCAAGGGCGCGCAGAAGGACTCCACCAATCCCATGTACGAGGTGTTCGAGCGCAACTGGGAGATCTCTGAGGCTGCGCTCTTCGAGGCCAAGGGCGAGAAGGGTGGCGACGAGAACAAGTTCGTCCTCGCCCGCGTCATCGTCGCTGGCCTCAGCAAGAACCAGAGCGACAAGAAGTATGTGCTCTTCGCCGAGGAGCTCAAAGGCAAGCTATCCGACTACTTCGTGGAGGCGCACCGCGGGCCGTACAAGGGCCGCTTCTGGCGCGAAGGGCTCTACGAGCTGCTCTTCGACCACCAGTACCGTGCCTGCGAGATCGCCCAGCAGATCGCCCGCGGGCTCGATTGGGCTTCAAAAGTCGTCTTCAAGAGCGCGGACACTAAGACAATCCAGAACATTCGCACCGACGTCGCCAATGGGACGATCATCAAGTCGCAAGATCTCGCTCAGGTGGACGTCCGACTCCAAGGCCTCGATCAGCTCATCGCCGACTGGAACCGCAACCTCGAAGATGCCCGCCGCATCGCCAACTCTCCCGAGGTGGTGGAGGGGGCATCGCTCCCCGCGAACACGCCGTTCGGCCTGGGTCAGCTCATCGACGTCAATGCCAGCAAGCTCTTCGTCTTCCTCCGCCAGAAGCTCGGCATCGCGTACGCCCGCGTGTTCAAGGAATTCGTGCTGCCCGAGCTCGTAAGGGACCTGCGCGCGCAGGACATTATCCGCGTCACCGGCGACGCCTCAATGCTCGACCGCTTCAAGATGCTCGCGGTGGAGAACTGGTATGCGCGCAATCTCATAGCAATCGGCCCGCACGGCCCCGAGGTGGCTGCAAGCATCAAGGCGCAGAAGCTTCTGGAGCTCCAGGACGCCGAGCCGCTCATCAAGAACGTCAAGGAGACGTGGGAGGGCGTGTTGCCGCGCATCCAAGTCACGATCACAGGCGAGAACTACGACACCGCCGAGAACCTCATTACGATTGCAAGTGTGCTGCAATTCGAGACCGATCCGGTGCGCCGCGCCTTCCTCCTCGACACCATCTACGCCGCCAAAGGCATCCCCGTGCCGCCGGCTGTGCAGCAGCAGATGGAACAGGGCCAAGGTGGGGGTCCAAAGGACACCAGCAAGTTTGCCGAGGCCGTAGGGCAGCCAGAGAAAGTACCCGCGTAATTTATGAACTACGAACTAGCACAGGAGCTGAAAGAGGCCGGATTCCCGCAAGGCGGAGCAGGCGAATGGGCGACAGGCTACGTCGAGCATCCGCCTATTACAGGCACGCTTGATGAGCCGGTGCAATTCTATATGCCCACCCTCTCCGAGCTTATTGAGGCGTGTGGCGACAAATTCACGAAGCTCGAAACCAATACCCTCGGAGTCAATGACTCTAAATGGGCGGCTTGGAGCGGGGATCTTGTTGAGTTTGGCTCTACTCTAGAAGAAGCCGTTGCCCGCCTCTGGCTCGCCCTCAACAAAACCTCATGAGTGTCTTCGATAGCCTGAGGAGCACGGCCCAGCAGCTCAAAGACGAGTTCGCCGAGACCTATCGGCGCATGACCGACCCGGAGGCACAAGCGGAGCGGGACGTGCAGCGGGAGAGGGAGGAAATGCTCAGTGATTTAGAACAAGACGCAGGCCTATGAATTTGAAAGAGACCATACAAGCCAACCAGAAACGCATCAAAGACCTGACTGTAAGCATCGGGCTCTGGAGCAACACGCCGCATGCGCAGAAGAAGGAGGTCCGCGCCAAGATCCAGGAGGCAGAGGACCGCATGCTCTTCCGCCTGCAGGAGCTCGAAGTCCAAGGACAGGAGGTGAAGATTGAGAACATGGAAGCCGTGCTCCGGCTCCTCAAAGATGGCGTATGATATCCCCCACTATCGTCAAGCAGCTGCTGAAGACCCGCGACTGGAAAGCCGTGCAGGCGCACATCGTGGAGGAAATTGCCAAGCTCGATACGCTCGCCGGCATCAACTACAGCGACCCGGTGGCGGCAGCCGTCGAGGGCAGGGCTCGTCAGGCGGCAGCGGAGAAGCTGCGTGAGATCCTTAAGCCGTTTGTAGAGCCCTCGGAGATCGAGGACCCCGACGCGAACATGAAGGACAAACTCGAAGACACCGGCCTACTGTGAATAACCTGAATTGACGATGAGCGCGGGTGCTACACTGGAGGCATACAAGAAGTCTCTAATAGACCACACCATGCTCAACACACCCATAGCAGAAGCGAATCGTTCCGAACTTGACGCCGAGTTGGCACTTTATTCCGAGGCCTTGGGCGAGGGTGCTGACATCAAGACATTCGGAATCTTCGCACCGAATGCAGATCGCGTCGCTGAGGTGGAGCGTCTACGCAGCCTCCACGGCACTCCGGTGAAGCTCACACCCGAATTCATCGCTGGCAACGCGCTAGGGGGCGTATTGATGGCCAATGGCGCTCAGGAGGGCACAGTCGTATTTGCATCCGAGGCAGACTTCATACAGGCGTCTCAGCCATCTACGCCTACTGCTCCAATACCTGCCGCGGGATCACCTGTCGCTCTCGACCTGCTCGCGAAGGAGACCAAGAAGTACGATCTTGATGGCCCGGTCGTTGCGAATGGACTGGTAGGTGTGGATAGCGAGGAAGTCATCGTGTGCGATGTGAAGGGCAACCCTGCACGCACTTACTCTTTATCCGTGCATGGCCCCGACTTCCGGAAGCTTGCCGAAGAGTTCGCCAGCAAGCACGAGGGTTGGACGGTTCGTTGACATCGGTTCGTGACGCGATGGTGGGCCCGGGAGTCCGGACCTACCGACCGCTCCACGAGCGAAGGCATTTAACAAAATAAGCCCTACGGGCAACCCCAAGTCCAATGGACCCAAAAGAAACCACTCCCACTCCGGAGGAGCTCCAAGCCGAGCAGGAGGCGCTTGCAGAAGGTAAGGCAGATGAAGTCCGCGCCAAGATCGTCTCCGAATTAGGCCTCTCGGACGACGACCAGAACAAGACGCTCATAGACGGTCTTGTCCAGCGCGAGCTTGGGCACAAGAAGAAGCTCTCCGAAGCCATTGGTCAGAAGATCAAGTATCGGGAGCAGCTCAAGGGCCCGAAGCCTTCCACCCCGGTTACGCCGGCTACCCAGCCGCTCGATGCCGAGGGCATCCGCAAGCAAGCGGAAGATGCCACGATTGCAACGCTTGAGCAGCGCGACCTCGACGAGATGGACTATCCCGACGAGATCAAGACTGAGATCAAGAACGTAGCGAAGTTCCAGGGCGTCTCCGTCCGCAAGGCTGCGAAGACTGGCTACATCCAGCACCTCATTTCAGAGGCAGTCAAAGCGGGAAAGATAGACGAGGCCGCAGTCACCCGCACACCGCACAGCACTCCCACCGCCCCCCAGGGCAAGATGCCTCAGTTCGATATGTCCACGCCGGAAGGCCGCAAGGCGTTCGACGAGTGGAAGAAGGCGAACGGCAAGTAGGGATGAGCGGTAGTGCGGCTAATCACCCACTACTGTGGACGATCTAAAACTAGAAATTTGGTACGAGATGCAGAAGACCCTGTTCGTCGAGAACACGGCCGTCTTCCTCGCCGATACCGATGCCGCTTCCGTCCTCTCGCAGGACGGCAAGAAGGTGCACAAGCCTATCATGTCCAAGGCTCGCACCGGCACCTACACCCCATATTCGGACATAACGTTCAAGCGCCAATCTGCCACCAAGCAGACTCTTGAGGTTGATACCTTCGAGTATGCTGCGGAGGAGATCGATTGGACCGACAAGAAGCAGACCGCGAAGTACAATCCGGTCACCTTCTCGGCCATGTCGATGCAGCGCAATCTTAACAACCGCATCGAGCAGAACTATCTCTCGAAGATCACTGGCTCCAAGCACACAATTGACGGCGCGACGCTCGGCGGCGCGTCCGGCTCTTACGTCGACTTCCAGGGCTCGGCCATCTTCGACGTATTCGAGGCCGCCGACACCAGGCTCGGCTCCGCTGATGCTCCCCTTGAAGGGCGCACCGCGGTGTTCGGTCCGCATGCCATCGCCGCTATCCGCAAGCTGAAGTCCCAGCGCGAGACGCCCCTCGGCGACAGCGTCATGGCCAACGGCGTCATCGGCCCGTGGAATGGCTGGACCATCGTGCAGAACAACAACCTGCCGTGGAGCGCATCGCTTAAGATCGCGACCCAGCCGACCGACGGCGACACCGTCGTTATCGCGGGCGTCACGTTCACCTTCAAGACCACACTCGGCACGACTGCCGGCCAAGTCCTGATCGGCGGCTCCGCATCCGCAGCCCGCACGAACCTCAAGAGCGCGATCGAGGGCGGCGGCACGGCCGGCACCGATTACATCGAGCTCGATACGGAGGACCAGTTCATCATCCGCGAGAAGCGCCATGTACGCGCCACCATTGTCAGCAATGACATGAACATGACCGGTTACGGCGATATCGTCGTGTCGGAGACTCTCACTGCCGCTGCCGACGTCTGGAGCAATCAGCTTCAGGGCGCACACTTCGGCGTCCGCGGAGCGATCGACCTCGTGGTCCAGATCGATCCGAACGACATCCGCATCATCGAGAAGGAGAAGGGCTTCGCTGATCTTACGAAGTCGCTGCTCGGCATGGGCGCGAAGATGTACGACGACGGCGCCCGCGCGTCCGTCTACGCCAAGTTCGACGCGAGCAACTGGAAGTAATTAGCAACACTCAACAACACCACCATGCGAAAGACAATCTTCATTCTGGCGGTTCTCGCCCTGGCGGCTGGAGGTGTTGCGATCTTCCAGTCCGGGCTCATGAAGCTCGGGGGGCAGCTCCTCACGCGCATTGGCGCGTCAGGCACGCAGCTTCAGCAGGTGCTTGCCGGTTCTACCGACTTCCTCGGGATGAACAGCAGCCAGGCAGCCACGTCCACCAAGCCATACGACCTGTATGTGCCCGGTCTGCGGTCGGGCGACCTGGTGTTCGCGCAGCTCTCTACGACCACCCCGAACGCTGGCCAGCTGAGCGCCGGCTGGTTCATCCGCAGTTGCCACGCATCCACGACGCCGAATTACGCGACGTGCGACGTGAGCAACCTGACCGGAACGGCCGCGGTGCCGTCTATCGGGGACGTAGGGTCTTCCACGCGCTTCCTGGGCATTCGTCTAGACTAGCCGTCTTGCCCTCACTCTGCCCCTTCGGGGGGCAGCGACGAGGGCGGGACAACCACACACCCATATGAATTACAAAGAAGCACTCGTCATTGCCGCCGTCATCGCCCTTCCGGTCTTTATAGCGACCTACGCGGCGCACGCGGCAAACTACTTCACGCAGAAGGTCCAGCCCCAAGCACTCGGTAACGCCACGAGCCAGTGCGACGTTACGGAGACGACCGTAGCCATTGGCCACCAGGCCGCAACCACCGTTCTCGCGGCCGGCAGCTATCAATGGATCAAGCTCGTGCAGCCCATAAACGCATCCAACACGGTGTCGACGTCGCTTGGCGGGACGGCTGTGAGCGGGAGGGGCGACCAGCTAACTCCGGCCACCTCCACGTCGCCGGTTCCATCGTTGGTGTACGGGTTCGCACCCAATATGCCCTACCGTGGAGCCATCACGGCCAAGACCAGCACGGGCAGCAGCACTATCAACGTAGTCTCTTGCCGCTAGCATGGTCTGGACTGAGCGAGCCAAAGCAACAACCTCGCTCAGCCCCCGCACGACAACGAGCGGGTTAGTCCGCGTCGGGGATCTTGGCCTCGACAATCCGATCTTCGCAGGCCTCTCGTTCGATGATCCGGTTCCGGGCGCGGGCAGGACGCTCGGGGAGCTCGCGTTCGACGACTACATCCGCGTGAGCATCTGGACCGAGCGGACTGCAGAAGCAGCGGCCTTTACCCCTAGACTCCAATCAGCATGACAGACCAAGCAGCAAGCAATTCGCCTCTCATCGCTCATCTGATTATCGCGATATTTGGCGCGGTCGTGCATGCGGCAAAAGCTTATCGGCTCGGCACCTCGAAGACGTGGGTCGACTTCTTCACGCTGACGGTCATGTCGTCCTTCACTGGAGTCATCTTTTCATTGATGGCCCTGCATACGCTAGGGCCAGAACAGCACTACCTGACGCTCGCTATGGCAGGCACGGGCGGGTTTCTCGGAGTGGAGGGCATGACGTTTATCATTGAGAAGGTGCGAACGGTGCTCATCAAATAGTTATGCAATTCAACTCAGGCAACAACAGCATAATCTCAGACGTGAGGTGGTGGTGCCGCCTGCCTTCGGACGATACGACGCTCTACCCGGTCGCAGACATCAGGCGTAACGCCAATATGGCCATGGATCGCGTTAGCACGCTGATCATGCGGTCTGACAATTCGTGGGAATGGGACGATTTCAATAATGAAAATGGAGACGGAGAGGCAACGCTTCCGCTCAGCACGGGAGACCTCGAAGCGAACCAAGAGGACTATGCGCTCACTCTCTCGCATTTGAAGGTGATCCGCGTCCGCGTCAAGGACCCCAATGGCAATTGGCTAACCCTCCAGCCCATCTCGCGCCGCGAGCTCAGCGACAGTCAGATTGCAAGCACCGGTACGCCGAGCGGCTATGACAAGCTCGGCAACTCAATTTTTCTCACGCCGATCCCGAGTTACGGCTCAACTGAGGGCCTTGAAATCCAATATCAGCGCCCGGCTGTGTACTTCGATGCTGACAGCGACGCGGTAGAGCCCGGCTTCGCCCCTCAATTCCATCGGCTCATCTCGCTCTACGCCGCGCTGGATTACTGCGACATCCATCTGCCCGACCAGGCACAAAAGATTCGCGCGCGCATCGAGGCGCTCGAAACTGAGCTGGTCGACTTCTATGGCGATCGCGACCGCGACCAACTTCCTAAAATGACTGTAGAGCCGACGATCGAGCCATTCTGACGTATGAAGCAGTCTCTCTTCCCAAACGGCGTCAAAGGGCTCAGCGATAGCAAGTGGAGCGGCGTACTCGGCAGTGCCTTCCGCCTGGTCGGGATAGACATCCACTCCACGCCCGGCCTTATCAAAGTCCACCAGAAGCTCACGAAGAGCTCCGGCTCCACGGTCACGGAGCTATGCAACGAGCGGCTTGCGCTCTCCAATGGCACCAAGCTCTGGTTCTCCGCGACGACCGGGAAGATCTGGCGCGATGTGAGCGGCACGTGGACCCTGGCGCACACGACCGTGCCCACCTCCGGCGGCGCGGCCTGTCTCGGCGCGGGTGAGTTCGACAACTGGGTTATCTGGGCGACCGAGAGCTACGTCCACCGCATCCACGTCAATGACGTCAACAGCACATGGGCTGACCGCGTCTACCAAAACTACGCGGCCTTTAGCGAAGGAGACGACGAGCACCACCCGATGGCGGTGCAGAACCTGGAGCTCTTCATCGGCGACAAGACCGTCATCGAGAAGATCACGGATGCGTCGACCGTCGACCCCGACCCGGGGTCGGATATGGAGACGACGCTCAACTCCTCGACCGACTGGCTCGCTATCGGCCTCAGCCTCAAGGCTTCAGAGCTCCAGTTTCCGACCGTGCTCGCGACGGCGCGTGAATCGTTTCCCGGGACCTACGCTGCTAGCGTCACGACACTGCTTGTTGGTGGTGGCGGCGGTGGTGGTGGCATACATGGCGCGGCCAACGACCGAGCGGCCGGAGGTGGCGGTGGTGGCAAGGTCACCGAGAGCGCCCTCTCGCTCGCGCCCGGCAGCTATGCAATCACGATCGGCGCGGGCGGAGCGGGAGGTGTAGGCGGTGCACGCGGCACCGACGGCGGTGTTACGAAAATCGAACTCGGCGCTGCGGTAATTGCATCAGTCACCGGCGGCGGCGGCGGTGGCACGACGGTAACAGATTTTGACGGCAAGCCCGGCGCCTCCGGCGGCGGCGGCGGAAAGGGCCCCGGCGGGACCGGCAATGGCGGGACCGGCACTCCAGGCGGCAATGGCGGCAATGCGGGCACCGTCTCAGGCGGCGGCGGCGGTGGCGCGGGTGGCGCCGGGAGCAATGGCGGCGCTAATACCGGCGGCAACGGAGGCGCGGGCGTGAGCTCTTCCGTGAGCGGTGCTGCCGTGACG
>JAEYAU010000001.1 GCA_023404705.1 Pseudomonadota bacterium
CTCCCGCACCCGCATCGACGCCGCCGGCGCTCACGCCGGCGCCGCCGCTCACTTGCGCCAGCGCCGGCGTTGCGAGCAGCGCGACACCGAGACATGCCATTCGAAGAAGCTCAGGATGAAATGCACGCGCCATGACGGCCTCCATGAATGTAGATGCGGCTCGAACGCGCGTGCGCGATGCGTCGTTCCGGTTGCATAAAATTGCGCCGAATAATTCGCGTGGCTCGCGCCTTGCGGCAGGTCAATGCGAGCCGCGCCGAGCCCGCGCAGGCTGGGCGGATTCGGAGAGACGCATGAGCGACGAGATTCGCGGATCCATCTCGGGCAAGGCCGATCCGGTCGTGCGGCGCATCGCGGTCGGCGACGTGGCGGAAGCATTGGCGAGCGGGCTGCGCGACTTCCAGGCCGCGCCGGTGCCGGGCCTCGTGCTCGGCGCGCTGTTCGCGCTCGGCGGCATCGCGGTGGTGCTGAGCGTCACCGCGCTCGGAATGACGTATCTCGCCTATCCGCTGGCGGCGGGCTTCGCGCTGATCGGCCCGTTCGCGGCGATCGGCCTCTACGAGGTGAGCCGCCGGCGCGACGCCGGTGAGGTCGCGAGCTGGCGCGAGATCTTCGCGGCGGTGAAGAGCCGCGGCGAGGTCGGCGGCATGGCCTTCGTCACGCTGTTCATCCTGATCCTGTGGATGTACCAGGTGCGCCTGCTGATGGCGCTGTTCCTCGGCGTGAACCGCTCGTTCTCGAGCCTCGGCCAGTTCATCACCATCGTGCTCACCACCAGCGAAGGCCTCGTCTTCCTGGCCGTCGGCAATCTGATCGGCGCGGCGCTCTCCCTGGTGCTGTTCAGCCTCACCGTGGTGTCGTTCCCGCTGCTGCTCGACCGTGAGGTGGACGTGGTCACCGCGATGATCACCAGCGTGCGCGCCGTCGTGATGAACCCGGTGCCCATGATCGGCTGGGCCGCGGTCATCGTCGTGCTGCTGATCCTCTCGGCACTGCCGCTGTTCCTCGGACTGATGGTGACGCTGCCGGTGCTCGGCCATGCGAGCTGGCACCTCTACCGGCGCCTCGTCGCGCCGGCAGAAGCGTAACTTTTGTTGGCGCATGTTCTTGTCGGCGAACCGGTGCCCACTTCGCCGGAACATGCGCTGATCAAGGACCCTGCACCATGCCGTGACGCGCGTCGCTCACCGGCACGTGGGGCGCGAGCTTGCGCGCGCTCAGCTCCAGCATGTCGATCACGCGGTCGGCCCTGAACTTCTCCTCCTGCATCAGCTTCTCGGCCCAGCGCGCCGCGACGCCGGCGACATGCGGCGTCGCCATGCTGGTGCCGCTGTCGAGCTTGAGGCCGCCGCCTTTCTTGGCCGACCAGATATGGACGCCGGGCGCCGCGAAGCGCGCGCCGTCGTTGGAGAAGGGCGCGGTCTCGTAGGGCGCGCCGTCCTTGCCGGGCGCGACCGCGCAGACCGAGACGAAGAACTCGGCGGCCGCGGGCGGCGCGACCGTGATCGAATAGTCCGGCCGGTGGCTCTCGTTGCCGGCCGCGGCCGCGACCACGGCGCTGTTGAGGAAGGAGCCGCTGGTGCTGATTGCGCTGGAGAGGCGGTCGAACAGGCGGACATTGTCGCGATAGCCGGCGAGCGCGAGCGAGGTCGCGTGCGCCTGCTTGAGGCCGTACTTCTCCATCAGCTGCTTCTGATAGGTGATGAAGTCGAGCCCGATCGACATCGAGATCACTTGCGCGCCTTCGCCCTGCGCCCAGTGGATCGCGCGCGCGATCGCGGCGGATGAGCCGCCGCCTTCGCCGATCACCTTGCCGATCAGCGCCTTGGTGACGCCGCGCGCGACGCCGATGCGGTGGCCGTCGACGTCGCGGCCGAACACCGTGCCGGCGCAATGGGTGCCATGGCCGTCGATGTCCTCGTCCGGCTCGGTGGTGAAGTTCTCGCAGACGAGCTCGACGCCCGCGAAGGCCGGATGATTGGCATCGATGCCGGTGTCGAGGACCGCCACGGTCACGCCCTTGCCGGTGAACTCCTCGCCGAGCGCGTTGACGGCTTCGATGCCCCAGCTCACGGGCGGCGGGCCGTCCGTCGGCGGCCCCCCAGGGCCGGCGCTCGCGACCGAGCGGATCAGCACGATCGGCATCGGCGGCGCGGCAGCGAGCACGCCCTTCTCGTGGCGCAGGTCGCGCCGGTCGCCGGCGCTCGTGCTCACCACGTCGAGCGAGAGCTTGGTCGGCAGAATGAGGTTGTCGAGCGAGGGACGCGAGGGCACGCCGAGCGTGTCGAAGGTGAGGTCGGTCGGGAAGCCTTTGCCTGCGCGGCCGAAACGCTTGAAGGTGCCGGTCGGGTCCGTGAAGTCGTCGCGCCCGAGCGTCTTGGCGTCCGGAAAGCCGAAGTCGGGGCGGGTGATGCCGCCGATGTCGACGTCCTTGGCGATGTCCTTCCAGTCCGGCGTCTCGAACTCGTCCGCCCGGAGCACGATCATGTTCATGTCCATCGCTGCCCTCCCGCGCGCAGTTCGGTCGACGCGCTCGCCCCGTGAGTACAACTTAAACGATAACACGGTTCGGAGACGGGCGGAAGCGATTTCCGGATATCGCTGTCGAAATGGCGTTTCTGCTGTATCGCGATACAACCGAAGAGTGCATGCGCGGCCTCGGCCGCTGACCACACTTCGTTCGTGCCCGCGCAAGCGGGCATCCAGGGCCGCACGTCTGTGCCCATCTGGGTCCCCGCTTTCGCGGGGACGAACGGGCATGGATCTGATGCGAACATGCGCTAGCTTGCCCGCATGGATACTTCCCCCGACAAGGACGCGCCGCTGCGCGAGGACATCCGCCGGCTCGGCCGCATCCTGGGCGACACGGTGCGTGCGCAGGAAGGGGAGGGCGTGTTCGCGGCGATCGAGGAGATCCGCCAGACCGCGGTGCGCTTCCACCGCGACGCCGACGGCAGCGCGCGCCGCGCGCTCGAGCAGATCACGGCCGGCCTCGACACCGATCAGGCGCTGCGCATCATCCGCGCCTTCGGCTATTTCTCGCATCTCGCGAATATTGCGGAGGACCGCCACCACATCCGCCGCTCGCGCGCGCATGCGATGGCGAATGCGGCGCCGCGCGAGGGCACCATGGCGCATGTGCTGGCGCAGGCGAACGACGTACCGCGCGAGGCGCTGCGCGCGTTCTTCGCGCGCGCCGAGTGCACGGCGGTGCTCACCGCGCATCCGACCGAGGTGCGCCGCCGTTCCTCGATCGACCGTGAGCTCGAGATCGCGCAGCTGCTCGGCGCGCCCGACGACCTCATGCCGTCCGAGCGCGCCGCCAACCAGCGCGCGCTCGAGCGCGCCATCCTCACGCTGTGGCAGACCAACATTCTGCGCACCACGCGGCTGCGCGTGATCGACGAGGTCGTGAACGGCCTCGCCTATTACGACCACGTGTTCCTGGCCGAGCTGCCGCGCTTCTACTGCGACCTGGAGGACCGGCTCGCGGGTCAGGCCTCCGGCCTGACGGTCACCTCGTTCCTGCGCCTCGGCAGCTGGATCGGTGGCGACCGCGACGGCAATCCCTTCGTCACCGCGGAGGTGCTGCAGGCGACCTTGCGGCTGCAGAGCGAGCGCATCCTGCGCCACTATCTCGAGCAAGTGAATGCGCTCGGCCATGACCTCAGCCTCGACGGCCGGCTGGTCGAGATCTCCGACGCCTTGCGCGCGCTCGCCGAGACCTCGCCGGACCGCGCCAGGCAGCGGCAATACGAGCCCTATCGCCGCGCGCTCGCCGGCATCTATGCGCGGCTCGCCGCCAATGCGGAAGCCTTCGCGGGGCTGCGGCCGCCGCAGCCCGCGGT
>JAEYAU010000163.1 GCA_023404705.1 Pseudomonadota bacterium
CATCGGTGCCGTCGCAGCCCAAGCCCGATGCACCGGCCGCAGCAGCGCCTGCCGCCGCAGCGCCTGCGGCCGCGCCGGCGGAGGCCGCCAAGCCGGCGGAGACCAACGCCTTCCCGCCGTTCGCCCCGCTCGAGTAGGCGCACAAAAGAAAAGCGCCCCGGCATCGCCGAGGCGCTCCCACTCTGTCTCTGACGCCTGATCTGGTCCGGAGAGCGGTGGTTCGCTCTCCGGGATCACGCGCGTGAGGTCACGCAGAGATCTCGATCGAGAGGTTTACGCCGCCTTCTTGGCGTCGATCACCTTCGGCGTGCTGCCGTTGATCGGGATCTGGCGCGGCTTCTTCGCCTCGGGAATCTCGCGCATGAGATCGACGTGCAGGAGACCGTTCTCGAGGGACGCGCCCTGGACCGTCACATGATCGGCGAGCTGGAAGCGGCGCTCGAACGCGCGGGCCGCGATGCCCTGATAGAGCACCTCACCCTTCGGCTCCTCGGCCTTTTCCTGTTTCTCGCCGCGGATCGTCAGCGTGTTCTCCTTCGCCTCGATCGAGAGATCGGCGTCGGTGAAGCCCGCAACGGCCACGGAAATCCGGTAGGTGTTCTCGCCGGTCCGCTCGATGTTGTAGGGCGGGTAGCTCGGGGCCGTGCCGTCGACGCCGGACACCTGGTCGAGCAGGGAGAACAGACGGTCGAAGCCGACCGTGGAACGATAGAGGGGAGCAAGATCGAACGTGCGCATGGAATGTCCTCCGTGTTGAGCGACATGCGGTGGGTCCGCCTCAGGGGCCGGACCGCAGGTAAATGCGCAGCCCGGATGGGCCTGCGCAGGGCTGATCTGGGGATTGTGTCCGCGCCGTTCAAGAGGCGGTGGGAACCCGGATTGAGCCCCCGCCGCGGGCTGGTATAAGCAGCACTCCCGCGCGTCCCGAGGGTTTTGTCTCCCCGCCATGAAACTCGTGTCCATCCCGGCCAATCCGGTGCCCGAAGGGGCCGTCACCGGGATGCTCAAGACGAGCGACGGCGCCTCCATTCGCTTTGCGCGCTGGGAGCCGCCGCAGGGCCGCAAGGGCACGGTCTGCCTGTTCCCGGGCCGTTCGGAATTCATCGAGAAGTATTTCGAGGTGGTCCAGGACGCGCGCCAGCGCGGCTTCGGCGTCGCCATGATCGACTGGCGCGGCCAGGGCCTCTCGCAGCGCCGGCTCTCGGACCCGCGCAAGGGTCATGTCGAGGATTTTGCCGAGTTCGACCGCGACCTCGACGTGTTCATGAAGGAGGTCGTGCTCCCGGACTGCGCGCCGCCGCACTTCGCGCTCGCGCACTCCATGGGCGGCGCCATCCTGTTGCGCTCCGCCTATCAGGGCCGGCGCTGGTTCGACCGGATGGTGCTTTCGGCGCCGATGCTCGGACTCGCGGGCGCGGCTGGCTCGCGGGCGACGCGCGCCACGACGAAGTTCATGCGCATGTTCGGCTTCGGCAGCTCCTATGTGCCGGGCGGCAGCGCCACCGCGGTCGGCACGCGGCCCTTCGCGGGCAACGTCCTGACGTCGGATCCCGTGCGCTACGGCCGCACGGTCGCGATCCTGAACGAGGAGCCGAATCTCGGCCTCGGCTCGCCGACCTTCGCGTGGCTCGACGAGGCCTTCAAGGTGATGACCGATTTCCTCGACCACGCCTATACGGCGCGTATCCATCAGCCGATCCTGGCGGTGTGCGCGGGCCAGGATGAGGTGGTTTCGACGCCGACGACCGCGATCGTGATGGGGCGCCTGCGCGCCGGCTCGCATCTCGTGATCCCGGGCGCGCGCCACGAGATCATGATGGAGCAGGACCGCTATCGCGAGCAGTTCTGGGCCGCCTTCGACGCCTTCGTTCCGGGGTCGCCGCTTTTTCGGTGAAGCCAACACTGCAGCAAGCGCAAACCTCACATCCGTCATCATGAGGTGCGAGGGCTCGTCGCGAAAGCGACGAGCGCGAGCCTCGAAGGATGACGGACGAGGGGCTACGCCTGATCCTTCAGCAGCGCCACCGCGGCTTCGTGCACGCGGCGATCGCCGGCCGCGATGATGCGGCCGCCGGCGGTCGCCGGGCCGCCGTCCCAGCTCGTGACGATGCCGCCCGCGCCCGTGATGATCGGGATCAGCGCCACGATGTCGTGCGGCTTGAGCCCGCTCTCGATCACGACGTCAACGTGGCCGGCCGCGACCATGCAATAGGCGTAGCAGTCGCCGCCATAGCGCGAGAGCCGGACCGCTTCCTCGACGCGCTTGAACGCGCCACGCTCGTCCTCGGCCATCAGCAGCGGACTCGTGGTGAAGAGCACGGCATCCGAAAGCGCCGCGCAGGGGCGCACCATCAGCGCGCGGTTGCCGGCCGGCCCGCGATAGCGCGCAGCGCCGCCGTCGCCCGTGAAACGCTCGCGGATGAAGGGCTGGTGCATCATGCCGAACACCGGCTCGCCGAAGCGCGTGAGCGCGATCAGCGTGCCCCAGGCCGGCATCCCTGAGATGAAGGACTTGGTGCCGTCGATCGGGTCGAGCACCCAGACATATTCGGCGTCGGTGCGCTCGTTGCCGTACTCCTCGCCGACGATGCCGTGCTCCGGGAAATTGCCCCGGATCAGGGCGCGGATCGCCTGCTCGGCGGCGCGGTCCGCGGCCGTGACGGGATCGAAGCTGCCGCCGCGGTTCTTGTCCTCGACGCCGAGGGACGTGCGGAAGAACGGCAGGATCGCGTCGCCCGATACGGTCGCGAGCTCGTCGATGAACGCCGCGAAGTCGATTGCTGGCATGCGGTTCCCCTCAGGTCCGCGCGTCGTAACGGAGAGTCGCCGCCGCGGCAACCGTGCATGGCTGCGGCCGCCAGGGTTGCGGCAGGTGTGGTTGCCGGGGCAGGGGCCGCGTGCCAGGAAGGCCCCAGCCGGCGCGCGGCCGGCGAAGGCCGGGACGTCAATGACACGGAAGAGTGGTGAGGGATCGCTCGGCGCGATCGTGACCCTCGTGGGCACGCTTGCCGCGATCTACATGGTGAGCCAGTTCCTGCGCAATTCGGTGGGCGTGATCGCCCCGAATCTGGCGCGCGAGATCGGCTTGTCGGCGGCCGAGATCGGGCTGCTCTCGAGCGCCTTCTTCCTCTCCTTCGCGGCCGCGCAGCTTCCGCTCGGCCTCGCGCTCGACCGTTACGGTCCGCGGCTCTGCATGATCGTCTGCGCGGTCGTCTCGGTGATCGGCGCGGGGCTGTTCGCCTTCGCGACCACGCCGGCGGGGCTGATCCTGGCGCGCATCCTCATGGGCCTCGGCACCTCCTGCTATCTGATGGCGCCGCTCGCGCTCTATGCGAAGCGCTTCCCGCCCGAGCGCTTCACGACGCTGGCGAGTGTGCAGATCGGCGTAGGCACCATCGGCACGCTGCTCGTCACGGCGCCGCTCGCCTGGGCGGCCGCGACGGTGGGCTGGCGCACCAGCTTCGTGGTGGTCGGACTGTTCATGGGAGCGTGCGGCATCCTCGTGATGCTGGTCGTGCGCGACGACCATGCGCAGGACGCGTCGCGGCACCACGAGACGTTGCGGGAGAGTCTCGCGGGCATCGCCGAGGCCGCACGGCTTCCTTTCGTCGTGCCGCTCTTCCTGATGCATCTCACGGCCTATTCGAGCTTCGTCTTCGTGGTCGGGCTCTGGGGCGGGCCCTATCTCACGCACGTCTATGGCTACGGTCTCACCGCGCGCGGTGACGTGCTGTTCGTGGCGGCGCTCGCGCACATCATCGGGCTTCTCGTCTTCGGCCAGGTCGAGCGTGCGCTGCGCAGCTACAAGATCCCGGTCTTCACCGGTGGCGTCGTGCTGGCGGCGCTGCTCGGGCTCATCGCGCTCGTCGGCAAGCTGCCGGCCTGGGCGCTGCTGATCTGGATCGCGCTGCTCGGCTTCACGGCCGGCTACGTCACCGTGCTGATCGCGAACGGCAAGGCGCTGCTGCCGCCGCATCTCGTCGGGCGCGGCATGACGCTGCTCAATGTTGGCACGATGGGCGGAACGTTTCTCTCGCAGCTGCTGACCGGCGCGATCATCGGGCTGTTTCCGACCGAGGGCGATGCCTATCCGCTGATCGCCTACCGCGTGGTGTTCGGCGTGCAAGCCGCGCTGCTGCTCGCGACCTGCATCGCCTATCTGCGCGTGCCGGACCCGCATCGGATCGCGCGCGAAAAGGCCGAGCTGCCGGTTTCAGAGCCCGCGCCACTGCCGCCGAAAAATATGTAAGCAGCTCTTGCTTTTTGTGCGGTGCGGCTGCATATTGTTGCAGCGCGGTAGCGCGTCATCTCGCGTTTACCGCCGCCCTCCTTGGGCGTTTCCTCCCTAGACTTGGGCCGCTTGCACCCGCGAGCGGCCCTTTTTTCTTGCGTTTTACGCCTGCTGCGGCGCGCATTCACCCGTGCCAACCGTGGCGAAGACCAGCAGATGGCCTCGCCAATCCATTGCCGCGATTCGGGTGACGCTGCGGAAATGCGCACACCGCATTGCTGCTATGCAGCAAAGATGCCGGGAAAAGACGCTACTCGGCGGCCGCCCGGTATGGGCGCAGCTCCTCGATCGGCAGCGCGGCTAGCCGATCCGCGACCGTCTCGATGTCAGCGGCGACCCGCGCGAAGGTCGTGCTGCGCTCGTAGCGCCGCTCATCCATGTAGAGCGCGCGGTTGATCTCGATCTGCACGGCGTGCAGGCCGGCAGCCGGGTTGCCGTAATGCTCCGTGATGAAGCCGCCCGCATAGGGCTTGTTGCGGCTCACCGCATAGCCGAGCTCGCGGAAGGCGGCCTCGATCACATCGGCGACGGCAGACACGCAGCTCGTGCCGTAGCGATCGCCCAGCACCACGTCGGCGCGCGGCCTGTCGTCCTTCGCACCTGCGGTCGACGGCATGGAATGGCAATCCACCAGCACCGCCGTGCCGAAGTCGCGGTGCACGCGCGTGAGCAGGCGGCGCAGCGCGCGGTGATAGGGTTTGTAGAGTCCTTCGATCCGACGGAGCGCATCGTCCACCGGGATGCGCTGGTCGTAGATCTCCTGGGCGTCGCCGACGACGCGCGCCACGGTGCCGAGGCCGCCCGCCACCCGCATGGAGCGCGTGTTGGCGAAGGAGGGGAGGCGCCCGTCGAACATGCGCGGGTCGAGCTCATAGGGCTCGCGATTGACGTCCACATAGCAGCGCGGGAAATGCACGCGGACCATCGGGTGCCCGCGCTCGACCACGCCGGCCACCAGATCATCGACGAACGTGTCCTCCGAGCGGCGCAAGGTGGAGAGGTCGAGCCGGGCCGCTGCCAGGAAGGCGCGCGGATAGATGCGGCCGCTGTGCGGGGAGTTGAAGATCACCGGTGCGCGCCATTCGGCCGGCTCGAGGATTTCAAACGGCGGGTCGAGCTCGGCGTCGGCCAATTCGGTCATTGCGGTCTGTGCGCCTTTCTGGGTCTCGGATGCCGTCGCCCCTGTGGGCCAGATTCCCATGCCGCAGCGCCTCTGCCAAGGTCCTATGCGGTTCACCCCATATTTACCGGCGACCCGGCTTATGGGATGTCACGTGTCGTGGGGACAGACATATGCCGGGCGCCGACCTCGAAGAAGCCATCATGCCGAAGATCCTGCTCGCCGAAGACGACAACGACATGCGCCGTTTCCTGGTCAAGGCGCTGGAGAATGCCGGCTACGCAGTGACGGATTTCGACAACGGGCTCGCGGCCTATCGGCGCCTGCGTGAGGAGCCCTACGAGCTTCTCCTGACCGACATCGTGATGCCCGAGATGGACGGCATCGAGCTCGCCCGCCGGGCCGCCGAACTCGACCCGGACATCAAGATCATGTTCATCACGGGCTTCGCGGCCGTGGCGCTCAACCCGGACGCCAATGCGCCCAAGGACGCCAAGGTGTTGTCCAAGCCGTTCCATCTGCGCGACCTCGTCAACGAGGTGCAGAAAATGCTGGCGGCTTGAGTTCCTGCTTTCTGGATTTGCACCACTGCTTGCCCGCCCGGCGCCGAGCCGATATAGGGTGGGCCCCGCCTTCGGAACCGGGCGCGTAGCTCAGCGGGAGAGCACTACGTTGACATCGTAGGGGTCGCTGGTTCGATCCCAGCCGCGCCCACCATTCCCAAGGCCAACGATTTCAGGGCCTTGGGAAGGCCCATCCGCCACCTTGAACGACCGTCGCAGACCACGCCGTCACACCTGTGTCTCAGCGAGATCATCTGCAAGCGTGGTGAGAAGTTCCAGGTTCAGGTGCGCAGGCAGGGTGAGAAGCCGGTCAGCGAGACGTTCACGCTCAAGGCCGATGCCGTGGTCTGGGCGAGGCAGATGGAGGCCCAGGCCGACCGTGTCGGGCTCCCGGCCGATCCGAGGGCGCTCCACCGCACGACGCTCTCCGATGTTCTGATCCGCTACCGGGACACGGTGGTGTCGAGGAAGCGGGCCTGCCCCGGCAGCTAAAAAAATACCCTCACTGACCGACACGAGTAGACGGGGTGCACGTCACCCTCTTGTTGTCGACAGCCCCACTATGGGTGCTTCGGCTTGAGATGGCCCCGCGTCTGCACCGCTCCATTCGCGAAGAAACCAGGGGCCTGCAAATTTCGGGGGAGACGTTTTTGTCCCCCCTACGTGTGCTGGTTGGATCATTGAGCGCCTGGGTGTTGCTTGAGGAGAGGATCATGTTTCGTGAGACCATTGAGCCTCCCCTACCAGAGGCTTTTCTGCCTCCCCACGGGAGGCGGTAACGCCTATCCGGTCTACCTTGTCGCCGAGACTTTCGGAGCGCATGTTTCGTTACACGAGATGACCGAAGGATCCAGTCGATGAGAGCAACGGAGAAGAAGGCGGAAGCTGAGGTCGTTGGCTTTCCGAAGAAGCCACGTCGACGCCCAGAGGACAAATGGACAAAGGGCCTCATTACCCTCGGCTTTTGCACGCTGCCATCCATTCTCTTTTGGGCACAAGGCCGTCTGAAGTTGAGCACCGAGCAGTTCACCGTCCTCCTACAGCTCGCGGACTTCTGGTGGGATGCAGGGGAGCCACCCTATCCAACGAAGGAGATGTTGGCTGGGCGGATGGGAATGGGGGCGAGGCAAGTGCAGCGTCACCTCACAGCCTTGGAAAAGCGGGGGTTCGTCAAACGTGTCCCGCGCTATCGCGGTCCCAAGAACCAAATCGCGAATGGCTATCGGATGGATGGGCTCGTCAGGAAGCTGGTCGAGCTTGAGCCGGAGTTTCGGAAGATGATCGACCAGAAGCGGCGACGCCGGCAGAAAGTTGAAGCCAAAGCATCTTAGGCGCGAGACCGTGAGCGGGTCCTACCGCTCAGGGAGCCGGTGTACAGCGGACAACAGCCTCGGCCGTTCGGACGAGGAGAGGTTTCCACCGGATCGCGTCAGGTGGCGGTCTCCGGGATCACCCCGGAGGCCGCTTCCTCACAGAGCGGGTAGAAGCAGATCAGGCGCCCAGGCGCGTCAGCCACTGGACGCGTTAGCCTGCTCGGCCGGATATGATCGAGATCACCGCTGTCACCGAAGTTGCGGCTTCCAGGCATAGCGCCGCCAACTGGCGTGTTGCGGTCCGTCTATGTTGGAGGTGCAGGGCGAGTGCAAGAGCTGCTCGCGCATGTGCTCGGACCTCCTTGTAGCTCTCCCCTGGGAAGACATGGCGGATGTATGCTTCCAGCATCCGGTTCGCGTCTGTTGCGCTCGGCGCGATCCCATCTTCTGGAACATGAACAGCTGGGTCATAGACGGCCTGTGCCAATGATATCAGCACCTCGCGGCAAAGCAGGCCAACTGTCTGCCACTCCTCCTCTGCCGAGGCGGTGTCGAGCTGTGAGCGGGCCTTTGCCAGCGCACGATCTACACGCTCCCAGCCGGTCGGCTCGCGGTGAGCTCCAAGTGTGAAGGTCCGCCCAGAGGAAGCTTCTATTGCTGGCGCGAACAAGTCTCTGACATACTTGCGCCGTTCGGCATAGGTGCCGAAGTTTTCCTTGTAGTGTCGGTACCAGTCCCAGAGATCTTTGTGTGGGTTCTGATACTTCAGACTGACGGCGCCACACATCTCGACGAGCCTTGTTTGCCGAGCAACGTAGTGGTCGTTGACTTCCTGGATTGAGTCTTTACCCGTCCCGACCGCGATCATCATCTCTCGATGGATAATCAGTTCGGGGAGCAGTGCGGGAAGGCCTGTTACCGCAGGGCCCGAGAGCGTGCGGCAAATAATGTCATCCGGCCGAGATGAATCGCTCCGGTCTGACAACGCGGCTTCCGCAATTCGCCTTCTATCGTGAGGCTGGAGAACCGCGATTGCATCTGCAAACGGACGCGGCGACCGCACTGCCACATCATACTCACCGGTAAAGTCATTGATGCTGATCTCAATTTCTGAATGTGTGAGCAGCTTGGATAGGTCGTTCCGATGGAGGCTCTCCAGAAACTTTCGCGCGTTCTCCAGGTGGTCGGCCATTGCACCATCAAACGGTCGAGGGTTCTTCCGCGCAAGGGAGACATCGTAGGGGTCGCTGGTTCGATCCCCAGCCGCGCCCACCATTCCGGACCATTCAGACCGCATCACACGACGCGCAAGACCTGCTTGCGCGGCGTGCGGTGGCAACGAGCACGCGGCTTCAGAGCTATGTTACGAGAAGCCATCACTAACGCCGGATAGGCGGTTGGGCTGCATGTCTGGTTGCTCAGACAGTTCACGTTTTCGTGATCTATAGCTGAACCGAAGCAGACCGCGCAAAAAAATTCAATGAGATCAGGCTTTTAAGTCCGCCAACTCTGATGTGGACGGACAATCTCTTGTCTGGTCAGACATGTTTCAGTCTGATGAATATCGTGCTAATCATGCTGGCATACACTTGGATGCAGCGCGATGAACACGAACAGCCAAATCGACCTCATTGCCTTTTTAGACTACCTCTCGTCGAAGGGGCTGATGAACATTGCGACCGCCAACTCTCGCAAGGCGGCGGTGCGGACCTTGCTCAGTGTCCTCGATGAGGCCGAAACAACCGACGTCACCGCTCTCGACCTGGATGAAGTGGCGAGGCGTTTCCTCAACAAGCGAGGTGGAGAGTTCAAGCCGGAGAGTGTCAAAGTTTACAAGTCACGCGTGGCGAACGCGATTGAGGATTTTAAGAAGTACCGCGCGGATCCACTCAACTTCAAAACGGCCATCACGCCGAAATTTGTCGTGAAGCCGAAACCTGTTTCGTCTCAATCGAAGGACGCGGTTGAAGAAGAATCGAGGTCACAGCCGCAGCCGATTGCTGCCTTCGTCAGCCCATCGGAGATCGTCTTTCCGATCCCCATTCGGCCGAACACCATCGTGAAGATCGTTGGTCTTCCGAGCGATCTCACCAAGTTGGAGGCTGCTCGCATAGCCAACGTGATCAACGCGCTGGCGACTGTAGATGACGCATAACTCTCCCCCTCCACAAGGGAGAGTCCTCGCTGCGCAGTCTTGCAAGGGCCTCGCAGCAACTAGCCGCCGCCGATGCGGTTTCCAACCCGCATTTGGCGGCGGTTTGAATTCATATAGCCGGTTTGACGGCCCAATGCCACACCGCGCAAGGCGGAGCCTCGCGCGGCGTGCGGCTATTCATCAGGCCGCGAGACGGGCGGTCTCGGTCTGGTTGGCCGGCGCCGCGAGGCGGACACCGACGTCGGCGAACTGTCTCGCGACGGTCGCGGTCCGGGGCATGCGGGGGCCGCGGCGACGATCCTGCAGAAACTCGCCGGAATCCTGCCCGAAGGGCAGGGACATGGCGTCGTAAACATCCGAGCGCTCGAGGCCGATGTCGCGCAGCAGGCGGTCGTCGAGCATGGCCATATGCGCGAGCGCCTGGCGGTCACGGGCGAACTTCACGGCCGCGACGGGCCAGGTGGCGACGCGCCGCATCGTGGCGGCGATAAGGGACAGCGTGATCATTGTTCTTCTCCGGAGGGCGCAGTGGAGGGAGCCCCGGCGCCCGGTTGGGATGGTGAGGTTTTGACGGTCCAGCCGGGGCGAAGGTTCAATGTCCTTGCGCCCCGGACCGAAGTCATCAGCGGTTGAGGCCGCGGGTTTTAGGTTCCGGTGCGCGAGGCCGATGTGACGGCCGTCACGAGAGCCGATTTTTGACGCCCCACGGGCTATTCCGGAGGGGGCGGGCAAGCGTTGACAAGGGTCCCGCAGACCCGCTATCGGAAGCGCTCTCAATGACAGCCTCGCGGCCCGCGGCCGCCTAAAGGTGGCCCATGAAGATCCGTAACTCATTGAAATCGCTGCGGGCGCGGCACCGGAACAACCGCCTCGTGCGGCGCAAGGGCCGGGTCTATGTGATCAACAAGACCATGCGGCGCTTCAAGGCGCGGCAGGGCTGATCACACGCCCTTCGGCTCGCATCACAGGTCTGTGAGCACCCGCCGGTTGAGGCGGGTGTTTTCGCTTGCGCGCTGAGGCACTACATTGTGCCCATGCGTGTGCGACTCGCTCCGTATCTGCTGGCAGCCGCTCTGGCGGTGCCGGCGCTCGCGTCCCCCGGATGGGCGCAACAGCCATCGCCGCAGCCTCAGCAGCCGCCCCAGGCGCAGCAGCCTCCGCAGGCCCAGGAGCCGCCGTCCGAGGAGAAGCCCGGCAACTGGCTGCGCGGGCCCGAGAAGCTCCCCAAGGTCTCGCGCGGCGACAAGACCAAGAATTTGGACTTCCTGTTCGAGGCCCTGAAGGCCGCGCCCGATGCCGACGCCGCAAAGCTGGTGGAAGGCCGCATCTGGGCGATCTGGTTTCACTCGGGCAGCGACACCGCCGATCTGCTGATGGGTCGCGTGAAGACCGCGGTGGACGGCAAGGACATGGATCTCGGCATCCGCCTCCTCGACTCGATCATCGAGATCAAGCCGGACTATGTGGAGGCCTGGAATCGCCGCGCCACGCTGCACTTCATGAAGAAGGATTTCGGGAAGGCGATGGAGGACATCCGCCAGGTGCTGGCGCGCGAGCCGCGCCACTTCGGCGCGCTCTCCGGCCTCGGCATCATCATGCAGGAGATCGGCGAGGAGAAGCTCGCGCTGGACGCGTTCCGCCGCGCGCTCGCCGTGAACCCGCATTTGCAGAAGATTCCCGAATTCGTGAAGACCTTGACCGAGAAGGTCGAGGGCCGCGACATCTGATCCACCCTCGCGAAACCGATCCGTGCAGGCGGGCGTAACTCCTGCCGTGCCACGACGATTCTCCATGACACTGCTCACTGCTGCTCTCGTCGTCGCGCTCGTGATCGGTCTCGCGGCTCTCACGCTGATCGGGACACGCGCCATCGAGCGCGCGCATCCGCCGACGGGGCGTTTCGTGGCCGTGAATGGCGGACGCCTTCACGTCGTCGAGCTCGGCTCCGACAAGACGAAGGGCTTGCCGATCGTGCTGCTGCATGGCGCGAGCGGCACGCTCGAGGACATGCGGCTGGCGCTCGGGGAGCGACTCGCAGAACGCCATCGCGTGATCCTGATCGACCGGCCGGGCCATGGCTGGAGCGATGCGTGGGCCAACGCGATCGGTCCGGGCCGGCAAGCGAAAGTGATTGCCGAAGCGCTCAATCGGCTCGGCATCTCGCGCGCGATCGTCGTGGCGCATTCGTGGTCGGGCGCGCTGGCGACGACGCTCGCGCTCGATCATCCGCAGCACGTCGCGGGTCTGGTGCTGACCGCGCCGGTGCTAAATCCCTGGAAGGGCGGCGTCTCCTGGTACTACGAGCTCGCCACCATGCCGGTGATCGGGCCGCTGTTCACGGCGACAATCGCCTTACCGCTCGGCTCTGCCCTGATGGAAGGCGCGTCACGCAAGGTGTTCGCGCCGCAGCCGGTGCCGGAGGACTATGTCGAGCGCGCCGCGATCCGTATGGTGCTGCGGCCCGCGCAGTTCATGGCCAATGCGCGCGATGTCATCGCGCTCAAGCCGCATGTCACCGCGCAGGCCGCGCGCTATCGCGAGCTGAAGATGCCGGTGGTGATCTTCACGGCGGATCGCGACACGATCGTCCCGCCCGAGACGCATGCGCGTCCCTTTGCGGCTGCCGTGGCGGGCGTGCGCCTGATCGAGCTGCCCGGCGCCGGCCACGGACTGCATCACGTCGCGGCAGAGAAGATCGTTGCTGAGATCGAAGCGCTCGCAATGGCGCAACAGCGCGAGGACGCGCTCGCAGTCGTGAAGTAAGGCCTCAGGGCTCGGCCGTCGCCTCCGAGCCGACGAAGGCGATGCGCAGCATGTTGGTCGCGCCGGGTGTTCCGAGCGGCACGCCCGCGACCACGATCACGCGCTGGCCGGCCTTGGCGAAACCGTCCTTGAAGGAGAAGCGGCAGGCGCGATCGACCATGTCTTCCTGGTCCTTCGCATCGGCCGCCACCACGCAGTGTACGCCCCAGACCAACGACAGCTTGCGGCCGGTCGAGACATTTGGACTGATCGCCACGATCGGCGAGCTCGGCCGCTCGCGGGCCACGCGCAGACCCGTCGCACCGGAGCTCGTCCAGCAGACCACGGCCGAGAGATCGAGCGTCTCGGCGATTTGGCGCGTGGCGGCCGCGATTGCGTCGGCGCCGGTCGCCTCCGGCTCGGCACGCTGCGCCTGGATGATGCCGCGATAGGTCGGGTCCATCTCGACCTCTTCGGCGATGCGATTCATCATCGAGACGGCTTCGACCGGATATTGCCCCGCCGCCGATTCCGCGGAGAGCATGATGGCGTCGGCACCTTCGAAGATCGCAGTCGCGACATCCGACACTTCGGCGCGGGTCGGCACCGGGTTGCTGATCATCGACTCCAGCATCTGGGTCGCGACCACGACGGGCTTGCCGGAGCGCCGCGCCGCGCGGGTCATCTGCTTCTGCACGCCCGGCACCATCTCGAGCGGCATCTCGACGCCGAGATCGCCGCGGGCGACCATCAGGGCATCCGCGAAATCCATGATCTCGGCGAGCCGATGCACGGCTTGCGGCTTCTCGATCTTGGCCATCACGGCGGCGCGGCCGCGCGTGATCTTCTTTGCTTCCGCGATGTCGTCGGGGCGCTGGATGAAGGAGAGCGCCACCCAGTCGATGCCGGCATCGAGCGCGGCTTCGAGGTCCGAGCGGTCCTTGGCGGTGAGCGCCGAGAAGCCGATGGTCGTATCGGGCAGGCTGACGCCCTTGCGCGCCGAGAGCTTGCCGCCGACCTCGACGCGCGTCACGGCGCGCTTGGCCGAGGTCTCGACCGCGGTAAGCCGGATCTTGCCATCGTCGAGCAGCAGCCGGTGCCCGGGCTCGAGCGCGAGCAGGATCTCGGGATGCGGCAGGTGCACGCGACTGGCGTCGCCGGGCGTCGTGTCGTCGTCGAGCACGAAGGTCGCGCCCTTCTCGAGCATGACGCTGTCACTGGCGAAACTGCCGACGCGCAGCTTCGGCCCCTGTAGATCGACCAGGATGCCGACCGGCCGGTCGTAGCTCTGCTCCAGGCCGCGAATCATCGTCACGTAGTTCCGCATGGCGTCATGCGGCGTGTGGCTCATGTTGATGCGGAACACGTCGGCGCCGGCCTCGAACAGGCGGGCCAGCATGGAGCGGTCCGATGAAGCCGGACCCAGAGTGGCGACGATCTTGGTGCGGCGCAGACGTCTCATTTGCTCTGCTGCCTCGGTTGGATCTGCGGAGGCGGACCGGGGCGGGGCCCCGGCGGCGGAATCATCGGCGTATACTGCGGAACTTGGCGCTGCGGTCCCTGTTCCGTTGATTCGGTCAGCTGCACGGTCCACGACCGCTGCTCGCCCGTATCGACCTCGAAAAATCCGGTACGGTCATAGCCTCGGGCGAGGCAGTCTTCGACGCCGCGAATGGTGAACTCCTTGTCGCGCGTGCACATGAAGGCCTTGCCGGACCATTCGCCGCCGCGGTCGTAGTCGACTGCGTAGACATAATAGAAGCGCGCGACAAGCACCCCTTTGACGAGAGTCTCGCAGCTGCGCGCCGGCAAGTTCCACCAGCCTTCGGTGGTCCAGCCTTCGGCATCCTTGTAGCCGATCGCGACGCCCACACGACTGCCGGTGTTGTTGCAGAGGCGGAAGTCCGCGGCGGCGGTGCTCGCGAAACCGACGCAGAGCCACGCGACGACGAGCAGCGCGCCATAGGCTGCGCGCCGGCTCCAGCGTGCCCCACTCGTCGGACGATCACTCATCATTGCATCGCGGCGATTCGTCTGCCTCACGCCCCGTCCACCAGGATGGCACGGAAGTCGTTGACATTCGTGTAGGTCGGCCCGGGACTCAACAGATCGCCGAGACGGGAAAAAAATCCGGTGGAGTCGTTGTCGGCGAGAAAGGCGGCCGGATCGAGGCCAAGCGCCTGCGCGCGTGTCGCAGTCGTAGCGTCAACGTAGGCGCCGGCCGGGTCCTCGGCGCTGCCGCCGCCGCCATCGGTGCCGTCCGTATCGGCTGCGACGGCAGCCATGCCGGGGCCGAGCGCGGGCGCGAGCGCCAGGGCGTATTCCTGGTTCGGGCCGCCGCGGCCGTTGCCCGTGATGGTCACGGTGAGCTCGCCGCCCGAGAGGATCACGGCGGTCTTGCCGGAGGCCTGTTGCTCATGGGCGAGCCGCGCATGCTCGGCCGCGACCTGCCGCGCCTCGCCCTCGACGTGGTCGCCGAGCAGGATGCAGGGATAGCCGGCGGCGCGGACCTTCGCTTCGACGGCGCGCAGCGCATCGGCGGGGCGGGCGATCAGACGGAATTCGGTATCGGCGAAGATGGGATCGCCGGGCTTCGGCGATTCGTTCGCCGGGTCGTTCAGCGCGCGCAGCACCGAGTCGGGCATCACCAGGCGGCGCCGTGCCGCGATCGCGCGGGCCTCGGCGAGGGTCGAGGGATCCGGCACGGTCGGACCGGAGCCGATGATCGCGGGGTCGTCGCCCGGCACGTCGGAGATGCCGAGCGTAAGCACGCGCGCGGGGCGCGCAAGCGCGGCCAGGCGGCCGCCCTTGAGGCGCGAGAGATGCTTGCGCACGCAGTTGATCTCGTCGATCGAGGCGCCCGAGCGCAGCAGCGAACGGGTCACGGCCTGCTTCTCTTCGAGAGTCACGCCGGCGGCGGGCGCGATCCAATTGGCGGAGGCTCCGCCCGAGATCAGCACCAGCACGAGATCGTCCGCGGTGGCGCTGTCGGCGATCGCGAGCGTCTTCTCGGCGGCCGCGAGACCGGCGGCGTCGGGCACTGGATGGCCGGCTTCGACCACCGGGATGTGGCGGGTCGGGCGGCCATAGCCGTGACGCGCGACCGCGATGCCGGTCATGCGCGCGGGCGGCAGCCCGAGCCCCACATAATGCTGCTCCGCGACCTCGATCATGGCGCCCGCGGCCTTGCCGGCGGCAAGCAGGATCAGCCGGCCCTTGGCGGGCGGCTCCGGCAGATGCGGCGGCAGGCAAGACGCCGGATGCGCGGCCGCGACGGCCGTGCGGTACAGCTCCTCGAGGAAGGCGCGCGGCGACGAATCACGTGACGTCATGGACCTGCCTCAACGGCGCGGTCGCCCGAACGCGGCCGCGCCACCCAGATGCCGAACAGAATGAGCAGCCCGCCGAGCGCCTGCACGAGCCCGAGCGCCTCGCCGAGCAGCACCCAGCCGAACCCTGCGGCCGCCACGGCTTCGAGAAAGATCACCAGCGATGAGAAGGTCGCGGGCAGCGTGCCGAGCGCGATCGCGAGCAGGCCCTGGCCCGCGACCTGCGAGACGACCGCGAGCGCGAGCAGCGCCGCCGCGCCCTGCATCGAGCGCGGCAGGATGTGCGGCTCGAAGGCGAGCGCGATGACGAGCAGGCAGAGCGCGGTGATGGCGGTGGAGACGAACACGAGCTGCGCGGCGCCGTGCCGCGCGCGGCCGACGCCGATCGCCAGGATGTAGGCGCCGAAGAACACGGCGGTGGCGAGCCCGTAGATGTCGCCCATCAGCCGCTCGGGCGCGAATCCGTAGCTCTCGCGCATGAGCGCGACGCCGCCGAGCACGCACAGCGCCAGCCCGACGATGATCCGCGCCGCGATCTTCTCGCCAAGCACCAGCCAGGCGCCGAGGGCGACGAAGAGCGGCGCCATGGTGGCCAGGAAGGTCGCGTTGGCGACCGTCGTCGCGAGAATCGAGAGATGCCAGAAGAACAGGTCGCCCGCGAAGAACAGGCCGGCGAGCAGCGTCGGGCGATCGATCGCGTAGGACGGCCGGCCCTTGTCGCGGCTCTCAAAGCGGGCCCAGGCCCACAGAAAGGGCAGGGCGAGGCCGGTGCGCCAGAAGGCGCTTGCGTACGGCCCAACGTCGGCCCACCGCACGAACACGGGCGACGCGCCCATGGCGACCGCGCCAGCCACGAGCGCCACGAAAGCCACGACGAAGCGCCGGCCCTGCTCGGTCGTGAGCCCCGCCGCAGTCATATTTGCAAACCTCGACGCGTGATGTGGCAAAAAATCCCGGGGCTCCCGTCAGGGCACGTGCTTATAATGCCTCCAAAGAAGAACACGCCAGGGGAGGGAGGGGCGATCGTTATCGTCCGGTTCCCATCAAGACAAGGCATGCGTGCGGCGGTTTCAGCCGTCCGACCCGGCCCCCTCCTGGCGCGTCGCAGTTGCGCGCAAGAAACACGGGAGGAAGGCAATGGCGGTTGGGTTCACGATCAACGGCAAAGGGGTGAGCGTCGACGCCGCCGCCGACACGCCGTTGCTCTGGGTGGTGCGGGAGCATCTCAAGCTCGTCGGCACGAAATACGGCTGCGGCTCCGGACTGTGCGGAGCCTGCACGGTGCACGTGGACGGCAAGGCGGTGCGCTCGTGCCAGACCGCGCTGAGCGCGGTGGCGGGCAAGAAGGTCACGACAATCGAGGGCCTCTCGCCGGACGGCTCGCATCCGCTGCAGAAGGCCTGGGTCGCCGAGCAGGTGCCGCAATGCGGCTACTGCCAGTCCGGGCAGATCATGCAGGCCGCCGAGTTGCTCGCGGCCACCAAGAATCCGACGCGCGAGCAGATCGTCACCCACATGGACGGCAACCTCTGCCGCTGCGGAACCTATCCGCGCATCGTCCGCGCCATCGAGCGCGCCGCACGGGAGGTCTAAAGCCATGACGATCCGAGTCGACAATACGAAGCTCAGCCGCCGCGCGATGCTCAAGGGCACGGCCGGCCTCACGCTCGCCTTCGCGATCGCGCCGCGTTTCCTCGAGGGTGGTGAAGCGCTCGCGTCCTCCGGCGGCAAGCTCAATGCCTATGTGTCGATCGCACCCGATGGCGCGATCACGATCATGGCGCCGGCGCCCGAGATGGGGCAGGCCGTCAACACGTCGCTGCCGCTGATCATCGCGGAAGAGCTCGACGCCGACTGGTCGAAGGTGAAGGTGCAGCAGTCGCCGATCGCCGCCGCCTACGACCACCCGATCTTCAAGTCGCAGTTCGTGGTCGGCAGCCTCACGGTGCGGGGCTACTGGATGCCGTGCCGCATCGCGGGCGCGCAGGCGCGCCGCGTCCTCATCGACGCCGCTGCGACCCGCTTGGGCGTGCCGGCCGAGGAGCTTACCACCGAGCCGAGCGCCGTCGTGCACAAGGCCTCGAACCGGAAGCTGAGCTACGGCGAGATCGCGGGCTTCGCGCAGGCGCCCGAGAAGCTGCCGGAGATCAAGCCCGAGCAGCTCAAGCCGGTGGCCGAGTTCCGGCTGATCGGCAAGGACGTGCCGCGCATCGACGTGCCGGACAAGGCGTCCGGCAAGCCGCTCTACGCGATCGACGTGCAAGTGCCGGGCATGCTCTACGGCACGCTCGCTCGCGCGCCGGCGCGCGGCTCGGGGCCGGCCTCGTTCAACCGCGATCAACTCAAGGCGCTGCCCGGCATCGTCGAGGCCGTGGCGCTCGACCACGGCGTCGGCATCATCGGCAACAGCGTCGAAGCTGTGTTCAACGCGCGCGGCAAGCTGAAGGCCGAGTGGCGCGAGGCGCGCGGCTCCAAGGTCGATTCCGAGAAGGACCTGCAGGAGTATCTCGCGCATGTGCGCGATCCGGCGCAGAAGGGCGTGGTCGGCCGCAAGACCGGCGACGCCGAAGCCGCCATCGCGAGCGCCGCGAAGGTGGTCGCGAGCGACTTCACGACGGACTACGTCTACCACGCGCAGATGGAGCCCCACAGCGCGACCGCCTGGGTGAAGGGCGACAGCGTCGAGGTGTGGAGCGGCACGCAGTGGCCGTCGAAGTCGGTGGCGGAGGCCGCGAAAGCCGCCGGCGTCGCGCCCGAGAAGGTGACGTTCCATCCGATGCAGATGGGCGGCGGCTTCGGGCGCAATGCCTTCGTCGAATACGTCATCGACGCGGTGCTGCTCTCGAAGGCGGTCGGCAAGCCCGTGAAGATGATCCAGAGCCGCGAGGACGATGTCGCGGCCGGACGCTTCCGGCCGATGACCGCGCAACGCATCGAGGTCGGCCTCGACGGCTCCGGCAAGATCACCGGCTGGCGTCACCGCATCGCGGCCGAGACGGTGGTGCCCTATGTCTATGGCCAGCCGCGCATGGATGCGCAGAAGGGCGTCGATCACATCGTGTTCGCGGGCGCCGACATGCCCTTCTACGACGTGCCGGCGCATATCGCCGACCACATCTACGAGGAGCGCGGCGTGCGCACCGCCGCGTGGCGCGGCATCGGCGCGGGTTACACCAACTACGCGATCGAGGTCGTGATCGACGAGCTCGCGCGCCAGGCCGGCAAGGATCCGCTCGAGTTCCGACTCGCGCTGCTCAAGGATCCGCGCGCCAAGAAGGTGGTCGAGCGCGCCGCGCAGCTCGCCGACTGGGGCCGCAAGCGCGAAGGCCGTGCGCTCGGCATCGCGTTCGGCAAGCTCGGGCTGCCGCCGGTCGGCTTCTCGATGTCCGGCACGGTGGCCGAAGTCTCGCTCGACCGCGCCAGCGGCAAGATCCGGGTGCACAACATCTGGACGGCCGTGGATGCGGGACTGCCGGTGCAGCCGAAGAACATCGAGGCGCAAGTCGAGAGCTCGATCATCTACGCGCTCGGCAGCGCCTTGAAGGAACGCATCACGCTCAAGAACGGGATGGTCGAGCAATCGAACTTCCACGACTACGAGCTGATGCGTCAGTCGGACATTCCCGAGATGAAGGTCGAGATCATCCGCAGCGGCGAGATCCCGCTGCCGGTGGGGGAGCTCGGCATCCCGGGAACCGTGCCGGCTGTCGCCAATGCGGTGCTGGCGCTCACCGGCAAGGTGCTGCGCGCGGCGCCGTTCACGCCCGAGCGGGTGAAGAAGGCCATCGCCTGAGATCCCTGCCGCACCTGGCGGCATGGTCATCCTCGTGGAAGCGCGGTCCTGGAACTCGGGGCCGCGCTTTCCTATGTTTCGGGTCTATGAGGAGTGAGGATGATGGCTCTCGACGACAAGACCCGGGTTGAGCTCGAGGCGGCCGTGTTCCGCCGCCTGGTGGAGCATCTGCGCGCGCGCGCCGATGTGCAGAACATCGACCTGATGAATCTCGCCGGCTTCTGCCGCAACTGCCTGTCGAACTGGATGAAGGAGGCGGCCGACGCGCAAGGTGTGCCGCTGAGCAAGGACGACAGCCGCGTCGCGGTCTACGGCATGCCCTACGAGGAGTGGAAGTCGAAGCATCAGAAAGAGGCTTCGCCCGAGCAGAAGGCAGCCTTCGAGACTGGTCACAAACACTGATCGATTCTGCGCGCTGTAACACTGATCAAATTTGTCTGCTGTGTACGGCTGTGGATGACGCGGCTCGCGCCTTGACCTCGACGCGCGTCCCATCGAAATCCTAGGGACGAATCCGCGATCGTCAGGAGTACCCATGGCCACCGCCGCAACTGCCGCTGCCGTCAAGGAAGAGCCGAACACCCGTTTCGCCAAGGATCACCTCAAGGCCTTCATCGAGCGCATCGAGCGGCTCGAGGAGGAGAAGAAGGCGCTCGCGGACGACATCAAGGACGTCTATGCGGAAGCCAAGGGCAACGGCTTCGACGTGAAAGCTCTGCGCACCGTGGTGCGCATGCGCAAGCAGGACACCGACGAGCGCAAGGAGCAGGAGGCGATCCTGGAGATCTACCTGCAGGCGCTCGGGATGCTGGAGTGAGCCGGGCGTTAGGCGCCGTAGGGTGGGTTAGCCGCGCAGCGGCGTAACCCGCCGGCCGACTCTCAATTTACGTGCACATGTGTTGTGAGCTGATGGGCGGGGTACGCGCTTCGCGCTAACCCGCCCTACGGGCTCAGCGCTGCAGGCTCGCCTGACGCGAGTCGAAGCTCATCACGGGCAGGAAGGCCACGGCCGAGCCGCTGAAGCGGACCGAGGTCATGCCGACATACGGCTCGTGGGCGAAGCTCAGGATCACGCTCGATTTCGGCTTCACCATCATGGTGCGCAGATAGCGCGGATCGGGCGCGCCGTAGACCGCGACGCTGAGCGAATAGTGCACGCTCGGCGCCAGGGTGATGCTGCGCAGCCAGGGATCGTCATAGCGCTGGCCGGGCTTCGCGGAGCGCGACGTCGCCGGCGAGCGCTGGATCTGGGTCACGCCCGCGCCGTCGAGCGGCAGGGCGGAGGGACGCTGGCTCTCGGGATTGGCGGTGGTCGCGTAGGCGAGCGCGATGTCGGTCGGCACGCGATCGTTCTGGGCCGGCGTGCCGGGCCAGCGCGGGACGCTGGCGGTGGTGTCGGCCTGGATGGCGGGACGGGGACGGGGCTCCGGCA
>JAEYAU010000173.1 GCA_023404705.1 Pseudomonadota bacterium
CGCCCGCCCCGTGGAGGCGAAGCCGGCCGCGAAGAAGGCGGAAGCGCCGAGCGACAAGCCGACGCCGCAGGCGCTGGCGGAGAAGCGCGCGGCGGCCATCCGGGCGCTGAAGATCGACCGCAGCGCATACGTGACGGTGCGCACGCTCGACGAGCTCAAGACGTGGATCGCGCGCGCGCAGGACCGCGGCATGATCGCGCTCGACGTGATGACGACCAGCATCGATCCGATCCAGGCCGGGCTGTGCGGCCTCGCGCTGGCGGTGGCGCCGAACGAGGCCTGCTACGTGCCGCTGACGCACCGCAAGGCGGGCGACAATGGCGGCGAGCTTTTTGGCACCGGGCTCGCGCCCGACCAGATCGTCGAGAAGGACGCCCTCGCCGCGCTCAAGCCGCTGCTCGAGGACGCCGGCCTTCTCAAGATCGGCGTGAACCTCAAATTCGCGTGGCAGGTGCTGTTCGGCCGCGGCATCGCGATGACGGCCTATGAGGACACGATGCTGATGTCCTACGCGCTCGATGCGGGGCGCGCCGGGCACGAGCTGGAGGACACGGCGCCGAAATGGCTCGGCCATACGCCGGCGGCGCTCGCCGACGTGACGGGCTCGGGCAAGAACGCGGTCTGCTTCGACGCGGTCACGATCGAGAAGGCGACGACCTATGCGGCCGAGCGCGCGGACCTGATCGTGCGGCTCTGGGAGGTGCTCAAACCGCGGCTCACGGCCGACCGGATGAACACGGTCTACGAGACGCTGGAACGGCCGCTCGTCGCCGTGCTGGCGCGCATGGAGCGGCACGGCATCGCGATCGATCGGCAGGAGCTCTCGCGCCTCTCGGGCGACTTCGCGCAGCGCGCCGCGGGGCGCGAGGCCGAGATCCAGGAGCTCGCGGGCGAGCCGCTCAATCCGGGCAGCCCGAAGCAGCTCGGCGACCTGCTGTTCGGAAAAATGAATCTTCCGGGCGGCCGGAAGACCAAGACCGGCGCCTATTCGACCACGGCGCAAGTGCTGGAGGAGCTCTCCGAGCAGGGCTACGCGCTGCCGCAGAAGGTGCTCGAGTGGCGCCAGGTCACCAAGCTCAAGTCCACCTACACGGACGCGCTGCCCGGCTATGTGAATCCCGAGACCAACCGGGTGCACACCTTTTACTCGCTCGCCGCGACGCCGACGGGCCGGCTCTCCTCGTCCGAGCCGAACCTGCAGAACATCCCGATCCGTACCGAGGAAGGCCGCAAGATCCGCCGCGCCTTCGTGGCGACCGAAGGCAACAAGCTGGTCTCGGCGGACTACTCGCAGATCGAGCTGCGGCTGCTCGCCGAGGTCGCCGACGTGCCGGCGCTGCGCCAGGCGTTCAAGGAGGGCGTCGACATTCACGCCATGACGGCCTCCGAGATGTTCGGCGTGCCCGTGAAGGGCATGCCGGCCGAGGTGCGCCGGCGCGCCAAGGCGATCAATTTCGGCATCATCTACGGCATCTCGGCCTTCGGCCTCGCCAACCAGCTCGGCATCCCGCGCGAGGAAGCCGGCGCCTACATCAAGCAGTATTTCGAGCGCTTCCCGGGCATCCGCGACTACATGGAGGAGACGAAGGCCTTCGCGCGCGAGAACGGCTATGTGCTCACGCTGTTCGGCCGCAAGTGTCACTACCCGGACATCAAGTCGCCGAACCCGTCGCTGCGCGCCTTCAACGAGCGCGCCTCGATCAATGCGCGCCTGCAGGGCACCGCCGCCGACATCATCCGCCGCGCCATGATCCGCATGGACGATGCGCTCAAGGCGAAAAAGCTGACGGCGAAGATGCTGCTGCAGGTGCACGACGAACTTGTCTTCGAGGTGCCCGAGAACGAGGTCGAGAAGACGCTGCCTGTCGTGAAGAAGGTGATGGAAGACTCGCCGATGCCGGCCGTGTCGCTGCACGTGCCGCTGCACGTGGACGCGCGCGCCGCGGGGAATTGGGAAGAGGCGCATTAGCTGTAGGGTGTGCTCGGCGCGCCCCAGCGCTTGAAGATAAGCTCAGACAAGATCGCGCCGAGCGCACGCGTGCAGCGAGTCAGCACGCGTGCGCTCGTGCCGATCGAGGCATGAGAACATCGCCAACTCATCGGCTGCACGAGCACACCCTACGAGAAAAGCACTTTCATCTCCGCGGCGCTTTCGCGCCCGGAGCTTTGCGGCGGCTTCCTCCCTGAGGGGGAGTGGAGCACCGAGAGTCGCGGCCCGTTGTGAGCGGGCCTGTGCCCGGGTGTGAACCGAGCGTGGCCGGGATTTCTCCGGCCGGGGCTGCGCTATGTCCGGCGCCGCCCGGGGTCCTACTGTAGCCGGGACCCCTGCGCCTCTCGGCGCTCCACTGCGGCATTTTTCGGTCGGGCCGCTCTTCGGTCGCACCCTTACGGGCCGTCGCCTACAGCCAAACTCACTGGCAGGCGGTCGTGATGCCGCCGGTCGTTGGTTCCCGAATCCGCCCGGAAGCCCGGTTGACAGCCGGAGCCCGCAGGGGCCGCTCCCCGGCTCCACCAAACGCGTCACCGGTTGACGCCCCTCGTGAGCCAGGATGCGCGCAATATGCACACGCGCCGGGCAACAGCCAAGAGGGGCCCTGTCGATTTTTTCTGGTCTTCAGAAATTATCTCGTGCCGGCCGATGCGCAGTCGCACGAGTTGAATTCACGGCCGCGGAGTCCTATTCCAGGGGCATCATGGACATCGCGGTCGCCGAGAAGCCGGTAAGTTCCCTGTTCCGCCATCGGGCGGACCCGGGCAAGGCGGCGCCGTTTCTGCCGATGAGCCGGACCGAGATGGCGGCGCTCGGCTGGGATTCCTGCGACATCGTGCTGGTGACGGGTGACGCCTATGTGGATCATCCGAGCTTCGGCATGGCGATCATCGGGCGGCTGCTCGAGGCGCAGGGCTTCCGCGTCGGCATCATCGCGCAGCCGGACTGGCAGTCGGCCGAGCCATTCCGGGTGCTGGGCAAGCCGCGGCTGTTCTTCGGCATCACGGGCGGCAACATGGACTCGATGGTCAACCGCTACACGGCGGACCATAAGCTGCGCCATGACGACGCCTACTCGCCCGGCGGCGAAGGCGGCAAGCGGCCGGACCGCTGCACCATCGTCTACGCGCAGCGCTGCCGCGAAGCCTACAAGGACGTGCCGATCGTGCTCGGCGGCATCGAGGCGTCGCTGAGGCGCATCGCGCATTACGACTACTGGTCCGACAAGGTGCGCCGCTCGATCCTGGCCGACGCCAAGGCGGACCTCTTGATCTACGGCAATGCCGAGCGCGCCGTCGTCGAGGTGGCGCACAGGCTGGCGGCCGGCAAGGCGCCGCGCGACCTCGACTCGATCCGCGGCGTCGCCCTGTTCCGCCGCGTGCCCGAGGGCACCACCGAGCTGCACGCGGACGATCTCGACTCCGCGGACGAAGGCGCAATCCGCCGGTCCGGCGACACCGTGATCCGGCTGCCCGCCTACGAGCAGGCGGCCGAAGACCGCGAGGCCTACGCGCGGGCCTCACGGGTCCTGCACCGCGAGGCCAATCCGGGCAATGCGCGGCCGCTGGTCCAGCGTCACGGCGACCGCGACCTGTGGCTGAACCCGCCGCCGATCCCGCTCACCACCGAGGAGATGGACGCGGTCTACGACCTGCCCTACGCGCGCGCGCCGCATCCCTCGTACGGCGATGCCAAGATCCCGGCCTGGGACATGATCAAGTTCTCGGTGACGATCATGCGCGGCTGCTTCGGCGGCTGCACCTTCTGCTCGATCACCGAGCACGAGGGCCGCATCATCCAGAACCGTTCCGAAGGCTCGGTGCTGCGCGAGATCGAGCGGATCCGCGACAAGACGCCGGGCTTCACGGGCGTGATCTCGGACATCGGCGGGCCGACCGCCAACATGTACCGGATGGCGTGCAAGGACCCGAAGATCGAGGCCGCGTGCCGGCGGCCGTCCTGCGTCTTCCCGGACATCTGCCCGAACCTGAACACCTCGCATGACGACCTGATCCGCCTCTATCGCAAGGTGCGCGAGGTGAAGGGCGTCAAGAAGGTGATGGTCGCCTCGGGCGTGCGCTACGACCTCGCGGTGAAGAGCCCCGAATACGTCAAGGAGCTGGTGACGCATCACGTCGGCGGCTACCTGAAGATCGCGCCCGAGCACACCGAGCGCGGCCCGCTCGACAAGATGATGAAGCCGGGCATCGGCGCCTATGAGCGCTTCAAGCAGATGTTCGACGCGGCCGCGAAGGAAGCCGGCAAGAAGTATTACCTGATCCCCTATTTCATCGCGGCGCATCCGGGCACGACCGACGAGGACATGATGCACCTCGCGCTCTGGCTCAAGAAGAACCGCTATCGCGCCGATCAGGTGCAGACCTTCCTGCCCTCGCCGATGGCGACCGCGACCGCGATGTACCACACCGGCGTCAATCCGCTCCGCGGCGTGCGGCGCGGGGCGAGCGACAAGGTCGAGACCATCAAGGGGCTGCGGCAGCGACGGCTGCACAAGGCGTTCCTGCGCTACCACGACCCCGACAACTGGCCGCTGCTGCGCGAGGCGCTGAAAGAGATGGGCCGCGCCGACCTGATCGGCCCGCGCCCCGACCAGCTCGTGCCGCTGCATCAGCCGCCCGGCACCGGCAAGGCCGCCGGCACGCGCCGCCCCGTGCGCCCCGGCGGCAAGACGCAGCGCTTCACGACGAAGGGCGTTCCGCTCATCCGCAACAAGTGAGCGGCGGCCCTCGCGCATTTCCGCTGCCGTTGCCTTCACTCCGTTCGTGCCCGCGAAAGCGGGCATCCAGGGCCGCACACGACAGCGTCCGCCGCTCTGGGTCCCCGCTTTCGCGGGGACGAACGGAGTATGTGGCTATCTCATGAGGTGCTTCTAATCGGATGTCGGCGCGGGTTCGCGCTGCATGACCGCCGCAAAGAAGCCGTCGGTGCCGTTGCGCGCAGGCGACAGCGACAAGTAGTCCGGATGCGCCGAACCGGTCAGCTGCGGCGCCGCCTCGCGCAGCGGCACGACCCTGAACGCGGGATGCATCGCGAGGAAGCCGGCGACCTGCTCCTCGTTCTCCTCGGGCAGCAGGGAGCACGTCGCATAGATCAGACGTCCACCCGGTTTCACGAGACGCGCGGCGCTCGCGAGGATGGTGGCCTGCAGCGGCAGCAGGTTGTCGAGCCCGGAGCCAAGCTGGCGCCAGCGCGCATCCGGATTGCGTCGCCACGTGCCGGTGCCGGTGCACGGCGCATCGACCAGCACGCGATCGAACGTTCCCTTGCGGCGTTTCACCCAAGGGTCCCGCTCGCTGCTCAGAAGCTTGGTCTCGATATTGTGTGCGCCGGCGCGGCGGAAACGCTCGGCGCTGCGCGCCAGGCGGTTGTCCAGGATGTCGCACGCGATGATGCGGCCCTTATTGGCCATCTGTGCCGCAATGGCCAGCGTCTTGCCGCCGGCGCCGGCGCAGAAATCGACCACGCGCTCGCCCGGCCGCGCGTCGACCAGCAGGGCCACGAGCTGTGAGCCCTCGTCCTGAATCTCGGCCTCGCCGTTCTGCAACATCGGCAAGCGGGCCAAGGAGGGACGATGGGTCAGGCGAATCCCATGGGGTGCCATGCGCGTCGCCTCGGCCGGCAGCCCGAGATCGCGCAGCGCATGCAGCACATCCTCGCGGGTGGCCTTGAGCGTATTGACGCGCAGATCCAGCGCCGCCCCCGCGAGAAGCGCCGCCATCTCGTCCTGAAAGGAGTCACCGAAGCGACGCCTCAAGGCGTCCGCGGCCCAGGCTGGGCATTCGAGGCGCACCTCGTCCGGCATAGCGGAATGGTCGATCGGGCTGCCCTGCAGTTTCACCAGCAGTGTGTGCTCCTGCTTGGTCAGCACGGCCGGCGCGAATCTTTCGCCGTTGAACAGGCGAGCGACCTGCTCGGGCGTCCTGCCGCCGACGAGGGCAAGCCAGGCCAGCAGCCGGTTGCGCGGCACGGCCTCTTGTCCGTGCTTCGCCAGCCACCAGCCCAGCCGCGCGTGATGGCGCAGCAGACTGTAGAGCAGATCGTGGATCGGGCCGCGATCTCCTTCGCCGATATAGCGGCGGGCCCGGAACCAGTCGGACACGACGGCATCGGCTGGACGCGCGACAGTGTCGATCTCCTGCAGCAGATCGAGCGTCACTTGCAGACGGGCGGCGTGGTTCACGAAGCGATCACGTTGGCGCTGGCGCGGGGAATCCGGAGGGGCGCATTAGCGCCTTAGACCCGTCCGCGCAACACGATGCCGCGCGGCCTACAAGTAGGATAGCAACAGGAACGCCGCGAGCAGCGCTGCGGTCCAGAACGCCATGAGCCCCGTCGGCCAGGCGCGCGCGAGCGCGCCGGAGGGGCCGGCGGCGCGGTAGACGGCGCGCACGAAATTCTGGGCATCGCGCACGACGCCATAGGCGTAGATATTCCAGGCGATGTCGGACCAGCGGTCCAGCGTGCGCATGATCGCGGGACCGAGGCGGCGCCAGAACCAGTCGACATCGAGCGTGATGGTGAGCGTGCGCTTGAGCCAGCCGAGCATCAGGAAGAAGGCGAGCCCGGAGAAGAGCAGCAGCTGGAGCTGATAGACGACGTGCGCGCCCGTGTAGGGCACGAAGTCGGTGCCGAAGGGCAGCAGCGCGTAGAGCGGGCCCGGCGCGACGCCGAGGCCGATGCAGATCACCGACATCAGGATCATGGCGGCGCGCATGTTCCAGGGCGGATCGGGCGGCCGAAGTCCCGAATCCTTCTGGAAGAAGACGAACCAGGGGAACTTGATGCCGGCATGCAGGAACACGCCGGCGGAGGCGGCGGCGAGCAGATACCAGACGAGCGCGAGATGCTGATCGCCCGCGGCCTGCGAGATCATCGATTTCGAGACGAAGCCCGAGGTGAGCGGGAAGGACGAGATCGAGAGCGCGCCGACGATGCCGCACAGTGCGGTGAGCGGCATGGTGCGGAACAGGCCGCCGAGATCGGTGCACTTGCGCTTGCCCGTGGCGTAGAGCACCGAGCCGGCCGACATCAGCAGCAGCGCCTTGTAGATGATGTGGGTGAAGGCGTGGGCGGCGGCGCCGTTGAGGGCCATCTCGGTGCCGATGCCGACACCCGTCACCATGAAGCCGACCTGGTTGACGATCGAATAGGCGAGGATGCGGCGCATGTCGTTCTCGAGGATCGCGTAGACGATCCCGTAGAACACCATGAAGAGGCCGACCCAGATCAGGAGCTCGGTGCCCGGGAAGCCGCGCAGCAGCACGTAGACCGCGGCCTTGGTCGTGAAGGCCGAGAGGAAGACCATGCCGCTCCAGGAGCTCTCCGGATAGGCGTCCGGCAGCCAGGCGGAGAGCGGCGGCGCGCCGGCATTGACCAGGAAGCCCGCCAGGATGAGCGCGCGCGGCACGCTGTCGAGCGCGAGCTTCTCGAAGCCGATGCTGCCGGTCGCTGCGATCTCGCCCGCAATGCCGGCCATCAAGAGCACGCCGCCGAAGAAATGGATCGCCGCATAGCGCATCGCGGCGCCGGTGGCGCCGGAACTGATCACGACGAGCGTGGAGGCGATCGCCATCAGCTCCCAGAAGCAGAACAGCGAGATCAAGTCGCCAGCGAACACCACGCCGATGGCGCTGCCGGCGTAACAGAGCGCGGCGGCGAGCTCGGCGGTGCGCTCCTGGTTGAGCGCGAACAGCGCGCCCGCGAAGGCCATGATGGCGAAGACGGTGGCGAAGAGGCGCGAAAGGGTGTCGCCCTTCACGAGGACGAGGTCGTAGGAGAGGAATTTCGCCGTCATGGCCGCGCCGTCCGGCACCTGCCAGACGAGCCAGAGCGTGAGCAGTGGCGCGGCCAGCAGCAATGCACTGCGCAGACCGCCCCGCGTCAGCGGCAGCAGGAGGCCTGCGAGGATCAGGATCGCGAAGGGCGGGATGACGCTAATCGTCATGACGGCCGCCGTCATTGTAGTAGGTGTCCGGCCGCTTCAGGACGAAGCCGAGCAGCTTGGCGAAGGCGACCAGCACGACGCAGCTCAGGAAGCCGAACCAGGCGCCGAAGCCGAACGTCCCGTCGAGCCCGAAATGCGGATGGCGCGCCACGAAGGCGTCGGCCAGCACGGTCGCGGCGAGGATCACCGCGAAGAGGATCCAGAGCTTGCGGATCGTGTCGGGTCGCGTCAGCCAGTGATCATCCATGGCCTCACCGTGCGATCAGCATCTGTGCCAGCGCGAAGGGCACATTGGGGAAGAGGAACAGCAGCACGGTGCCGGCGGCGGTCGCGGTGAGCGCGACCACGATCGGCCACGGCGCCTCGCCGACCGGCTCATGCGCGGCGGCGCTGAGGCTGTGCGCCGCCGTCGGCAGCGGACGGAAGAAGGCGCGGAAGACGATCGGCAGGAAGTACGCCGCGTTGAGAACCGTCGAGATCACGATGACGGCAAGCGCGACCCAGTTCGCGGTCTGCAGACTGCCCGCGAGCATGAACCACTTGCCGAGGAAGCCGGCCGTGGGCGGCACGCCGATCATGCCGAGCGCGCCGATCGCGAAGGCCGTCATCGTCCAGGGCATGCGCCGGCCGATGCCGTCGAGCTGGCTCACCTCGGTGAGATGCGCGGCCGTGTAGATCGATCCGGCCGCGAAGAACAGCGTGATCTTGGCGAAGGCATGCGCCGCGATGTGCATGGCGGCGCCGACAACCGAGATCGGCGCCAGGATGGCGACGCCGAGGATCACGTAGGAGAGCTGCGACACGGTCGAATAGGCAAGCCGGCGCTTGAGATTGTCCTGCTTCAGCGCGATCAGCGAAGCCAGAATGATGGTGGCGCCCGCGACCGCAGTGAGCCAGCCGGACTGGCCCGTGACCGCGAGTGCATCGATGCCGAAGATGAGCACCGCGACCTTCACGATCGTGAACACGCCCGCCTTCACGACCGCGACGGCGTGCAGCAGCGCGCTGACCGGCGTCGGCGCCACCATGGCAGCGGGCAGCCAGAAGTGCAGCGGCATGACCGCGGCCTTGCCGATGCCGAACACATAGAGGGCGAGCAGCGCCGCCGTCAGCCCCGTGCCGATCTTGCCGCCCAGAATGCCGCCGGGCGAGAAATCGAGCGTGCCGGTGATCGTATAGGTCGCGATGATGGCGGGCAGGAACAGCACCATGGAGGTGCCGAGCAGCAGCAGGAGATAGAGCCGGCCCGAGCGCATCGCCTCGGCATCGCGCCGATGCGCGACCAGCGGATAGGTCGAGAGGGTAAGCGCCTCGTAGAAGATGAACAACGTAAACAGGTTCTTCGCGAAGGCGATGCCCATGGTGCTGGCGAGCGCGACCGCGAAGCAGACGTAGTACGTGGTCTGGCGCGGCTCGTCGTTGCCGCGCATGTAGCCGATCGAATAGAGCGAGTTCAGGATCCAGAGCGTGGAGGCGACGAGCGCGAACAGCATGCCGAGCGGCTCGGCGCGGAAGCCGAAGGCGACGCCCTGGATCACGTCCGGACTCGTGGCCTCGGGCGTGCCGCCCGCCAGGACCGTGGGGAGCAGGCCAAGCACGACGAGGAAGAGCGCGCCCGCAGTGACGAGGGTGACGGCCTCGCGCGGATTCGGCTGGCTGCGGAAGACCGGAATCAGCGCGGCACCGATCAGCGGCACGACCACTGCGAGGATCAGCAGCGTCTCCGGGCTCATTTGAGGCCTCCGAGCAGCATCTCGGCGGCGCGGCTCGCGAGATCCGCGGTCATCCGCGTGTCGATGCCGAAGTAGATCGTCATGGCCGCGAGAGCGAGGAGCGGCAGCAGCATGGAGAGCGGCGGGTCCGTGGCCTCCTTCACACCGGGCGCCTCCTCGCGGAACCAGGCGGCCTCGAGGATGCGGCCGAGATAGACGACCGAGATGAGCGAGCTCGCCACGATGGCGAAGACTAGCGCCCAGGACCCTTTGTCGAGCGCGCCGACGGCCAGATACCATTTGGAGATGAAGCCGACCGTGCCGGGCGTGCCGATCAGGCCGAGGGCCGCGATCGTGAAGGCCGCGAAGGTGAGCGGCATGCGGCGGCCGAGCCCCGAGACGGCATCGAGCGAGACGGTGCCGAGGCGGTAGAAGACGGAGCCGAGCGCGAGGAACAGCGCGGCCTTCATGATCGCGTGGTTGGCGAGATGGACGATGCTGCCAGTGAGGCCGGCTTTGTTGGCGAGACCGATGCCGAGCGTGATGTAGCCGATCTGCGAGACCGACGAGTAGGCCAGCATGCGCTTGAGATCGGTCTCGAACACCGCGATCGCGGCCGCGATGAACATGGCGGCGAGCGAGAGCGCGATCATCACGGGCCCGATCGGCAGCGTCTCAAAGTCGATCGCGACGCCGAAGACCGAGAAGATGAGGCGGATCAGCAGATAGATCGCGACCTTGGTGGCGGTGGCGGCCAGGAAGGCGGTCGCGAAGGACGGCGAATACGCATAGGCGTTGGGCAGCCAGACATGCAGCGGGAAGAGCGCGAGCTTGAGGCTGACGCCGACCGCGATGAAGGCGAGCGCCGCCATCATGGGCGCGAAATGCTGCGGTCCGGCGGCGGCGAGACGCTGCGCGATGTCGACGAAATTGAGACTGCCGGTGAGCAGATAGAGGAAGCCGATGCCGATCACGTAGAAGGTGGCGCCGATCGTGCCCATGATCAGGTACTGGTAGGCGGCGAGCACGGCGCGCCGGTCCATGCCGGTCGCGATCAGCACATAGGTCGAGAGCGAGGAGATCTCGAGGAAGACGAACGCGTTGAACGCGTCGCCCGTCACCGTGATGCCGAGCAGGCCAGTGAGGCAGAGCAGGTACATGCAGTAGAACCAGGCCTCGCGGCCTTCGGTCTCGCGCGTGACGCTGCGGCGCGCGAACGGGATGCTCACGGCGCCGATCACGGCGATCAGCATCAGCACGAAAGCGTTGAGCAGGTCGACGCGATACTCGATTCCCCAGGGCGGCTCCCAGCCGCCCATGTGATAGGAGATCGGCCCCGACGCGAGCACCTGCCAGAGCAGACCGCCGGCAATGAACGGCATCAGCCAGCTCACCACGAGCGCGACCCAGAAGCCGGCCGTGCCGCGCGGCAGAAAGCCCGCGATCAAGGCGCCGAACAGCGGAACGATGATCTGGAGCGCCGGCAGATGCGGCCAGACTGCCGTCATTGCGCGTCCTCGTCGCGGCTGAAGATCTCATCCTCCTCGATGGTGCCGTACTCCTCGTTGATGCGGACCACGAGCGCGAGGCCGAGCGCGAGCGTCGCGACGCCGACCACGATGGCGGTGAGGATGAGGACGTGCGGCAGTGGATTGGAATAGACCGTGAAGGCCGGATCGATGATCGGCGCGGTGCCGCCGAGGATCTTTCCGGGCGCGATATAGAGCAGATAGACCGAGGTCTGGAAGATCGAGAGGCCGACCAGCTTCTTGATCATGTTGCCGCGGGCGATGACGACATAGAGGCCGGCCACCATCAGGAAGATGGTGACGACATAGTTGTAGTGATTGGCGAGCGTCAGGAGCGACTGCATCAGCGGCCTCGCTCCGCGAAGGCGTAGAACAGCGCGACCATCGTGCTCGACACCGTGACGATGACGCCGGTCTCGACCAGGAAGATGCCGAGCTCGCGGCCATGCGCCGGGTTGGCGGGCGAAAGCACCGAATAGTCGAGGAAGTTCTTGCCAAGCAGCAGGCCGAGCACGCCGGTGCCCGCATAGATCATGACGCCGAGCGGCACCATGACTTCGACCAGACCCTGCGGCGCGATGCGCTTGGCGGCTTCGAGACCGAAGGTGATCGCCGTGAGGATCACCACGGCCGCGATGATGACGCCGGCCTGGAAGCCGCCGCCCGGGCCGTAATCGCCGTGGAAGTGCACATAGAGCGCGAAGATCAGCATGAACGGCAGCAGCAGCTTGGTGCCGATGCGCAGGATCAGGTCGAGACTCATTGCGGCGCCCTCCGCGTACCGCCACGGCGCCGGCGCAACCCGCGCAGCAGCAGCATCACGCCGATGCCGGCCGTGAAGATCACGGTGGTCTCACCCATGGTGTCGTAGCCGCGGTAATCGGCGAGCACCGAGGTGACGACGTTCGGCACATTCGTGTCCTTCAGCGTGTCGGCGAGATAGCGCGGCACCACATGCTTGTGGATCACGGCCTCGCTGCCGCCGAAGGAGGGCAGCGCGAGCGTGCCCCAGACCAGCGTGGCGCCGATCACCAGCGCGAGCGCGAGCGAAGCGAGATTGTGCCTGATTGCCGGCGCTTCGGTGGTGCGGGTGAGATGCAGCGCGGCGAGCAGCAGCACCGTGGAGACGCCGGCGCCGACCGACGCCTCGGTCATGGCCACGTCAACGGCGTCGAGCACGATCAGCAGCGTCGCCATCAGGAAGGAGTAGATGCCGGCCATGATGACGACGCCGAACAGGTTGCGCAGGCGGATGATGGCGAGCGTCACCACCGCGAGCAGCGTCAACAGCGCCATGGTGATGACGGTTTCTATGACGCGCCCCCTTCGGTCTTGTCGAGGCGGCCTCGGCGATCTTCGGCCAGCATCGGCTGGATCTTCTCGTGCAGCACGGCCTGGGCGAGCGCGTGGGTCACCACCGGCGTCGTGAAGAGATAGAGCGCGAAGAGGAACACGAGCTTGAGCGTGACGAGGCTGAAGCCCGCCTGCAGCATCATGCCGATGAGGAGCAAGCCGATGCCGAGGGTGTCGGTGACGCTCGCGGCATGCATGCGGGTGAAGACGTCAGGCATGCGCACGAGGCCGAGCGCGCCGACCACCGTGAAGAAGGAGCCGGCGAGGATCAGGATCCAGCTCAGGATGTCGATCACGAGCGCCATCAGGACTCGCGCTCCGCTTCCGCGTCATAGGCGAGGTCGCCGTGACGGAAGAATTTCAGCACCGCGAGCGTGCCGATGATGTTGAGGAGGGCGTAGGTGAGCCCGATGTCGAGAAACTCGGGGCGGCCGGTGAGGAAGCCGAACACCGCGAGCAGCAGGATCGCGAGCGTGCCGACCGTATTGCCCGCGAGCACGCGGTCGAACACAGTCGGGCCCTTGATGGCGCGCGTGATTGCGAGCGCGAGCGACACCAGGATCGCGACTGCGGCGGCTGCGAACATTACGTGCCCTCGAATTGCGAGACGCGCGCGTCCATGCCGCCACCCTCGAGGTCGTCCGCGCCTTCGCGCACGATGGCGTGCACGGTCAGCCGATTGCCGTTCACCCCGACCGTGATGGTGCCGGGCGTGAGCGTGATGGAGTTGGCATAGGTCGCGATGCCCAGCGAGGTGCGCTGGCCCGCCTTCACGTCCGTCATGGTGGGCGTGACGGGCAGCTTCGGATGCAGCGTGAGCTTGGTCACGGCCCAGGCCGCCTTGACGATCTCCCAGAGGAGCCAGGGCAAGTAGGTCAGCGCGGCCGGCAGGAGGTGGATCGGCACGCCCTCGGCGTCGAGGATGCGCATACGGCGGGCGGCGAGCACGCAGAGCACGGCGCAGACGGCGCCGACCGTGATCAGCACGGCCGTGTAATGGCCGGACAGCGCGAGCCAGAAGGCGAACAGGAATGCTGCCAGACTGATGGCGCGAACCACGGCTCTCCCCTTCCCGGCCCCGGGCTTGGACGCCCGGTGACACTTCGTTGTCCCCGAGACATTTCATAAGGCGTTCCGGCGCCCCGGCGCAAGGAAGCTGCGACACCATGTGGATGGCTCCTATCGCCTGGATTCCGGGTGGATCGGCGTGCCGGCGCGCGATGGGTGGCCGTTATCCCGGCTTTTACCCTCCGGGATTCGGCATCGGACCGGCTGGTGAACCTCGCCAGGTGCTGCGGCGACTGACGGTTGAAGCCGTCGACCGGCTGGCGAGCCCGTGGGCGCGGGCGCAGGGTGGAGAGCCAAGATGAATTTCCGTCGGATCGCGATCGCGGCCCTGACTTTGGGGCTGCTCATTCCCGGTCAGGCCTCCGCGCAGGGGCTGTTCGACAGCCTGTTCGGTCGTCAGGCGCCGCGTTACGCCCCTGCCCCGCAAGCCCTCTCCTACGCGGATCCGGCCGTGACGCGGGGTCAGGCGCAGCCGGCGGCGCCGAGCGTCGGCTCGGGCCGCGCGACCGCCTTCTGCGTGCGCCTCTGCGATGGCCGCCACTTCCCGATACAGCGTCACCGCAACGCGACCCCGGCGCAGCTCTGCACCGCCATGTGCCCGGCCGCGAAGACCATGGTGTTCAGCGGCAGCGCCATCGACCACGCGGTCGGCCCGAAGGGCGAGCGCTACGCCAATCTCGAGAACGCTTTCGTCTACCGCAAGCAGATCGTCCCGGACTGCAGCTGCAACGGCAAGGACGCCTTCGGCCTCGCCCCGGTCGATATCGCCGACGATCCGACCCTGCACGCCGGCGACATCGTTGCGACCTCCACGGGCCTCGTCGCCTATACGGGCCGCCGCGAGGCGAACTTCACACCGATCCAGAACTATCCGGCGCTGGGCAACGATCTGCGCAGCAAGCTCTCGAAGCTGGACGTGGCGCAGTGATTGAGCGTTGGTTCCTGTAGGGTGGGCAAAGACGCGTTGGTCGAGACTCGCGGCTTGCTCAGCGCAGCATAAGCGTCTTTGCCCACGCGTGCGGAGCCGCAGCCCGCGCGGGCAAAGTCGCTCTCGCGCAGAGTCAAACAGCCGGATCTTCGTCGGGCGACTTTGCCCACCCTACAATTCGATCATCTTCACCACATCATCGGCGATCGACAGGCTCGAGGTGAGCCCGGGCGACTCGATGCCGAACAGGTGGACGAGGCGCGGCATGCCGTGCGCGGCGGGGCCTTCGACGAGGAAATCCATCGGCGGCTCGCCGGGGCCCGTAAGCTTGGGTCGAATGCCGCAATAGTCCGGCACGAGCGCGCCGTCCTTCAGGCCCGGGAAATAGGTGCGGATGCTGGCATAGAAGGAATCCGCCCGGCGCGCGTCGACCGTGTAGTCCTCGGCCGAGATCCATTCGACGTCGGGACCGAACTTCATGCGGCCCGCCATGTCGAGCGTGACATGGGTGCCGAGGCCGCCGTCCACGGGCGCCGGATAGATCAGGCGCGTGAAGGCCGGCCGGCCCTGATAGGCGAAGTAGTTGCCCTTGGCGAGCACGAGGCGCGGCACGCGCTCGGGCGCATAGCCGTCGGTCGCGCGCGCGATCGCCTGCGCGCCGAGGCCGGCGGAGTTGATCACGGCATCGACGATGAGCGATCCGGGCTCGGCGCCGCCGTAACGCACCTCCCAGCCGGCGCTGGTCCAGGCGAGACGCTCCACTGGCGTCTCGAACGCGATGGCACCGCCGCGCTCCTCGAGCTCGCCCTGGAATGCGAGCATCAGGGCGTGACTGTCGATGATGCCGGTCTCGGGCGAATGCAGCGCCGCGACACAGGCGAGCGCCGGCTCCATGCGCTTCGCTTCCGCGCCGTCGATCAGTGCGAGGCATTCGACGCTGTTGATCTGCCCCTGCTGGTAGATCGCCTCGATCTTCTTCGCCTCGCGTTCGCTGGTCGCGACGATCAGCTTGCCGGCCTTGCGGTGCGGCACGCCATAGGCGGCGCAGAAGTCGTAGAGCATGCGCCGGCCCGCGACGCAGTGGCGCGCGCGCAGCGAGCCGGTCGCGTAATACATGCCGCCGTGGATCACCTCGGAATTGCGCGAGGAGACGCCGTTGCCGATGCCGCCGGTCGCCTCGGCGACGATCACCTCGTGACCCGCGCGCGCGGCCGCCCGCGCGACCGCGAGGCCGACCACTCCGGCGCCGATGACGAGAACCTGCATGGGATCATTCCTGGCGGGCTGCCGTAGCCCGCATGAGCGCAGCGACTTGCGGGACAGCCGCACCCGGGTATCGCTTCGCTCACCCGGGCTACACCGGGGCCGGAAAGCAATCGGGCCGGACCTGCATCGCAGACCCGGCCCGAGAGATCAACCTGTCGCCGAATTTACTCCGCGGCGATGCGCACCTCGGGGGCCGCAGCCTTCACGTCGGCATCGACGTGGGGCTCGAACTTCACGAAGTTGTCCTGGAACATGCGCACCAGCTTGCGCGCGGTGGCGTCGAAGTCCGCCTTGTCGCGCCAGGTCTTGTAGGGATAGAGCAGGTGCGGCTCGACGCCGGCGAGCTCGGTCGGGACCGAGAAGCCGAAATAGGGATCGGTGCGGAACTTGACGTTCTTCAGCGAGCCGTCGAGCGCGGCGGAGAGCAGCGTGCGCGTCACCTTGATCGGCATGCGGCGGCCGACGCCGTATTTGCCGCCGGTCCAGCCCGTGTTGACGAGCCAGCAGTCGACGTCGTGCGCGGCGATCAGCTCGCGCAGCAGGTTGCCGTAGACCGACGGATGGCGCGGCGTGAACGGCGCGCCGAAGCAGGTCGAGAACGTCGCCTCCGGATCATTCACGCCCTTCTCGGTGCCGGCGACCTTGGCAGTGTAGCCCGAGAGGAAGTGGTACATGGCCTGCGCCGAAGAGAGCTTGGCGATCGGCGGCATCACGCCGAAGGCGTCGGCCGTCAGCATGATGATGTTCTTCGGATGCCCGGCGCGGCCCGTCTTCGAGGCGTTCGGGATGAAGTCGAGTGGATAGGCGCAGCGGGTGTTCTCGGTCTTCGAGCCGTTGTCGAAATCCGGGATGCGGGTCTCGGGATCGAAGATCACGTTCTCGAGCACGGTGCCGAAGCGGTGCGTGGTCGCGTAGATCTCGGGCTCGGCTTCCTGCGAGAGCTTGATGGTCTTGGCGTAGCAGCCGCCCTCGAAGTTGAAGATGCCTGAGGGGCCCCAGCCGTGCTCGTCGTCGCCGATCAGCGTGCGCGCCGGGTCGGCCGAGAGCGTGGTCTTGCCGGTGCCGGAGAGGCCGAAGAACAGCGCGGAGTCGCCGTTCGGGCCGACATTGGCCGAGCAGTGCATCGGCATCACGCTCTCCTCGGGGAGGAGATAGTTGAGCGTGGTGAAGACCGACTTCTTCATCTCGCCCGCGTAGCTGGTGCCGCCGATCAGCACGATGCGGCGCGTGAAGTCGATGGCGATCACGGTCTCGGTGCGCACGCCGTACTTCTTCGGGTCGGCCTTGAAGGACGGCAGGTCGACGATGGTCAGCTCCGGCACGAAGTTCTTCAGGTCGCCGCGCTCGGGACGGATCAGCAGCGTGCGAATGAAGAGCGAGTGCCAGGCGAGCTCGGTGTAGACGCGGGTCTTGATGCGATACTTGGGATCGGCGCCGCCGTAGAGATCCTGGGCGAACAGCTCCTTGCCCTTGGCGTGCGCGATGAAGTCCTTGTAGAGCAGGTCGAACTGCTCGCGCGTGATGGCGCCGTTGTTGTCCCACCAGATGGTGTTCTCGGTCGCGGCGTCGCGGACGATGAACTTGTCCTTCGGCGAACGGCCGGTGTGGACGCCGGTATCGGCGCAGAGCGCGCCGCCATAGACGAGCTCGGCCTCACCCTTGCGGAGCGCGTGCTCATAGAGCGGCGGCTCGAGCAGATTCCAGTGGACCCCTTTCAGCCCCGTGAAGCCGAATTTGTCCGCACCAAAGGCGCTGTTGCGCGTCCCCGTCTCGTTCACGCCCGTTCCTCCCAAAAACCCTGCCCAACGCCGCATCTGGCGCGGGAGTTCCAATTGCGACCTGTCGGCAATGCCGCAGGGATACCGGCTCGGCGCGCGATCGGGGTCACGCGCTCAGCCGAGGCAATCTACTCCCTCGGCAGGCGCGCGGACCATAGGCGCCAAGTTGGGCGCTGCCAAGACGATGGAACATGGATAACGGGCGCGCCCGAACGGCGCCGGCAATTTCACCTGACCGAAAACCTCAATCCACCAAGCCCTTGTCGGTGAGCCACTTATGGATGACGTCGGCGATCGCTCCGTTGTTCTTGTCCATCATGAGCATATGGGAATTGCCCTTGAGGCCGACCTCCGGGAGATGGATCACGTCCACGGTGCCGCCACCGGCGCGGACCGCATCGGCGTATTCGAGGTCGATCTTCTTGAAGGTCGCCCAACGCGGGTGCTGATCCACGTAGTCGCCGAACAGCATCAATACCGCGGTGTTCTTCAGCGCGGCGGCCTTCTCCTTGATGCCGGCGGTCGCGGACTCGACCGCGATCACGGCCTTGATCTTGTCGGGGCGCTGCTCCGCGACCTTGAAGCCGAAGGCGCCGCCCTGGCTGTGCGCGAGCATCACGCAGGGGCAGATCTTGTCGACCAGCGCCACATAGGCCGCGATGATCGCCTGGTCGGTGGAGAGCCAGCGCGGCACGTTCTGCTTCATGAAGTTCTCATAGGCCTCGGCCGGGAACTGGCTGCCGGGCAGCAGCTTGCGTTGCGCAGGATCCGGATGCCACGAGCCCGCGCCCGTGCCGATACGGAAGCGCTCGAAGGGATCCTGGTAGGTCAGGAAGGTCGGCTCCGAGGGCCAGACATCCGGGCTCGCGAAGCCGGAGCGCCCGCGCTCCACGGCGTCCGAGACGTAGACGTCCCAGCCCTTGCGGACGAACATGTTGAGCCAGCCCTCGCGGCCGTCGGGCGTGGTCTCGTAAGTGACGCCGGTGAGCCCGCCGCCGTGCCAGAGCAGCAGCGGCAGCTTCCCCTTGCGGTTCTTCGGCAGGAAATACTGCACGTACATCTGCTCGACCATGTACTGGCCGTTCGGATCGAGCTTGGTCAGCGGACCCCCGGGCTGGCGCACGATCTCACGCACCGGCTTGCCCGTGACCTCGACCACGCGGCCGCCGACATGGAACGAGCCCATGCCGCGCAGCACGATGTCCTCTTCGGCCAATGCGAATGTCGGCAGCAGTGCGAGCGCGAGCGTGATGGCGATCCGGCGCATGACATCCCTCCCCCCGTTGTTTGCGGGTGAGTGTCGACGATCGCGATCCAGAGGTGAAGCGCTTGCGGCTTGAACGATGCGTGAGGATGGGCAGAAGCCCGCTGCCCACGCGCTTGCACCGCACTCCTTCGTCATCCCGGCCGAGCGAAGCGAG
>JAEYAU010000264.1 GCA_023404705.1 Pseudomonadota bacterium
CTCAAAACGACCACTAGGAATTCAACGACTTACAAGGCCGGCTTTGGAGGCCCTGCAACATCGAGAACCCTGTGTTTATTGGGTGAAGTGGTTGCTGCGGCCGAAACAGCAGGGGAAAACCGCACCTGCTTGTTCCATCTTGCGGCATGTAACTCATTGAACTGACTCGGGTCGTTTTCGGCCAGGCTCTCAGGATGACGGATCAGAAGGCGGATACTCGTGCTGCCGGCCGTGAATATCCGTAACGCGGAACTGGTCGCGGTCGCTCTCCACATAGTCGGGGCCGACCGGCACCTTGCCGTGACCGCCGGGAATGTCGAGCACATAAGCGGGCTGGCAGAGGCCGGAGACGCGGCCGCGCAGCGCGCGCATCAGGGCTTGTCCTTCGGACAAGCTGGTCCGCAAGTGAGAGGTGCCGGGCGCGAGATCGCCGTGATGCAGGTAGTAGGGTTTGATGCGGCATTCGACGAAGGCACGCATCAGCGCGGCGAGCGTGCCGACATTGTCGTTGACGCCCTTGAGCAGCACGGTCTGGCTCAGCATCGGAATGCCGGCATCGATGATGCGCGCGCAGGCCGCCCGTGCCGCCGCGGTCAGCTCGCGCGGATGATTGGCGTGCAGGGCCACATAGGTAGTCTTGCCCGCGACCCGCAGTGCGCCGATCAGCTCCGGCGTGATCTGCTCGGGCGCCGCAACAGGCAGACGCGTGTGGATACGAATGATCTTTACGTGGTCGATCGCCGCAAGGCGCTGCATCACCTCGGCGAGGCGGCGCGGCGCCAGCACCAGCGGATCGCCGCCCGTGAGGATGACCTCCCAGATCTCGGGGCGTGACGCCACATAGGCGAGCGCGGCGTCGAGCTTCGCGGGCGTGAGCATCTGCTCGCCGCCCGGTCCCACCATCTCGCGGCGGAAGCAGAAGCGGCAATAGACCGCGCAGACATGCACGAGCTTGAGCAGCACGCGATCGGGATAGCGATGCACCACGCCTTCGACCGGACTGTGCGCGTCGTCACCGATCGGATCGGCGCGCTCGCCTGGCGTGGCGACGAGCTCTGCAGCGTCGGGGACGAACTGGCGCGCGATCGGATCGGATGGATCGTTCAGGTCGACCAGATCAGCGAGCGCCGGCGTGATCGCGACCGCGTAGCGGGCCGCGACCTCCTGGAGCGCCGGGGCCGCCGCGTCGGCCACAAGCCCCGCGGCCGCGAGTTCGGCCGGTGTGCGCAGAATTTTGGAACTAACCATGCGGCGGATGGCTTACGATGCGGTCATCACTTGCGCAAGGCGGGCAGCTTACGGTCAGATCGAGGCTCGCCAGCGCGGGCGGCGCGGGTCGTAGGGCAGGCCCAGCAGATAAGCGCGCCAGCGGCGAATGAAGCTATTGGACTGGTCCGCGTTCTCGATCGCCTCACGATGAATGCCGAGGCCGATCTTCTTGAACAGCTTCGCATACTCCTTGTACTCGCGGGGCAGATAGCCACGCACCAGCATGTCTGTGAAGCGATGGCGCAGCCGCGCCTGCTGGCTGTCGTCCAGGGTTGCGAACTGACGCAGCGCCCGCGCGGTATCTGACTTCAGCAGCTTGCCGAACGGAAATCCCTGATCCTCCTCGATCAGCTCGATGCCGATCATCACGCAAGCCTGATCATTGTGGTTGATCCCTTCGATCACGCTCTCCATCGCGGGATAGATCCAGGTGCGATCTTCCTGGACCAGGCGCCGCCCGCCGATATTGCGCGGCTGGATCTTGAGTTGCGCGCAGTAGCGCTTGTAGCGGGCAGCGATCTCCTCGCCGCCCCAGAAGCCACGGCCATTATAATCGGCAATGAGACCACTCCGCGTGTCGCGTGTCGCCATCGTCACGGCTCCGCGACAGGCGTCCAGAGCACCTGCTCGATGCGCGCAGCGCCGGTCGCGAGCATCACGAGGCGGTCGAAGCCGAGCGCGATGCCGCTCGCCTCCGGCATGGCGGCGAGCGCGGCGAGGAAATCCTCGTCGACGGGATAGCGGTCGCCATAGACGCGTTCGCGTTCCATCATCTCGCTCTCGAAGCGCCGGCGCTGCTCGGCCGCGTCGGTGAGCTCGCCGAACGCATTGGCGAGCTCGACTCCGCAGGCATAGAGCTCGAAACGCTCGGCCACGCGGGGATCCTTCGCGCTCGGCCGCGCGAGCGCGGCTTCGTGGGTCGGATATTCGATCAGAAGAGTTGGTCGTTCGAGACCGAGCCGAGGTTCGATACGCTCCACCAGCACGCGGCTGAAGATGTCGGACCAGGTGTCGTCGTCCGCGAGGCGAATGCCCGCGCAGCGCGCCGCAACCGCGAAGGCCTCGCGATCGACTGCATCTTGCGAGACCGTGGCAAGCAGGTCGATGTCAGCGAACCGGGCGAAGGCTTCGGCGACCGTGAGCCGCTCGGGCTCCGCGAAGGGATCGCAGGTGTGACCGCGACAGGTGAGCTGCTTCGTCTGCGCGGCCTCGGCCGCGCATGCGAGCAGCGTGGCGCAGTCGCGCATCAGCGCGTCGTACGGCTCGTGCGCGCGATACCACTCGAGCATGGTGAACTCGGGATGATGCAACGCGCCGCGCTCGCGATTGCGGAACACATGCGCAAACGTAAACAGCCGCGGCTCGCCGGCGGCGAGCAGCTTCTTGCACGCGAACTCCGGAGAGGTGTGAAGGTAGAGCCGCGCACGCGACAGGTCGGGCCCCGTGAGCTCCGTCGCGAAGGCGTGCAAATGAGTTTCATTGCCGGGCGAGACCTGCAGGCCCGCGGTCTCGACCTCGATAAAATCCCGGGCCGCGAAGAACTGCCGCAGGGCCGCCGTGATGCGGTTGCGTGCCAGGAGGAACGGACGCCGATCGGCATGGACGTGGGGCGCCCACCAGGGCGATTTCGCCACCATGGTTAAGGCGAAACCTTGCGGAAAGGGCTGGCGAATGCCGGCCGGATCAGTATGTTGCGCCCCGACAGATCAGCCGGGCGGGCGCCCTTTCGGGGCCCGCTGCCCATGACCCATCGAGGATAGTCCGTGAAAGTCATCGCCAGCACGCTCCGCAAGGGGAACATCGTCGATCTCGACGGCAAGCTCTACGTCATTCTGAGCGCCGAGAATATCCATCCGGGCAAGGGCACGCCCGTGACCCAGCTCGACATGCGTCGCATCAGCGACGGCGTGAAGACCTCGCTGCGCTACAAGACCACCGACCAGGTGGAGCGCGCCCATGTCGAGGACCGCGACTACCAGTTCCTCTACAGCGACGGCGACGGCCATCACTTCATGAACATGGAGAGCTACGACCAGATCACGGTGCCCGAGGATGTGGTCGGCGACCAAGCCGCCTATCTGCAGCCGGACATGAAGGTGGTTCTCTCGGTGCATGAGGGCACGCCGGTCGCGATCGAGCTGCCGCAGCGCACCGTTCTGGAAGTCGTCGAGACCGAGCCGACCGTGAAGGGTCAGACCGCGTCGTCGTCCTACAAGCCGGCCGTGCTCTCGAACGGCGTGCGCACCATGGTCCCGCCGCACATCGCCTCGGGCACGCGCATCGTGGTGATGACCGCGGACGGCAGCTACGTGGAGCGCGCGAAGGATTGAGGTGTAGGGTGTGCTCGGCGCGCCGAGGCGCCCCATTCTGACGCTCCGAGTCTGATCGCGCCGAGCGCACGCGTGCGCTCGCCGGAACGTCCGATCGTCCAAGAACGGCAGGCCTCGGCCGGCGAGCACACCCTACGAGTCAGTGCCCGTTGTCCTTCACCTCGCCGCTGAGGCGGTCCGACAAGGCGAGCAACAGGGTCGAGACGACGAACACCATGTGGATGCCGACGAGCCACCCAAGCCTCGTCGAATCGTACTTGTCGACGTTCATGAATGCCTTCAGCACCTGGATCGCCGAGATCGCGACGATCGAGGCGAGCAGCTTCTGCTTCAGGGCCGTAAAGTCGACCTTGGTCATCCAGTCCGGCCAATCCTGGTGGTCGCCGGTCTCGATCTTGGAGACGAAGTTCTCATAGCCCGAATAGATCACGATCAGCACCAGGCTGCCCGTGAGCGCGAGGTCCACCAGGCCGAGCAGGCCGAGGATGATGTCGGACTCGCCCGACCCGGGAGCGTGCACCACGAACTCCCACAGCACGGCCGCAAACTTGAAGAGAAGCACCGCGAGGGCGACGATGAGGCCGATGTAAAACGGCGCCATCAGCCAGCGGCTGCTGAAAATCACTGCTTCGAGAATGCGCTCGATCCGTTCCACGGATGCCTCCCTGTCGCGCGGTCTCATGGCACGGAGCGATGCCGCAAGGCAATGTCGAGAGCGGACATGCAAAAGGGGCGCCTCACGGGCGCCCCTTCGTTTTCGTGGATGAGATGATCAGCTCGCGGCCGCCACGCCGGTGCCGACCGGACAGCTCACGCCGGTGCCGCCGAGACCGCAGTAGCCGCGCGGGTTCTTCGCCAGGTACTGCTGGTGATAGTCCTCGGCGAAGTAAAACGCAGGCGCGTCGCGGATCTCGGTGGTGATCGGACCATAGCGCTTGGCCGCGAGCAGCTTCTCGTACATGGCCTTCGACTCCTCGGCGGCCTTTCGCTGCGCCGGCGAGGTCACGTAGATGCCGGAGCGATACTGGGTGCCGATGTCGTTGCCCTGGCGCATGCCCTGGGTCGGGTCGTGGCTCTCCCAGAAGGTCTTGAGCAGCCGCTCGTAGGAGATCTTCGTCGGGTCGTAGACCACGAGCACCACCTCGTTGTGGCCCGTCGCGCCCGAGCAGACCTCCTCGTAGGTCGGGTTCGGCGTCTCGCCCCCGGCGTAGCCGACGGCCGTGACGTGGATGCCCTCACGCAGCTCCCAGAATTTGCGCTCGGCGCCCCAGAAGCAGCCGAGGCCGAAGATCGCGGTCTCCAGGCCCGCTGGATACGGACCCTTGAGCGGCCGGTGATTCAAGAAATGCTCGCGCGCGGTGGGGATCGGCGTCGGCCGACCCGGCAAAGCGGCCCCGGGGGCCGGCATCTCGGCTTTCTTCCTGAACAGCATGGGGACAATCTCCTGTGCGGGAGGCCCGCGAAATATAGGCCTTGCCACGTGATTTCGCACGGCCGGACACGAGCGTTACGGTTTGCGAGCGGGCGAAAACTTCACAAAGCCGAGACCTCTCTCCACCCCAGGTTCCGCTGGGTCAAGGCGCGACCTAAGCTAGCGCCGCACAACGAGCTCGCGGGCCATGCGAGCCGTCCACGGGAGGAGAACATGTCCAGGCTCACGTCGTTTGCGGCCGCTGCGGCGGTCGCGTGTCTCGCGGCCGTTCCGGCCTTCGCGCAGCAGGCGATCCCGCCTTACGGCACGCCGATCAACCTCGAGCAGGCCACCAAGATGATCGCGGCAGCCGAGGCCGAGGCCAAGAAGAACAACTGGCCGGTCGCGATCTCGATCGTCGATACGGGCGGGCATCTGGTCGCCATGCACCGGCTCGACAATACGCAGATCGGTTCGATCAAAATCGCGGAGGGCAAGGCGCGCACCGCCGTCGAGCTGCGCCGCCCGACCAAGGCGCTGGAGGATGCGATCGCGGGCGGCGGCTCGGGCGCGCGCGTTCTCGCCATTCCGGGTGTCATGCCGCTGGAAGGCGGCATCCCGATCATGGTGGACGGCAAGATCATCGGCGCGATCGGCGTCTCGGGCGTGCTCTCGGGCCAGGACGCCCAAGTCGCCCGCGCGGGTCTCGACGCGATGAAATAAGGCTGATGCAGGTGGGGCCGCGGCAGTCGCCGCGGTCCTTCTGGATCAATCGCGGCCGTAGCCGATCAGCGGCTTCTTCTTGCGGCCGATCAGCATGAGCAGTGCGCCCAGGATGCCGAGCACCAGCCAGGTCGGCGCGGTGAGAACCGCCAGCATCACGGGATCCCAGAGAAACTCGCTGACGTGTCGCGTGAGGGCGGGCTCGAGCAGCTGCAGGCTGTTCGGGTGGATCTGATACCAGTCGTCGCCCAGCTTCATCAGGGAAAGCTGGTTGGCGGCGATCGACTTGGTGCCGTCGCGGATCAGGAATACGAAGCCGGCCGCGAGCACCCAGAAGCCGATGAAGCGGAAGATAAAGCGAATCATGATGGACTGCCCCGAGCGGGGCCGCAATGGACCGGAATACCGGCCTCTCCTCGGTTCCAATTGCGGCAGCGGTGGGGCGGCCGCGGTTCAACTCCCCTGGACCGGCTCGCGAAGCGCCGTCGACGCGTTCGCTTGTCAGCCCGTCCGCAATATCTATATTGCGCGCGCCGCGCCAGCCAGAGCCCTTTCCGAATCGAAGGAATGCTCCGGCGTCTCGCGGGCATGCCCCCCGGGGCCATGCCGTGCACCGCGGAGGGATGGCCGAGTGGCTGAAGGCGCACGCTTGGAAAGCGTGTATACGGGAAACCGTATCGTGGGTTCGAATCCCACTCCCTCCGCCACGCCGCCGTATAACTTGTTGATTTAATGTCGGTTTTTCTATTTGGGCGGATCGTGCCCTAACTGTTGACCCAACGCCTTCTTCCAAGGCCTTCGTCGCTGCTTCCACGCGGTTAATCGACGGATTTGCCGACGGAGCCATCCTCTTTGGGCGGCCGACTCTAGGTCGAGGTCCTCCACGTATCGTGGCCGCCGCCACCAGCTTCGCACGCGCGCTCTAAGCTCGGTGATCCAGCGTCTAGAATTGCCCCTCTTGGCGCCATAGCTCTTGTCAATGACCGGACGGCACAGTGTCTCGATTCCGTTCGTGAACTCCGCAAGCTTGCGCCCGACACGATCACCTTCGGCAGTTCTCATCGGCTCGGCATATCCTGCCCACACGTCCGCCCGAAGCTGCTCATAGAGATTTCTTGTGGCGTGGTCGTTCGGCACTCCGAATCGTTCTTCGTCAACTCGTCTCGCCAGCATCTCGCTCGCGACTTCGATTTCGCGTCGGGCCTTATGAAGCTGCAAGAACACGTCGCTGGTGGGCGAGCCGAACACCGCCATGAACTTGGGCTGCAGGCGCGCCACTCGCTCGAAGAAATCGCGGTGATCAAGGATTCGCTTGCGGGTGGCGTAAAACGCTCCACGGTTGTTACGTCTCGCTTCATCTTCGCCGGGCTGCTCCGGCATGTCGGCCCATTCGTGAGAGTAGGCCATCGGGCTGCGAATGTGATCGAAGACAGAAGTGGTCTCGTAGGCGAGAGACAAGGCCTCGATCGCTATATCGATCCTGCGCTCTTCAATCTTCTCTCGCTTCCAGCGCGCGAATGTTCGGAACCCGCTGACCGCGATCGAAATCGTGATCAAGAAGCCGATGACTGTGAGCACTTGATTCCAGCCGAACGTCCAAGGATCAGTCATCGGCATCTCCCCATCCCCTGGATCATACAATCATAGACGCTTTGTCTCCTTTGGATCGTGTTTACTGAGCACGCGCGCTCCATGACGAAGGGTCCACCGATCGTTCGGGTACCACGCAACGGCGGCCTCGAAGGCTCCTTGCGCGACCGCTACGCTCGTGTTCGCAGATATCGTCCAACTCACCCGCACATCATTCTTGTCCCACTGTTCAACTCGGTAGGGCATGAACAGCGGAATGTCGGGCAGGTTTGGATTCGAAAGCTGCCGCATCAAACCGTGGAGGCGTTCCCCTGCGTCCGACAAGTCGCGCGATAGACGCGCGCACTCCGCGTGAAGTTCGGAGAGCAAGGTGATGGTGTACGTCTCGCCTTCTGCCTCTTGACTCATGCAGAACAAATAGAGAACATATGGCCTATGAGTCAAGTGCGAGCGCACCGCAGAATCAGATTAGGTTCGTGGGCGCTGATCGCAGTGGGAAGACTAAGGCAATGCTACCTCGGATCGGGAAGATTGAGGCGCAGTTCGCTGATTTCATCCAACATTATCTCCGAACCCGATCCCATAGAACGGGTCTGCTGAGCGAGATCAAATCGCACGTCATTCACGAGGGGCGGGGTACTGCTATGCGGCGCAGTGCAACGGAGCTTGAACTTACGGACATGAAGGCGGCCTCCGCCGAAACGGAGATGCGTAACGATGAAATTGAACGCATCGACCTCGACTACGTCTTCCGCAAACTGAACGAAATGTCCCAGGAATTTGCGCGCCAGATGTCCGCTCACATGTTTGAAGTTCTCGATCAGACGACAGAGAAGACCGGCCAACGCAAGGATGCCAGAGGCGCACCTCTCACGAACGAGATTATTATCGATTTGTTCAATTCCATGCACATCGACTTTGAACGGTCAGAAACCGGCGACGTAACTATCGTAACTGGAACTGGAATGGCCTCCGTGTTCGAGAGGCTGGAGCGCGAGATGCGCGAGAGTCCCGTACTTCGAAAGAAGTGGGCGGACATGCTCGAAAAGAAGAGAGATGAATACCGAGCGAGAGAAGCTAATAGAAATCTGGCTGGATAGTGCAACTGAACGCCAGTATCAGTTTGGCTTTCGCAATGCCTTGCTGACTGCGGGCTCCACGATCCTGCACAACACCAGTCACACCGCTCTAGAGCTGGGCAAGGACATCCTCGCTTTCGCTCCCGATGGGAGCCTGATGGCCTATCAGTTGAAGGGCAATCCGGGCGGGCGACTTACTATCTCGCAGTGGCACGAGCTGCAGCTTCAAATCAACACACTCGTGTATCAACCCGTGTCTCACCCTGCCGTGAAGGCAGGCACGGTTCACCGACCGGTCTTAGTGACGAATGGCGAAATTCATGAAGATGTCTATGCGGCCATCGCGAGTTTCAACGCGCATGTGAAAGCCGTGAACCCAACGGCCCAGCCGTTGGAGACGATCGCTCGTGGCCAGCTTCTCGATATGGTGATGCGCTCTGCAGCGACGTTGTGGCCGGTCGACCTCGTGCTTCAGCGAAACATCCTCAACGTATTTGCGTCCGAAGGGGACGATGAGCTTCCCTCGGATGAGTTCGTGGATATTCTGCGCAACATCCTGAGTGGCAAGTACGCCGAGACAGCTATTCCGTCTGCGCACTTAGTAACGGCGATCCTGGCGTCAAATTGGATTGCGCATGGCAATCACTATGAACTCGTGAAGATGTATGTGCTGCTTGCGGTGACAGCAATTTGCTATCAGGAGCAATCGGCGCGCAACAGGGAGAAGGACCGACGAATCATTGAGGAGATCGTATTCGACATTCGAGCCCACATGCGTGCGCTCATCTTAGACTTGAAGGAACATTTTCGAAGAAAACCATTTGTGAATCGCAACGCGCTAGTCGAGTCTTTGTACTATCATCCGCGCAAGAAAATGCTTTCAGGTCTCGTCTCTACCGCTGTACTCGACAGTGAGATGGTGTTTGATGACGACACCGCGGACTTCCTATGGGATTTCATTTGCAAGACACGGCACATGGCATTTCTGGAGTGGGAAGGAATTGTGCCCTTCTGTCTTGCTGAAATCTGGGCGCAATCAAACATCCAGGGGACGAACGCTCCTGACGGATACCTGGCAGGCATTTTAAAGACGATCCTTGAATCGAATGATGTTGAGGAGCCCGATATTGTGCAATTGCCGGGGCCCTACTACAGCCTGCGTGAAGTCTTGGAATGGAAGCACAGGGCTCTGCTCCTTACACGAACGGCGATCGAGCGTGACAGCCATTACCGACGATCCTGGTTTGCGGACGCGCTCTTTTTTCTCTTGGCGCGACGAAACTACAAGCACACATGCCAGATTCTTTGGCCTCTTCTTACGAAGTTCGTGCACGTACGAACCCGGCTCGCTGAAGCAACCCACTTCGGTCCAGCACCGTCAGACGAGGCGATGGAGGAGGATAAGATCATCAATACAGAGAAACAGAGAACCTGGGATGAGGTCGTCGAAGAGGCAAAGTCTGAAACGGTCCCTCTTATGCCAAAACAGCTGCTGGATAGACCGGTGCTGACCCTGCTCTACTGCCTCTTTGTACCTCAACGGATGGATCGCGACGTGATCCTGTGGTTGGATCGAAAGTTCAGTCGCACTTGGTATTGAGACATATGGCCAAGAAAGCGGACCTCAGGCATCAGACTCTCAGTGAGTTCTTGGCGAACAAGAATCTCCCTTCAGACCTCAAGCTGCCATGGGTCCACAGTTCATCGGCCGCGAACCTCTTCGACATCATCGACGCTGAGAAGTTGCTCGCTGTTCCCTGTAACGTTTTCAAGGGCGACAAGCTCGTCTACTTCTTCGTTGGAAGACCCGCTTACAAGATGCCTGCCGTGGAGAATCCCTCTGAATGGCAGCTTCCTATTGTGTTTGTGATGCGGTTCCAGCAGCCGCCGAATATCAAGCGCGTGTTCCCATTTGACAGTGGCGCGTTCCTTACCGGTCGGATGCCGAATTACATCTCGATGTTTCCCATTGCGGGATATGAGATGTCGCGGCATCCCGATCTAGCCGGCAGACTGGTCTCCTTTTTCTTCAAGACACAAGAGCGCTATTTCTTCAGACGTCCGGCCGGCGATGAAGAGATGAAGGTTGAGCACGAACTAGACATGCGGCACGCGCAGATATTGGCACTCGCCAAATTATATCGAGATCGAGAATCGGCAACATTAGATGATCGCGCGGCGGCAATCGAGGTATCGGTGGCTGAAGATGTGCCACTTGAGAAAAGCTCGCTTCTCGGAGTCGTGATCCCGAATGAGTACAAGCGCCTGCCCGGAATGGTGAGCAGCCTCAAGGGAGTGACGCAAATCATAGAAGGCTACGACCTGCTTCCGCTCGGGACGGATGCTCACTATGGCGTCGTCTACGATTGCGTGAAGAGGATTTACAAGAAGGCCGGGATCAAATTGTGAGCGGTCGCCGGGTTTCGAGCTTCAAGGCCATCATCCGACTAGTACCCGATGTTGATTCCATCGGTGTGCCTCTCTTCATCACCGGAAATTCGATGTACGTCCCGGAGATGGACGGCGACTTCAGGATTGCCAGGTTTCTGGAGTTCTACAACGAAGCGGGCTTTTCGCTCGCGTATGATCTTCCCGACTTCTATTGCGACCGCAAGTTCCGCGTGGGCGATCCAGCGCCAATCCCATTCTGGATCAGCGGCAAGTGTCACGTGATCGAGGGGGACGCAGAGGCTCAGCAGCCGGAACGGCTATTTGGCCTCGGAGCGCGCACGCACGACGTGCTGGTAGACCTCACCCGCCTCCTTGACGATGCGAGAAGCGGACGCATCAAGGCGCGCATAGACGAATGGAACGCGGAGAAGTTGGTTTCCGCATATGGTGACGTGTTCCTGGAACCGCCTGCCCGGTCACGCTACTGGGTCTCCAAGTACCGGACGGCACTCAAGGCCGCGAGGAAGCTAGCAGAGCCTCCACACCCCATTGATGTCCGCCTGCGGAATGTCTCTGTTGAGTGGCTGACCAAGTTCGCGGCGAAGGCCGACCTCTCCCTTATTGGCGGCATGCTCGGAAGCGCATCTCAAGGAATTTACTCGATCGATCAAATCAGGGGCATCATGTTCGCGTTCGTCGCCCACAAGATCGCCACTGACAGTCGCAAAGACTTGGAGACCATTCAGAAGGACGACACGATCTCGGCTCTGTTCCCTCGCGGAATCTACGGCCACTTCCTCCAAAGTGGCTGGCCTCACGTGCCTTTCAAATATAGTCAACCTGACTTCGATTTGCTCATGAAGGCGCGCATTTCGGACGGTGATGATGGCCAGAGTTTCGCCTCCGCCCTTCGCCTTGCGTCCATTCTCTACGGCTCTGCGGATGCGCCAGGAGACGTCGCTGACCACGCGCTGATTTACATCCGAAAATACATTGAAATCATGAAGGACTGTGAGGACAACATGGGCGATTGGAACTACTTGAGGGAGGAATGGCGACGCCTCGCTGAAATACGAGTGCGCGCCTTTGACATGTTTTCACAACTGAATCGGATTTGCTTTGGGAAAGATCGAGTCGCTGGTGAGCTTCTCGAAGGGAGGTTTGGCATATCGGTGAGCGCAATTGATCAGCTGCGCAGACTCCTTTGATCAGCGCTTGTCACTTCATGAGCGCTAGAATTGAAAACGCGGCCCTCCAAGTGCTTGGAATCTAAGGAGCCGACATTCGTTTTTCGAACGGCGACACTTTATTTCTGAAAACACGAACCCGGTTTGATTTCGCCTGCGAGACGTGTCACCATTTCAGTTGGATGTGGGGAGAGCACCGGAGCGCAATGACATGTTTGAAACCTTCGAGTTGTTAGGATTAATATACAAAGAAGAGGCGAAACTTCGCGCAGAATTCATCGGGCCGGACGACAGCGGCGCCCGCGACCATCTTCTTGAACGCGGCTTCTATCTAGACGCGGACTGCCGATGGCACATGCCGCACGGGTTCGCAATTCTTCCAAAGGACCGGCGAGCACTAACATTCACCAGTGTCGAGTCCGGCTTCGATGCAAACGTGATTGAGGATGCCGAAGAAATCCGGCCGCTCCGCTTCCGGCACTAGGGCCGTCCGTTTCGATCGGAGCGGAGAGGCTAGTCATCGAGCCAGTCCAGCCGAAAGCGGGGGAGAAAGGAGCACGCTACTGGCGCGGCATACTTCTCCACGTCGTCGGAGTAGAGATGACCGTGCTGAACCAGTGCGTTCGCAACCCGCGTCACCGAGTCCCATACCGGTGGTTCCCAAAGTGCAGACAGACACGCATCAGAGTAGGTGTTGTAGCGGCGGAGCAGGTGTTCGTCGGAGGCGTCCGGTGTCAAACGGAGCATCTCCGTGAACGCGCCAATGTCATCGTCATCGGAGGCTTCATCGTTTTGGCGCAACACGTGAGCCTCATAGATTGCGTCCTCTAGACCACGATCACCATCGAGCCAGCCTTGCTTCCGGTTCTCGTGGTGGTGGATCTGCTCCGCCCGCCGGCCACCTAGACACCATAGGACCGCCATTAGCTCCCGGTGCTCTTGATCGTGCGGCGCGAACCGAGCGCCGCAATATTGGCGTGCGTCGATCTCCACGCCCTCATGGTTGATTTTGCCGCCGACTAGAAGCGCCATAACAGCATGGCCCGCTTCATGGTACGCGTCATAGTCACGTTGATTGAGAAACTCGTTCACGGCTCACTCGCTTTCCGTGCATAGCGCATTCTCGGCATTGCTGAGGTCCGTCAGAGCTTCGAAGACTTCGGCCTCCAATTGCTCGGCCACGTTCTTGGTCGTATCGATGAAGAGGGCGATGGCGCGCACGCGACTCCGAATCCCTTCGTTGGCTCGCCGTGCGTATTCAAGAACCAGGTCCGTTTCCACGAGATCGGACTCAAGCTTCTCGACCTCCGCCTCTGCGCGTGCAGCCTTGATGACGTGGAATTCGTGGCGCGGATCGTCGGTGCGGAACATCGGCGCGAAGTTGGCGTCATCGTCGGACTCGAAATCGAAATCGATCGACTTCGTCACGGGCACCGGCCGGCGTTCCGGCCACTGGTTCGGGTCGTCCGCCTTCAAGGCCGCAAGGGCCTCCTCCAATGCCGCCTCAATGGCGCCCTGCAGGTCTTCGCGGGCAGCATCGCTGAAGGGGAATTGCCGGGGAACCCCTTGGAGCGCGACTCGCGTAGTAGCCCACTCGTCCACCAATCGGCGCTCCACCTCATCGGCGCGCAATAGGTGGCCGGCGGAGAGGAGGAGCTTGTACGACTCCAATCGGGTCTTGGCGGCCTTCTCCCGGTGCCGGGGGTCATCCGGGTGCAAGGGCGGTGCAAGCTGTTGGCCGCCTCCCTCGTTCTCGGCGATCCATGCGCGAGCTTCGGCGAGGTCCACAAAGACACGCTCACCCTTCCGCTTCACCGGCATGCCGTCGCGGACGCAGCGCAGAAGCTTCTTTCGGGAGATGCCTAGCTCCGCGGCGGCAGCGCGGAGCGACACGGGCGTGGAGGCGGTCATCGGCGGCCCTCCGGCGCTGACCGCACCAGCGGCCGTCCCATGGCCGCCAAGCCACGCTCCAAGATGATCCGGACCGCCGCGGCTCGCTTCTCGAAGTGATCAGCCGCGACCGCGTCCACGGCTTCGAGCATCGGCGCGGGCACGGCGACCGTTACGTAGCTCGCGTCATCGAAGAGGCGAGGTTGCCCCCGGTTGCTCGTGCGTTTCGTCATTACCGGCTCCAAAATTCATGAACCGTGATTTTACACCGGGGCGCCGTCGCGCCGCGAACTAAGGTCCGCGCGTTGGCTTCGAGGCGCGAAGTCGATGGGGCCTTTGATCCTGAAAATTCTTATCGCTGAAAACGGATCGCGCTCGGATATTGCCCGCATTGCATTCGGATCGAAAAAGGGACCCGGCAATCACTCGAAAATTTTTCAGTGCGGGGCGATCCAGCAAAGAGCCAAGGAGATCGCAACAACGCCGCGTCCGTCCTTTTGGACGATCTCTGGACAGAGGTCTGTCCGCAAGTTGCCCCTGTGCCGCAGCGACTTCTTGAATTCTGGACGGGCTGGAAGGGTTTGAGCCCCGCGAACTCCTACCAGACCAAAGACGATTTCCTAGCGACCCTCTCGACTCCGTCCACTCTGTCCACTCTGTCCAAAGATAATAGAATCAATGGTTAGAAGCGGACGGACCGAGGACGGCTTGGACAGACTTACTCCTGATCGCTTCCCGGCGCCCACTCCTTCGCTTGTGGATTGAAGGGCGGCCACCACGGCATTCGCTTGTGCCATTCGGCGCGCATGTCGGCGAGCGGTGGGAACACGCGCCACGAACCGTTAGAGCGCTTCAGGCCCACGTCCCAATTATCCAGGAATTTTGCGAACTCGTAGTCAGTCCACCGTCCTAGCGCGGGGACGTTCCGACGTGCGTGGGCATAGAAGGCGCCGGCCTCCACGCGATACGGCTTCGCCGGATGCTGAAAGGGTAGCACTCCCTCCTCCAAGTAGCCCGCGAGCCACTTCAGTTCGGGATCGGCGGACTGTTGCTTCTGTCCGCCAAGGGCCGTCGTGTGCGGAATCTCCATGCGCGGGTGCCACCCGTCCAGGTCCATCGCGCGAAGGTCATAGAGCATCGCGCCAAGGCCACCTTCGCGCAGTTCCTGATTGAGCGCGGCGAAGTAAGCATGGTCTTGGCGCCGGTCGGGGCTGACCTCAAAGACGGCATAGCGGCGTTCGTCGCCGGAGGCCGGAACAACCCACTTACTGTTCGACGCCATCAACACCTTGAGCGCATTCGGCATGGTGTATGCATTGACCCCCTTGGGCTCAATGGTGATCGTCGGCTCCGTGATCAGCGCCTTGAGGGCGCCTTCATCGTCCTTGTATCCGGGCCAAATCGCTTCATCACAGAACACGAACGCAGCCATCGCGAAGTGTGCGTTGAAGTGGCCCGTCAGCAGGTTGCGCCGAGCGATGTGGAGGGCGTGCCCGCCGAAGAGGTGGCACATCGCGCGACCCAGGAATCCCTTGCCGGTGCCCTTCTCCTCGGAGAGAAGCGCAAGCGCGACTTCCGCCTGCAGCGTCGGATTCTGCACCGCCCATGCAAGCCAACGAAGAATGTAGTCGAAGCTCTTTGCATCACCGGCCGCGATCACGTTGCGAATGTGCTCGCGCATCCGACTCCAATCGCCATCCGGGTTTTCAGGGATGCCGAAGCCGCGCCACAAGTTGATCTCGTCTTGCTCCGAGACTTCTTCCTGCGAGGCATCGAAGATCAGGCCGTCATAGGTGTATCGATCGCGCCGGGTGAGCCACCACTGGCTCAACGGCATGCGGCTCGCCTTGGTCTTCTCCTCGCCGTCCTCGATCGTCTTGACCTCTCGCGACACGAACTTGTTCTTGAGCGCCCGTTTGAATTCGTCTTCGGTCCAGAACTCGGGGACGCGCACGGTGCGATCAAAAGCCGACTTGCCCCAATAGAGGATTCGAATCTTCCCGCCGATGTTCACGAGCGCGAATCGACTGTCGATGTTGGCCGCAGACGTGTCATTCAGCCGAGCGTCCGAAGACGGTCCTTCCATCCACGAGTCGTCCTCCACATGCTCGATCGGCTCCCCGTCGAAGTCGTCTCCGGCATCGGCCGGAGCGGCTTGCGCGTTCGCCGCGCCCGCGTCGGCCAAAATCTTGTTGAGCGTGCGATAGGTCACGCCGTCGTTGCGCTCGGTGTGGAGGCTATCCCATCGCTTTCCGATCAATTCCGCGTCTTCCGCATATTCCGGGTCTTGCGTTGACCATTCGATGAACTCGGAGCGCGCGTCGCCGTTGCTCGCGTGGTGGCACGCCATCATGAGCCGAAGCCACTTGTCATGGTCGGAGAAGTCGGTGGGATCGAGCTCGGCGAGGGCCTTTGCGATTTGCTCCTGACTATATTGTCCCCCACCCTGCACGGCCGCGACCTCCGGCCGGCGAATCCCTTCCAAGAGCGCTTCAGGCGCGGGCGGGAAGCCATCGGCGAGCGACGGGCCGGTGTCGCTCCACCGGTAATGCTTCTTCGTCTCGGGATGAATGCTCCCTGCGGCCACGACTTGCCGCCCGCGACTCTTGAACTCCACGCCGGGGAAGGCTTCGAGCGTATCGAGAATGACGAGATCGGCGGGCTTGCTCATGTAGAAGTGGAAGCCGCCGCTCCCGGTGATCACACATGGGAAGGCGTCGGGATCAATTCCAAGCTCCAAGCACAAGCGATCGAATCCCTCGTCCCCACCATTGCGTGGGTCAACATCGATCACGAGTTGATCGGGCTTCAGCCGAACGCCCACGTTCCGATTGTCCTTCACGCATGCGGCCAACACCTTGCGGCTCACATATGCGCGCGTCGTCCAATTGAAGTGGATCGGCCGCTTACCGTCCTTGCGCGCATGCCCGTGCTTGGTGCTCGTGGCGTCGAAGTGGTGGAGCGGGATCAAGGTCCAAATGTCGGCATCGTATTGCGCGAGGGAAGGCCCATCGATCTTGAGCGAGGTCCCTGACAAGGCCCGGTGTTCATGCTTTCCCATCGCAGATTCCTTCCTCTCCGCGCGCCGGAGCACGCGGGCTTACGACGCGCGACTCGCAATCGCGGCCATCAGGTAGCGTTTCACGGCTTGCCCCGCTTCTTCCGCGCCGCATAAACCTTGTCGCCGAGTTCGGCGAGCGTCGCGTTGAGGCGCGCGAGGGCGGTTTGCTCGCCGGGCTCGTAACGCGGCGGCTCCTTCGTGGCCGCGATCACGGCGGCAATCTTGCTCTCCGGCACTTTGGACATTGCAGTCACTTCGGCGGCGTCCGTCAGGAGGCGGCGCATCATCGTGTGGCCGTGCTTCCGTTTGAAGGCCAGGAGGGAGGCGTTCATCTCGTCTCGGGTAGGCATTGGATAGACTCCATGGTCGGGGTTGAGACTGTGAGAAAGTGGGCGGGAGCCGATCTCACCAACACGATCGACTCCCGCCCTAGACCTCGCCGCGCGCAAGGAGGACGCGGCGAGATCAGGTCGCGCAGCAGGAGGCGCAGCGCGCGCGACTATCCGAAATCCTCCTCGGTGTCCGTGTCCGGAGCGGTACTCGCGAGCGCGAGCTTGCCCGCGTCGCGTTTGACCTTCTTCCCCCCGCCAAAGACGATCGCCTGCTTGCCCGCGTAACCTTCAGGCTTTTCGGGTTTGGGCGCTGGCACGACCTCTACGAGGAGCGCGCATTCTGGGCGCGTGTCCGGGCGAAGCTCGGCCTTGCCGCCGGCCGCGCGGGTCGCTGCAACTAGCGCGCACTCCTCGTATTCGAGCGCCAGCAAGTGCTCTTCGATCTTCTTGAGCATGCCGGCTCGCGCCGCGAGCGGGATTGCGTCCACCTCGGTGGCCGCCGCCGCTTCTTTCAACTGTGCGCGGCCTGACTTCTCAATCTGAGGCCGACATGCCCAGAACACCACCTTGCTCGCGTCGGTCACGAATTCATCTTTTTGGGAATCATATCGGCGTGGATAGTTCGCATGTCCGGTTTCTGTGCGGCCGGTGAGAGCATTCACCCGCACTTTCAGAAGCCCCGCAACCGCGGGCTTTCCTTCCGCCTCGCGGCGATCAAGGTCGCGCAAGAAGTCGGCCTCGGCTTCGGCGAGCGGGCGAGGCGCGGTCTTGACGCGATCACGCTCCGAGATGAAGTTTGCGCGCGCCTCGCGATTCCGCTTCAGCGCTTTGACGGGATCGGCCTTGTCGATCTTCGGCTTGACCGGCTTGAGCGTAACACCCGGCGGCAAGCTAGCGGCCCAATTCTCCAGCGTGGACAACCGGAATCGCGACGCGGGCTTTTCGTTTTGCAGCTTCACGAGCTGCGCCTTCTTCGCGTCGTAAGCCTTCTGCATTTTGGCACGTCGGGACTCGTCCGGCGTCCCTCCGGCTCGAATATGCCGGTCGTAGCTTCCCAGATTGATCGCCTGTTCCTTGATCTCCTCGCGAAACTTTTCGGCTTGCCGGTGCCGTGCATGGCGCTCGGCTATGGCCGTGATCTCCTCGCGCTCGGCGTTTTCCCAAATTTCTTTTGACGCGGGCGGGAGCGTTTCCTTCAGGGCCTCGATGCGCTCGCGGTTATCAACGTCCCACTGATCTACGGGGGTATCATCGCCGAGTTCAATCTGCGTATGGTCGCTCATATGAGGTCTCCGTGTTCCGGTTCGTGGATGCGTTATCGCGTTTGCCGTGATGCGCCGCGCCCTTAAAATTTGCGTATGTCATAATTTTTCTCGTATGGATTTCGCGAGCTTTGCGGCGCGCTGATCGCCACCACGCACGAGCCACAAAACCCACGGCGCAGTGGTCTTAAACTCGCGCGCAACGATGTCGGCAGCATCATTGCTCTTCGGCTGCGGGCGCGGCGCGCGAAGTTCGTGATACCGAACGATGATGGTGGCGCGGCGATGCACCTCGCGTCGTGTCGACTCCTTGCGCCCGCCCCGCAAGCGCAGCGCCCGAAGGCCGTCGCGCTCCTCAGCAGTAAGTTGATGGCCGCTGATCCACAGGTCCGCGAGCGGCCCTAGATGGCCGCGCTCCTTTGCCTCCGCTAGAGCTTCTTCCCATACCGGACTCATAACGCGGTGCCCTCGCGTACGAAGGCGCAGACGCGCGCAAGGAGGTATGCCGCGCGCTCCTCCTCATGCGCCTCACGCCATGGGCGGCACGGTGTGAGGTTCGCGGCGAGCGCGAGGGCGGCGCGCTTCGCGCGAACCTTATCCTTTCCACATGCGAGCTTGCGAAGCGTCTCGATTGCTGGGCACGTCGGAGCCGCGCCCTCCGTCGCAATAGCGTTCCAATGGAGCCCGAGCCGGAAGGCTCGGAGTCCTGGCGACGATTGCCGGTCCAAGAGGATATGAAGCGGGTTCCCATGCTTGTCGCGTCGCACGATCCCACACAGAGTCTCTGCCGCGTCCGGGAAGTTGCAACGCCGCGCTAGGACGCTCACCGCCATCGGATCGAAATAGTCGGCGGCAAGGGCTTGCATGACGATCGTTCGCACGGCACTCGTCAGGGCAGCGCCCGAGCGCTCCGCGCGAACGGCACCGTAACGAACGGTGGTCATGTCCAACAGCGAGCCCATGACGCGCCTCGATCACGCGGCGCGGCGCGTCTTGGGCGGCTTCGGAGCTTCAGCTTCGCGAAGGAAGCGCGCGATCTCGGCTCCGGAAAAGATTACTCGGCTGCCGATCTTCGTCGGCCGAATGCTCCCGGCGGAGATCAGCTTGTAAAGAAAGGACCGGCTGATCCGGAGGTGGTTTGCAGCCTCAAGGAGGCTGAATTGCTGCTGCTCGAACGCAATACTGCGGTCCATTGGTGTGCTCCCAGGTCGTCAGGAGCACATAAATATTCCCAGATTTTCATCCGATTCAACTAAGGTTTCTTCGAGGCTCGCTCACCCCGCTTTGCGAAGCGAGATGATTTTGGTTTGGCCTGCAAGGTACGCGGCCCATGCGTCCATGAGCTTGCGGCGCTTCTCAAGTGCGTCCAATCGGCGATACGAAGCTTCGACCTTATTGGGCAACGTATGCGCTAGAGCCATCTCAATCACTTCGTTAGGGAATGAAGTGCGGTCAGATGCCCAGTCCTTGAACGAACTACGCCATCCATGCACCGTCAGACCGTCGCGGAGATCACGGACGAGTTGAAGCATGGCCATGTTGGAGAGCGGTGCGCCGGGCTTCGCGCCGGGGAAGATGAATGCGTTTGGGTCCGGCTCTCCGCCATCGGGCAGAAGCGAATCCAATATCTCCATAGCGCGCACACTCAGCGGTATCCGATGCTCGCGTCCAGCCTTCATGCGTGACGCGTCAATGGTCCACACCTTCTTGGCGCGGTCCACCTCGCACCACTTGCCGAAGATCGTTTCACCTGTGCGCACCGCGTTTAGAATCGTCCATTCGAGTGCCAACGCACTCACGCTCTTGCGGTCACGGAGGTCCGCAAAGAACGCGGGCGCTTCATCGTAGTGCAAAGCTGCGTGGTGGCCGCGTGAGAGCTTCTTGCGCTTGGGCAGCAATTCCCGAAGGTGACCGCGCCAGCGTGCGGGATTCTCACCCGTGCGCAACCCCTTCGCCTTCGCCGCGTCCAGGACGCGTTCGATGCGTCCCCGAAGACGTGACGCCGTTTCCGCTTTCGATTCCCAAACGGGGCGAAGAACACGAAGCACGTCCTCAGTGCTCACGTCACGGATCAGAATCGGGCGGAGCGATGCGGCGTCCTCCTTGATCGAGGTCCTCCATTGCTGAATGTGAACTTTGCTCTTGAAGCCGGATGCAATGGAGTCAATCAGGTCGTCAGCGAACTCGCCGAAGGTGATCGCACTATTTGCGACTTTCGCGGCGCGCTTCTCCGCGAGTGGGTCTTTGCCGTCCCAAAGCAGTTGGCGTGCTGCCGCTGCGCGCTGGCGCGCGTCCTTCAAAGAGAGCCCAGCCTTCTTCGGACCGATGGCGGGTCCGATTCCCATCTCACATAGGCGACCGCTGCTACGCTGCCGATACAGGAAGACCCATCGGCGCCCGCTGTCCTTTCCAATATTCAAATAGAGCCCGCCGCCGTCCGCGTGCCGGCCGGGCTCAGTAATGGTTGCAGCGGCCTTCGCAGAAAGCCGCTCGATCTCGCGCCGTGCCATGAAACGTCTCCATCGAACTCCGCTGCCCCAACTATCGCCCCAGTGTATTTCGTCGATTGGGCGGGACAACTAAGAATTCGTGGAAACGACCGTGGACAGTTAATGCCGATGGCACCGCATTTTCTAGACGGTCATGGACATTTGTGGACGCGAATAGATGACTATACTTCGGACACTCCCTCCGCCATGCGGCTTCGCGCCTGATGGCGCTGCGCAGGATTGGGGGCACCGATGGGCGAAGCCCTCCAAAGCTTCAGCGTAAGAGGGCGCGCCGGCGCTTGAGCGTGTCCGAGGGGGACTCGCCGAACAGCTCCCGATAGGAGCCGGCAAATCGGCCGAGCTCGGTGACGCCGCACTTCGTCAGAATCCCCGTCACGGTGTTTTCCCGGCCATCGGGCGCCTGAAGCTCGCCGTGAACCCGATTGAGCCGACGCAGCTGCATGTATCGGGTCGGCCCGACGCCGAAGAATTTCCGGAAGGCGCGGAGCAGACTGCGTTCCGACACATGGATCGCGCGGCAAAGATCCTCGACGTGAGAATTCAAGCCGTCCTGCTTCCGGATGAAAGCCAAGGCATTGCGGTTGATGCGGTCGAGGCTCCGGCTGCCACCATATCGCGGCACGCGGTTCGGCACGTCGTCAGTGCCAATAGTCGCGGCCAGCTCTGCGAGCAAGACTCGTTCGACCTCCTCGGAGCGCTGCGGATGCAAGCTCGCGGAAGCGACGTCCAGCGCGTCCATGACGGCGGCGGAGAGCGACCTTGTCGCACCACGTGTTGGGAGCAGCGTTGCGCCTCCTCCCAGGGCGTGAAGTCGTGCCTGGGAGAATCCCGCCGCCTCCAAGACCTCGAGCGGCACGGACAGCGACATCCACGTGTGCGCCTCCCGGCCTACGAGCGCGAACGGCTTGCCGGGGGCGAGCACCGCAATATCATCGGCCGCGATCATCCGCCCGTTGAGGCTCCATGCGGCATGGCGGTCGGAATCCTGGAGGCAGAAGACGAACGATCCCGCTTGCGCCGCCCCGCCGAAGATGACCCCGCCGCCGGCCGTCCCTGATTGCACGATGATGCGCCCGAACTGATGGCGCGACAGCCACCAGCTGCCGGCACTCGGGCTCAAGAGCAGAACGTCCGCGCCGCCGCTGCCGAGCTGCCGCGCATATTCATAAAAGTCGAGCGGTGCCTCGAGACGATGGTCGAACCGTGCATCATCTTCGATCAGCAGCGGACTGCGCCAATCGTTCGACGTCCTTCGCGGCAACGATCTGATCGAAATCATGGCAAACGCTCGCTGCGGAAGAGCTTCCGGCCTGACGAGCGATCTTCGCTGCGGGTTCGATCATGGAGCTATCGGCAATTCACCCGAGAAGTGACCCGGGTATTTCCCGGCCCGATGCAGAGATGTCCCATCGCGGCCGTCCTGTGCCATCGCGCAATGTCGGCTGACCGAATCTGCATAGCCGCAGGTGCCGCGCTCCTTCAGATTGGCGCGTTAGGCTCGAACGCGGAGCTTCGCGATGACTTATCGGATCTCGCAGAGCCGGCACCTGACAGGCGCGATGGCCGCCGCAGCTCTCATCGTCAACGTGCCGGCCGCAACCGCACAATCGACGCAGCCGCAGCCCCGGATCGTCGCCGGGATCGACGAGGCGATCAAGGCGCTCGACAGTTCGCTGCGCATGAGAAAGATGTCGCCGCAAACGAAACGGCAGCTCGTGGAATTCGTGATCGGCAATACGATGTTCGTGATGGCCCACGAGCTGGGGCATGGCCTGATCAACGAAATGAACATGCCGGTGCTGGGGCGGGAGGAGGACGCAGCGGATTCATTCGCGATCGTCACCGCGCTGAATATGCAGTCCAAACTTTCCGAGCGCGTGCTGATCGAAGCCGCGAAGGGATGGGTCCTCTCGGCCAAGCGCGACAAAAAGCAACGAAACGCGCTCGCATTCTATGACGAGCACGGCCTCGACCTGCAGCGCGCCTATAACGTGATCTGCTTCATGTACGGGTCGGATCCCGAGAAATACAAGACGCTTGCGGCGGAGACCAAGCTTCCGGAGGAGCGGCAAGCCTCGTGCCTCTACGACTGGAAGAACACATCCTGGTCGTGGGAGGAGATGCTGAAGTCACACCTTCGCTCCCCCGACCAGCCCAAGGTCGCGATCACGGTCGAATACCAGGACGAAGAGAAATTCCCGATGCAGGCGAAGATCCTGCGCGACATGGGCTTGCTCGAAGCCTTCGCGACGCATGCGGGCGATCGTTACGTCTGGCCCAATCCGTTCTCGATCGTGGCGCGCTCGTGCGGCGAGCCGGATGCCAGGTGGAGATCGAGAACCCTGACCCTCTGCTACGAGCTCGCCGAGGAATTCGTCGAGCTGTTCCAGGGCTATTCGAAGACGCTTCCACGCCAGGCCAAAGCCAAGCGCTGAACCGATGACAGAGAGGCCCGGGAGCTGTCCCGGGCCTCTGCACGTGCGGATCGAAAAGTCCTGCGCGATGGATGAACCTTACTTCTTCTTTTTCTTCTTCTTCTTGTAACCGGCGCCGCCGGGATTCTCGTCACGGAACCCGTGAACGCCCGGGCCGCGCGCCTCTTTTACCAACGCGTTGTCGGTCGTGACGGTCGGCGTGTCCGTGATCGCGGTCGTGCCGGCCGCGTGGGCCGACAACGACAACGCAACGAGACCGGCCGCTCCGAGGAGCGCAATGTGCATGAGCGACTTCATGGCTTTGCCTCAATGGTTGAGACTGGTGATACGAATTGACTAGTTCGGACATCGAACCGACATGGAGATCCGGGGTGAGCTGGTCCCGGACCCCCGCGCGTTCCGATGGAAACCCCGCGTGATGGATGAACCTTACTTCTTCTTCTTCTTCTTCTTGTAGCCGGCGCCGCCGGGGTTCTCGCTCCGGAAGCCGTGAACGCCGGGGCCCCTCGCTTCCTTCACCAGCGTCGTGTCCGAGGTCGCCGTCGGAATCTCTGTGGTCGGCGTCGAGCCCACCGCGTGGGCCGACAGCGACAACGCGACCAAACCTGCCGCCCCGAGGAGCGCACTGTACATGAAAGACCTCATGATGAGCCTCGATGATTGGTGGTGCTGACACCAATTGCGTACTCCTCGGGCAATGAGCCGAATATGCAGAAACAGACACGCGCACGATGCGATCGGATGATCACAGCGCCCTCGCGTATAGTCTGAATGCGCTCTGGTCTCTTGGAGCGTTCGATCTATTCGCCGGGAGCCGCTCGTCGCCAACTCCCGCTAGCAAGGACTCGGGACTCGTAGCCGAAGCCGAGCGTGAGACGGTGCGCGGCACCATCGACCCAGGACGCGCCGCGCCCGCGCGCGCCGGGAGAAGGCTGCGTCGGAACGAGGCGGTACCGAGCGCCGCCGGGGCGCGTGACGTCGGTGCACAACGGCCCTGGGTTGCGGCGTCCTCGCCCGCGACGAGGCCTGAGCCCGCGTCCGGGATAGCGCGTATAAGCCCACGAAAACCCACCAAACTGCTCGCCGCACAGGGACTTCCGCAACGCGTGCGAAGACTTGGCGCCGCACGGCTCAAATTTTACCCATCCGGTTGATGGTCAATAAATGCCCCTCCTTTAATCACAGCCGGCTCCCGTCCTTTATCGGACGCCCACCTCATGCCGCGAACGCCACAGTCTCACGACGTCACTGCACCATTGCCGAACCACCCCGATCAGCCGAACCGCCGCAAGGCGCCGGGCGCGCGCGTGATGCGCATGCTGCGCGGCTTCGCGCGCGACGAGCGGGGGAGTTACATCATCGTAGCCGGCATGGTCATGCCGGCGCTGGTGGGCGCGATCGGGCTCGGTACCGAAATCGGCGTGCTCTATCACAAGCAGAAGAGCATGCAGAGCGCGGCCGACTCGGCGGCGGTCAGCGCCGCGACGGCCTACTACGTGCAGAGCAACAGCACGGGCCTGTCGACGCAAAGCCAGGCGATCGCGGCGAGCTACGGCTTCGTCAATGGCGAGAGCGGCGTCTCGGTGGTGACCAACGTGCCGCCGACCTCGGGACCGAACCAGAACACCCCGCGCGCCGTCGAGGTGCGCATCAGCCAGTCGCACGCGCGGATCTTCTCCGCGCTCTGGCGTTCGGGCCCGGTCGAGATCTCGGCACGCGCCGTCGCCGTGGGTCGCGGCGGCAAGGGTTGCGTGATCTCGCTCAGCCCCACGGCGGGCGGCGCCACCACGATCCAGGGCACCGCACAAGTCGCGCTCGACGGCTGCGCCCTCTATGACAACTCGAGCAGCGGCTCGGCGCTCACGCTGGGCGGCTCGGGCACGCTGTCGGCGGACTCGGTCAGCGTCGTCGGCGGCGTCTCGGGCGCATCATCGATCACGACGTCGGATGGTGTCTGGACCGGGCAGGCGCCGGCGCCGGATCCCTATGCGGAGGTGCCGCTGCCGAGCTTCTCGAGCTGCACCAGCAACAACTTCAATGCCAAGACGACGACCACGATCAATCCCGGCGTCTATTGCGGCGGCATGACCATCAATGCGGGCGCGGTGGTCACCCTCAATCCGGGCATCTATGTGCTGACCCAGGGCGATCTCGCGGTGCATGGCGGCGCGACGTTGACCGGCGAAGGCGTCACGCTGGTATTCACCTCGAACAACGGGCGCAACTACGCGAGCGCGACCATCAATGGCGGCGCCACCGTGAACATCTCGGCGCCCACGACCGGCCCGACGGCCGGCATCGCGCTCTATGGCGATCGCTCGATGCCGGTCGGCACCTCGTTCAAGCTCAATGGCGGCTCCTCGGAAGTGTTCCGCGGCGCGGTCTATCTGCCGGCGGCGGCGCTGACTTTCGCGGGCGGCGCGGATTCGGCGAACGGCTGCCTTCAGCTCATCGCCGACACCGTGACATTCGTCGGCAACTCGAACCTCGCGGTCAATTGCGCAGGAAGCGGGACCAAGCCGATCGGCTCCGCGCTCGCGAAGCTGGTCGAATAGCCGTGCACATCCTCTCCACCATCGCGGCGCATGCGAGGCGGCTGTTCGGTCGCGGCGCGGACGCGCATTCCGGCGTCGCGGCGGTGGAGTTCGCGTTGATCGGACCGCTGCTCATTCTGGCCGCTGTGTGCACGATCGATCTAGGAATGGGCATGCATCGCAAGATGCAGGTGCAGACCGCGGCGCAGACCGGCGCCGAATACGCGACCACCCACGGTTTCGACGCGAGCGCGATCACGGCGGTGACCACGAGCGCGACGTCTCTCACCGGCATCGCAGCCTCGCCGGCTCCGGCACGATTCTGCGGCTGTCCGACCAGCACCGGTATCAGCGCGGCCGCCTGCGAGTCGACCTGCGCGGCCGGCCAGATGGCCGGCACTTATGTGCGCGTGTCGGCGCAGTCCAGCTACACGCCGATCCTGCCCTATCCGATGCTGCCGGCGACGTACGACTTCACGGCGCAAGCGACGGTGCGCATCCAATGAAACGGCTGATCCGCGACGAGAGCGGCGCCTCCGCGGTGGAGTTCGCGTTGACGGCGCCGGCCTTCATGGCGGCGCTCATCGGCGTCGTCGAGATCGGCCTGCTCGTGTTCGCGCAGATCGGGCTGCAGAGCGCGACCGAGCTCGCGGCGCGCTGCGGCAGCATCAATAAGACGGTGTGCGGCAGCACCACCGCGATCCAGAGCTTCGCGGCGAGCAACATGCCGGGCTTCACGGTGCCGGCCTCGACCTTCTCGGTCACGAACCCGTCGTGCGGCACGCAAGTGACGGCCGCCTACTCGTTCGGCTTCGTCGCGAGCTATTTCGGCGTGCCCTCGCTCACGCTGAACGCCAAGGCCTGCTTTCCGAAATAGACCGCATGTGTTTGCGGCGCTTGACAGCGGCCGCGCCGGCTCCCGATCATGCGCCTCGCGACGTCCGTCGCCATCCCCCACGCATCATCGGATCCCATGGCCACCGAACCGATCGTCGACGCCCATCATCACATCTGGCGCCGCGCCGACCAGCCCTGGCTGCAGGGCCCGACGGTGCCGCGCATCTTCGGCAATTACGATGCGATCAGGCGCGACTATCCGGTGGAGGAGTTCGCGGCCGATCTCGCAGGCACCGGCGTCGTCAAGTCGGTCTACGTGCAGACCAACTGGGCGAAGGAGCGCGCGGTCGAGGAGGTCGAATGGGTGCAGGCCAATGCGGACCGCGCCGGCTGGCCGCACGCGATCGTCTCCTTCCTCGATTTGCAGAGCGACGACGCCGCACAAGTGCTCGCCGCGCAGCGCAAGTTCCCGCTGCTCCGCGGCGTGCGCCAGCAGCTGCACTGGCACGAGAACACGCAATATCGCTTCGCGCCGACCCCGGATCAGTTCAACACGCCGGCCTTCCGCAGGAACTTCCCGCTGCTCGAGGAGCACGGCCTGCTGTTCGAGCTCCAGGTGTTCGCGCCGCAGATGGCGGCGAGCGCCGAATTCGTGCGCGCCTTCCCGCGCACGACCTTCGTGCTCGAGCATGCCGGCATGCCTGAGGACCGCACGCCGGAAGGCCGGCGCGCTTGGCGCGAGGGCCTGAAGCGGCTCGCTGACCTGCCCAACATGCACACGAAGTTCTCGGGGCTCGGCACCTTCATCCACCGCAACGATCCGGCGCATATCGCAGAGATCGTCGGCGAGACGCTGGAGCTGTTCGGCGCGCAGCGTTGTGTCTGGGGTTCGAATTTCCCGATCGAGAAGCTGTGGACCGACTACGCAGCGATCGTCGCGGCGATCCGTGCGGCGCTCGAGCACCTGCCGAGCGCGGACCGACGTGCGATCCTGCACGACAACGCGGTGCGTCTCTATCGGCTGGCATAGAATGCGCTCGGCCGCGCCCGCATCGCTTGTGAAGCCGACGCGGCCGGGTGCTCGCAGTGCCCCGCAATCGTAGCGATGGCGCGCAACCTGCGCTCAATCGTCTTGGGTCTTTGGGTGTCGAACGTGTGGGGCTGCACATCGTTCCGGCGGAACACAGTGCCGACACACAGCACAGACGTGAACCCAGGCATGCCGAAGCATGCACGATGGCATGATCTTGGGTTGCATCCGCCGCGACGAACCTCTTCGGCGGACTCGCCCGGCTGCCTTCCTACGCCTTGTGCGTGCATGTGTTTCGCATGGCCAAAGGTGCCGAACTGGGACCCGCACGCGACGCGTGGTAATGTTGTGGCCGCGTTTCGGACTTCCCACTACGCGAGGGGCGGCATGGCGTCTGGGGATCGATCCGCTACGGAGCCGGCCGACAAGTCCGCGCTGCTGAGCCGACATCCATTGTTCCGCGAGCTCGGGCCCGAGGTGCTCGGGCGACTCGCGACCTATGCGACCACGCGCACGGTGGCGCGCGGCACGACGCTGTTCGCCAAGGGCGATCCCGGCGAGTGCCTGTTCGCGATCATGCGGGGCACCGTGCAGGTCACGGTGCCCTCGGTGGAGGGCAAGAACGCGGTCGTCAACCTGATCGGCGAAGGCGGCATTCTGGGCGAGATCGCGCTGCTCGACGGCCAGCCGCGCACTGCCGACGCAATCGCGTTCACGGACTGCACCCTGATGGTGATCGAGCGGCGCGAGTTCATCCCGCTCCTGCGCAGCAATCCGGACGTGATGTTGCGGCTGCTCGAGGTGCTGTGCGGGCGCCTGCGGCGCACCACCGAACAGGTGGAGGACCTGATGTTCCTCGACCTTCGCAGCCGGCTCGCCAAGACGCTCTTGCGCCTCTCCCAGATGGCGAAGCCCGAAGGCGCGATCGAGATCTCCCAGAGCGACCTTGGTCAGTTCGTCGGCCTCTCGCGCGAGATGATCAACAAGCAGCTGCGCGTCTGGGCCAAGGACGGCTGGATCCGCCTCGACCGCCGCCGCATCACGGTGCTCAAGTCGAGCGCCCTGGAGCGGATCGTGGCGGAGGACTGACGGGCCTGCCGTCTGCCTTCGCTCGGACCGAGCGGACGCCACCCTCCCATACCCAGCCAAATTTCCTCCTTTGTGAGCTAGCTCACAGAAATCGGTCATCCGAATGGAGGACGCTCAGGTCCGCCACATTGGCTTCTGAGGCTGAGCGAGATGGTCGTCCGCGACGACAGCAAGAGCTGCAACGTCTGCAGTCAAGGAAAGGTGCAAGTACATGATGAGGAGCTGGCTTTTCATCAATGGACGACGCACCACGGCTACGTCTTCTGCCGCGTCACCATGCCGGTCGGCACTTGCGATCACTGCGGCGCAAAGAGCTGGAGCGAGAACGCGGACGCCATCATTCAGGAGGCGGTGCAAAAGGCATGCGACGAGACCCCGTGACCCGTCGTTTACCTTGTTTGGCACGCTCCGGCGCCGCCATGGCCCACGCTCGGTATGGCGCAGCCACCTGAAAGAAAAGGACTTTCTTTCATCAATCCCAGGAGGCACACTGATGTTTAGCGGGCCGGGGGGCACGCGGCGGGGCGTGCCGAGTGAGCGAGCAGAGTTTCCACGATGCCTCGAGTGTCGTTTGGCGACTGACGGCCGTGGTGTTCGCTGACGTGGCTGCATTTTCCCGCCTCATGGCCGCCGATAGCGTCGGCACCGTCGTCGAATGGAACCGTCTCCGCGAGAAGGTTCTGCTGCCGCACATGGAGCGGCAGGGCGGCCGACTGGTCGAGATCGCGGGTGACGCGCTCCTCGCCGAATTTTCCAGTGTCGTGCGAGCGGTCAGCTGGGCCATCGACGTGCAAAAAGCGCTTCGCGAAGCCGATGTCGAAGGAGCCGTGCGGGAGCCGATCCGGCTGCGGATCGCGATCAATGTGGATGACGTGATCGACGATGACGGGATGCCGCAATCCGACGGCGTGAACATCGCGGCCCGCATCCATCAGTTCGCTGCGCCCGGAGAGATCGTGCTGACCGGCCTGGCGCGGGAATTGCTCTACAACCGGCTTCCCGTCACGTTTCGGGACCTCGGCACGCCCAAGCTCAAGAACATCGAGCGCCCGGTGCGCATCTTCGCAATCGAATCCGATCCCGGCACGCCGCGCGTTTCGCATCCTTATCTGAAATGGTCGTTCCGACCGAGCCTGGCCGTGCTTCCGTTCCGCACGATCGGGGGCGCCGAAGAAGAGGCTTATTTCGGAGAAGGAATCACCGAGGACATCATCGCCGGCGTGTCGCGCAGCCGCTCGCTGTTCGTGATTGCGCGAAGCTCGACCCTGCAATTCGGCGATATCTCCAAGGATCCGAAGACGATCGCGAGCGCGCTCAACGTCAAATATCTGCTCACCGGCACGGTGCGCAGACATGCGAGCCGGCTGCGCATCAATGTCGAGCTCGTCGAAGTCGAGCACCTGCAAACGATCTGGGCCGAGCACTACGACGGCGAGACGCACGACCTGTTCGATTTCCAGGATCGGATCGTCGCGAGCATCGTTGCGGCGCTGGAGCCACGGGTGCGGGCCGCCGAGACCGCGCGGATCGGAGGCAGGCCCACCGAAAGCCTCGACGCGTATGATTGCGTCCTGCGCGCGCTCTGGCATCTCTACCGGTTCTCAGGCGAGAACTATTCGGAGTCTCGGACGCTGCTGGAACGCGCGATCGCGCTCGATCCGAGCTATGCCCAGGCCCATGCCTATCTGGCCTGGTGCCTGAACTTCTGGCTCATCGAGGGACACTCGCGCGATCGCGAGCTGGACCGCAGATCTGCCATCGAGGCCGCCCGCCGTGCCACCGAGCTCGATCCCGAAGACGCCGTCTGTCTGTCGGTCCGCGGGCACATCATGGCCGCCGTGGAAGGCAAGCCCGTCCAAGCCATCGACCTCTTTCAGCAGGCGCTCGAGCACGATGGCAACTGCGCGCTGGCGTGGGGACTGAGCGCAACCTCCTACGCCTATATCGGGGACGGCAACGAGGCTCGTGAGCGGCTTCGCAGTCTCTGGCGTGTCTCGCCTTACGAGCCGCTGAGCTTCTTCTTTTGGGCCGCGGCTGGCCTCAGCGAGCTCGTCGCGGGCCGCTACGAAGAAGCGATCGCGTGGCTGCGCAAGTCCTATCGCGTGAAACCTCAGTTCATCGCGACGCTGCGACTCCTTGCGGTGGCCCTGGCTCTCAATGGCAAGATCGAGGAGGCCGAGGACGTCGCCAAGGAGTTGCTCGCCATCGAGCCGGAGTTCCGGATCTCGCATTTCATGTCCTGGTATCCACTTCAACGCGCCGATGATCGCGCGCGGATGACCAAAGGACTGGAGTTGGCCGGGCTTCCGGCCTGAGGAAGGAAATTTCAGCCAAGGGCATAGCGCAGGCTGCGCTCAAGGGGGAGATGATCGGATGGCTGATCAAGCAGGCGCACAAGGATCAGGCGCGGCCGGTCTCGGACTCGGTTTGGGACTCGGCAGCGGCCTCGGGCTCGGTTCGGGTTTGGGGCTGGGATCGGGTCTCGGCTTGGGATCGGGTCTCGGCTTGGGATCGGGCCTCGGCCTGGGGTCGGGTCTCGGTTTGGGATCGGGTCTCGGCCTGGGATCGGGTCTCGGCCTCGGATCAGGTCTCGGTCTCGGATCTGGCTTGGGACTCGGATCGGGCCTCGGGCTCGGCTCCGGCCTCGGACTCGGATCGGGACTGGGCCTCGGTCAGCTCGCCGCCGCCGCGCAGCGGTTGAATGAAGGAGCCGACGCAGGCATCGGCACGCTCCGCAGCTACTACGCGACGCCGATGGAGCTGCGCCATTTGCCGCTCGCGCTCGATTTCACACCGGACAACAGCGGCGCATCGCCATTCCCGCTCGAATTCATCATCGATCCGTATCAGAAGACGCCGCATCTCCAGTGGACGACCGAAGACTGGGATCCGGCGCTCCGCTTCTGGACCTTGCCCTACGATCCGAACCTGACCGAATGGCAGCGCGCTTCGAATCGCGGGGAAGCCGCAACGCTCGCAGCACTGGAGTTCGGCGGCCAGCCCGACAAATGGCATCCGGGCGTGATCGATCCGCTGGCCAAGAAATGGTTCGAAACCGCGGATCTCGCCTGGCAGCCGAACCAGGATGGCTTCGCGGCGATCCTCGTCGAGCTCGAGCAGCTCAAGATCTACATGGAGGACGATCGGGCGCGCTACCTCACGGAAGCCGACGTGCAGTCCGATGGACTCCCGGCCTACGTGATCCATTTGCTCGGCGCCGATGCGTCCCGACATCCATGGACCCTACAGCTGATCAACTGCGGCCTGTCGCTCGGCAACATCGTCTATATGAGCTACAAGGCGCACTACAAGCGCGTTCGCCCCTCGGTGCTCCGGCCTGGCCTGATGGTCCCGTGGGGGCCGCCGGCTCATCCGGCCTTCCCGAGCGGCCATTCATTCCTCGGCCACTTGATCGCGTTGCTGCTGCTCGAACTTCCCGGCGTTTATCAGCGCTTCGGACTGCTGCGCACCGATTCCAACGGCAATCCGGTCGATCCTGAACTGGGCCGCGTTCTGCGCAAGCCGACCTGGGCGGATCTCGGCGGCATCCAGCCGATCCGGTCTCCGCTGCTCAACTTCGCCCGCCGCCTGGCGGTGAATCGCGAGCGCATCGGCGTCCACTATCCATCCGACTCGAATGGCAGCCGACACCTCGCCGCAGGCGTCTGGGATGCGCTGATCAATCGGCCGCTGCAGAACAGCAGCGGCCAAGCCATCGAGGTTCCGACGCTTCGCCGTGTGCTCGATCATGCGAAGGCGGAATGGCCGGCGCTCTGGCCCGAGCCGGCCTGAGCCGCGCATCGCGCGCTATTCGGGGAGCAGACATTTCCAGGGGGCGTATTCGCAATGAGCGTCGAGAGCTCCACGCGGTTTCGCGATTGGCGACCCGGCCCATCCGGGGTTCGCTATGAACGCGTCGATGGAGAGGGACGCAGCACCCGCGTCGTGCTGCATCCATCGACTCCATTCATCGCCGAAATGGCGGCTGTCGAAACCGACAAGCTCCCCCTCGCGGACATTGCGCATCGCTATCTCGAGCAGCTCAACCAGCATCTCCGCACCAGGCAGGAGGAAGGACTCGCGCTTCCCAGGGATTGGCTCGATGCCCTCAAGGCAGAACGTTCCGAGCGGGACGATCGACCCTTACGCTGGCTCGATATCTGGCCATCTCAGTCCGGCTCGCGCGCATCACGACTGGCCTCGTGGCGCCTGATCCGACACATCGAGGGTGCGCGCGCGGACGAGGAGGAGCTGGAGCTCGATCTCGATGATGAGCCGCACGACGACGCGGAGTATGCGGATTCGAGCGAATCCACCCGCGACGCCTCCGACGAGACCGTCGTCATGGTGGCGGCCGAGGTCTTGCATGACTCGGACCATCGATACATCGCCACTCTCGGCTTCGGCCTGCGCGTGCCGATCGTTCTGTCGCGAAAGAGCGGCACCCTCAGAGCGACGATACGGTCGATGACGGCCGAGCTGCCCGGATTGCCCTATCGAAGCGCGACCGAGGTGATGGCGCTGACGGGCAAGCGGGAGATCTTCGGCACGATCGGCAATCTGGAAGGGCTGATCGAGCGCCTCCTCTCGTCGCGCACCGACGAGATGCTCGCGCAAAGACTCCGGCTCGAATACCTCGCTTATGACGACATCCGGTTCCGGTGGGACGAGGACGACACGACGCCGGAGTTCGCCGCGGTGGAGATCCACGGCAAGGGTGTCGGGGTCGACCGGTCGCTGGGGCGTCTGCCTTATGCCTTCACGGCTGAATTCGTCCTTCCCGACGGGGGCGACGAATTTCTGCTGATCCGGGCGCGCAGGCGCCGATTGAGCGCCGCGGCACATCCGGCCGGCACCGCGAACTGCTTCACACAAGAACCGACATCCTATCGGAAACTCTCGGGCCCGCTTCCGCCGTTCGAGTGGTCGAAGGGGCAAGTGACTCGCAGCGACAAGGAGCTGCAGGGATTTCGCGTTCCCTTGCGGATCGGCGGTCAGGAGACGGTCTCACTCGCGAACAAGAACTTCAGGGTGCGCAACTGCCCTCAGTTCGTGCGAAGCGACCCGTCGGCCACCGCTGCAAGGACCGTGAAACTCCCGTCAGGCTCGTCCCCGTCGGTGCGCTCGAACGACTTCTCGGCCATCAGCGCTTTCGTCAACTGCCGGAGATTCTTTCAACTAATCCGCGGAGCGGGGATTCCGCTCGATAGCTTCGCGGTCGCGGCCAAGCGCGAGGTCCAGGTGTTCTATCGGTCTGGCTTTCGGCCAGGATCCGGCAAGGACGGCGAAATCATCAATGCCCGCGTGTGGATCGAACCGGCCCCCACCGGATCGTCTCAATTGCCCGAGATTCAGGTGCATCTCGCGCTCGCCAACCTGACGCACCGCGCGCGTCCGGTCACGGCGAATGCCAATCCGAGCAAGCCGCCCGCCCCGGTTTCGGCCGAACCGCTGGGCATCGCGGCGAGCGATCGCTGGATGTGGCACGAATTCGGTCATGTCCTTCTCGCGGCCCGCTTCGGCGAGCTCGAGTTTCCGTTCGCGCACAGCGCCGGCGACGGCATGGCCGCAGTGATCGCGGATCCCTTCTCCCGCCTTGCGGACAAGCGAAAAGGCGTCGGCGAGCACTTCCGTGGGCTCACCTACCCTTGGGTGCTCGCCACGCGTCGACATGATCGCTCGGTGCGACTCGGCTGGGCGTGGGGCGGGACACTCAATCGTCCGCTGCTCGCAGCGCCGCTCTCGCAGAGGTCGAAGCCGAAGGGCTATATCACCGAGCAGATCCTGTCTTCGACGCTCTTCCGGCTCTACCGGGTGCTCGGCGGCGACAGCGTCAAGAGCGATGGCGAGCCGAACGTGGCGCTGCGCGAGCGCGCATCGCTGCTGACGCTGTTCCTCTTGATCCAGGGCGTGCGATCGATGGCGCAGTGGCCCTCCGTCGCCGAGATGCTCGAAGCCGCGATGGAAGACGCGGACACGGGTCTCACGCAGCTTCACTTCCGTCCGTTCAAGCCGCGCGGACCGCTGCGAAAGGACCACAAGGATGCGTGGGTGGGCGGCCGCGCGCACAAGGTCGTCCGCTGGGCCTTCGAAGCGCAGGGCATGTTCGCGCCCTACCCGGCCGTGGATCACAACGCACCGGGCAAGCCGCCGCAGATCGACGTCTACATTCGCGACCAGCGCCCGCCTCGGGAAACGACCGGCAGCGGTTCGGTGCAGCATGGTCCCGGCGGCTACGTGCCGGTCTCACTCGATTGGGACGGCGAGCACCGGTGGCAGGCGCCGTCCTCTTCGTCCGGGCAGCCTGTGCTCAAGATCGGCAATCGCGGCCAGACCGACGCGACGGGCGTGAAGCTGCGCGGCTGGTGGGGCATCGTGTCGGGTCAACCCGACAACCCGGGCTGGGACCTGAAGGACCGCATCGACTGGCAAGCCGCCTTCGGTGATCCGCAGCCTGTCGCAAACGCGGACGTCCCGGCCGGGAGCGAAAGCGAGCTGGACATTGCCAGCCTCGCGACGCCGCCATCGGTGCCGGCCGGCCAATTCCTGATCCTGCTGGTCGAGGCTTCGTGCCCCGACGATCGTGCGAACTCGGATCCCGCGGCGATGCTCGAGAGCGCCATCACCCAACCCGGTGACCTGCCCAAGAAGCCACGCCATCTCACCGACCTCGTGGCCAACGACAACAACCTGGCGCTCTGGCAGCTGTAGCGGATCGCATATTGTCCGCCCGGCCACACGGCTGAAGTCCCGCCGCCGATGGCGCGCGCGCCGTTGACGCGCTCCTTTCTCCCCAGTGCCGATCGGAAATTACCGCTGCGCCGTCAACTCAGCGTCAAGTCGGCGCGCGGCGCGATGATGCTGCATTGACGGCCGAGTGCTTCGCTGCAGGGCCGGCTCTCCGAGCCGGCGTACCCAAGGGAGAACGTCATGCAGCAACGCATCAACACGCCTCCGGCCGAGATCGTCGACAAGGGCGACGTGAAGACCGGCGGCGGCAACATCGACATGCAAAAGCGCGGTGTGAAGGCTGCGGCTCAGATCGCCGACACCAGCAAGGTGAAGACCGGTGGCGGCACGATCGACATGCGCAAGCACAGCGCGATCGCCGACACGGGCGCCGTGAAGCTTGGCGGCGGCGCGATCGAGCTGCGCAACCGTGTGAGAGCCGCGTCCAAGATCGCCGATACGGGCGAGACGAAGACCGGCGGCAGCAATATCGACATGCGCAAGCGCAGCAAGGTCGGCGCTCAGATCGCCGACACCGCCACCGTGAAGCTCGGCGGCGCGATGAGCGATCTGCGCAAGCCCGTGAAGGCGGCGGCACAGGTCGCCGATACGGGCGCCGTGAAGATCGGCGGCGGCGCAGTCGAGCTGCGTAAGCGCGTGAAGGCCTCGTCACGAGTGGCCGACACCGAGACCGTGAAGGTCGGTGGTGGCGCGGCCGACTTGCGCAAGCCCGTGAAGCCGGCTTCCGAAGTGGCCGACCGGGACACCGTGAAGACCGGCGGCGGCTCTGCCGAGTTGCGGAAGACCGTGAAGACAGCGGCTCCGGTTGCCGACGGCGAGAAGACCAAGACCGGCGGCGGCGTCATCGAGATGCGCAAGGGCGTTGTGAAGCCGGCCGCGCAAATCGCCGACACCGACCAGACCAAAGTCGGCGGCGGCTTCGTCGAGCTGCGCAAGGTCACCGTAAAGGCGGCCGCGCCCGTCGCAGATAGCGGCACCACCCGCTTCGGCGGCGGCCTGATCGACCTGCGCAAGCGGGTCGTGAAGCCGGCGGCGGACGTCGCCGACAGCGGCACCGTGCGGGTCGGCGGCGGCATCATCGAGATGGCCAAGCAGACCGTGAAGGCGGCGCCCGCGGTTGCGGACAGCGGCAAGGTCAAGGTCGGCGCTGGTGGCGGCATCGAGCTGATCAAACGGGCCGTGAAGGCGCCGACCGCGATTGTCGATTCGAGCAAGGTGAAGGTCGGCGGCGGTGGCGGGATCGAGTTGATCAAGCGGGTCGCGCAAGCCCCGGCCGCGATCGTCGATTCCGGCAAGGCCAAGATCGGCGGCGCCGGCGGCATCGACCTGATCAAGCGGAAGTAGTCACGACGCGCGCGTCGCCGCTCGTGGTCGGGCGGCGACCGCTGCGTCGCGCGCGCACCCCCTGGTGCGCGATCTCGAAAGCCAGAACCGCGAGGCAAGACCATGGACGCGCAGACTCCCTCTCCCTTCGTTTCCTTCTTCCGGATGATTCCCGATTGCCCGGCGCCGCAGCGCGGCGACCGCTCGGCCGGTGGCGGCCTGCCGACGCGCGCGTTCCGCTATTGCGATCCCGTCACCACGGCCTCGGCCTTCGGCTGGTATGTGTTCCCGCCGATCGGCTTCTCGCTGATGTTCGACGGCGCCGAGGTGATCTGGACCTATGACGGCGCGGAGCACTGGTTTCCGCTCAGCCGTTCGGCGCAGTTCCCGCACTTCGCGGCGCATTTCGACGAGAGCGCGCCCGAGGACGTGCGCGGCTTCTCGCCGCCGTTCCTCAGCGCGTTTCTCGAACCCGGGCTGGTGCAGATCTGGAGCGGATGGATCGCGCGTACCGCGCCCGGCTACAGCCTGCTGATCCGCCCGGTGCCGAACCTCTCGCAGAGCATCGGCTATCAGCTGTTCGACGGCATGGTGGAGACCGATCACTGGTTCGGTCCGCTGTTCACCAACCTGCGCATCACGCGCAGCGACGTGCCGATCGACTTCAAGCCCGGCCTGCCGATGTTTCACGTGCAGCCGGTGCTGCGCAGCCTCTACGAGGGCCGCGCGCTGGACGACATCGGCGTGGTCGACAGCCTCGCGGATTGGACCGAGGCCGAGTGGGACGACTTCCGCGCCACCGTGGTCGCGCCCAACCAGATCAAGCATCGGCCGCCCGGACGCCATGCCGTGTCGCTGCGCAAGCGGCGCAAGGAGGAGCGGCGCACCGAGCCCGAGCCGCAGGAGGCGTGAGCCATGCCGGATCTCGTCACGCTCGATCCGTTGTTCTGGCTCGTGGCCGTGATCGCGATCGCGTGCCTCGGGCTGTCGAAGGCGGGCTTCCTCGGCTTCGGCCTCATCGCGACGCCATTGCTGGCGCTGAAGGCGCCGCCCGTGCAGGCGGCCGCGATCTTGCTCCCCGTCATGCTGGCGCAGGACTATTTCTCGGGCTGGTCCTACCGGCGCGACTGGGACCGCTCGGTGCTCAAGGTGACGATCCCGGGCGCGGTGCTTGGCATCGGCCTCGCCTGGGCGCTCGCGGCGCATGTCTCGGATGCCTGGCTGCGCATCGCGGTGGGCGTGCTGGCGCTCGCCTTCATGCTGCGCCAGTTGGTGGCGCGTCATGCCGAAGCGTCGGCGCCGCGGCGCGGGCTCGGCGTGATCTGCGGCGTGACCTCGGGCTTCGCGGGCACCCTCGCCAATGCGGGCGGGCCGCCGCTGCTGATCTACGTGCTGCCGCAGCAGCTCGCCAAGATGACCTTCGTCGGCACGCTGGCTTTCTATTTCGCGACTCTCAACACCATGAAGGTCGTGCCCTTCCTGGCGCTCGGGCAGCTCACCACCGCGAGCCTCGTGATCTCGGCGCTGCTGCTGCCGCTCGCGCTGGCCGCGACCGCGCTCGGCATCCGGCTGGTGCGCATCACGCCGCCCGCAACGTTCCATCGCGTCGCGCATGCCATGGTGCTGATCATCGGGCTCGCGCTGATCTGGCAGGGCGTCACCGCGCTCGCAAGTAACTGAGGGAGTCACGGTCATGAACGACTACAGCTTCAACCGTACGCAGGACCTCACCGGACCGCAGCTCGTCGCGCGCGCCGAGGCCATGATCCCCAGGCTGCGCGAGCGCGCCGCGGCGGCGGACCGCGACTCGGTGCTGGCGCCCGAGACCGTCCGCGAACTCAGGGATGCAGGCTTCTTCCGCATCATGCAGCCGCCGCGTTTCGGCGGCTATGGGCTGCGCCCCTCGGTGCTGTGGGAGGTGACGCGGCAGCTCGGACGCGGCTGCGGCTCGAGCGCTTTCATCGTCTCGCTGCTCGGCGTCAATTCCTGGATCGCCGGCATGTTCGCGCCGGAGGCGCAGGCCGAAGTCTTCGGCGAAGATGGCGATGCCGTGATCTCGATGTTGAGCATCGGCGTGCGGCGGCGCAACGAGGTGCAGCCGGTCGACGGCGGCTATCGGGTGAGCGGTCAGTGGAGCTACGCCACCGGCATCGATGCCGCCGACTGGGCGATCGTCGCGACGCGCGTCCCGCGCGGCGACGATCACGAGGAGCGGCTTGCCCTCGTGCCGGTGCACGACCTTGCGATCGAGCCCGGAAGCTGGGACGTGCTCGGTGCGCGCGGCACCGGGAGCCGCGTGGTGACTCTCGACGACGTCTTCGTGCCGCATCACCGCACGGTCGTGTGGACGGAATTGCAGCGCGGGATCTATCCGGGCGCGCCGGTGCACGAGGGCGCGCTCTACCGGCTCAACCTGGGCAGCATCTTCGTTCTCTCCTCGGCGGCGCCCGTCGTCGCGGTCGCATCGGGACTGGTCGATGCCTTCGTCGCACAGATCAAGGGCGCGACCGGACGGCGCCAGGCCGGCCAGCAGTGGCTGCAGATCGAGCTCGGCAATTGCGCCTCGCAGGTCGCGATGGCGCATGCGCTGCTGATCCGGGATGCCGACGAGGTGCATGAGGCGGCAGTCGCGGGGACCGAGCTGGAGATCGAGGTGCAGGCGCGCCACCGCGCGGACGCGGCCGTGATCTCGCGCACCGCGCTCGCGGCCGCCGAGCGGCTGTTCTGCGCGCTCGGTGGCAGCGTGCTGGATCCGGCCCATCCGGCGACGCGCGCCTTCCGCGACATCCACGTGATGGCGACGCATTGGCGGGTGCAGCCGGAGCCGCCGTGCGAGGTCTATGGGCGGATTCTGCTCGGCGTGGACTGAAGGCCGAAGCGCGGCGGCCGCGCACCGATGGCGACGCCGAGGGCGATGATCGCCACCGCGAGCCCCTCGATTGGGGCCACCGGGTCGCCGCCGATCGCGAAGGTCGCGACGGTGCCGACCACCGGAACGAGCGCATTGAGAACGCCGAAGGTCTGACTGCCGATCGTCGAGATCGCGTAGCCGATGGCGAAGAAGGCGACGCAGCCCATCAGGATACCCTGGAATACGCATTGAAAGAGGATCTCGCGCAGCGGCGCCGAGGCTATCATCGAAGGCGCGGCCGTGAGATACCAGGGCAGCACGATCACGGCCGAGAAGGTCGACACCAGCGCGACACCGAGCGCGGGATCGAGCTTCGTCTCCTGCGCGTAGACCAGATAGGCGGCGCCGAGCACTGAGGCCATGATGAAGAATGCGTCGCCACTGAGCGCGGTGGCAAGCGAGAGACCGCCGAGCGACGCCGAGAGAATGATGACGACGCCGAGCAGAATGGTGCCGATCGAGACCAGCTTGGCCTGGCTGATCGTCCGTCCATAGACGAGTGCCGCGATCAGCGCGATCCAGGCCGAGATGCCGCCGGGACCGAGCGCCGACGCGTGGCTCGCAGGCGCGAACTGCAGGCCGAGAAGCACGCAACCCGCCATGCCCCAGCCATGCACGAAGGACAGCGGCACGCCGAGCATCCAGATGCGGCGCGGAATCTCGTTGAAGCGCCACGCGAGATAGACCGCGAAGAGAAGCCCGGGAATGCCGAGCCTGAGCATCAGGATATCGGCCGGCGTGAGCGTGCTCGTGATGCTCACGCGGGTCACCGCCGGATAGATGCCGCTGATCAGCACGGCCCCGAAGGCCGCGACATAGCCGAGCACGAGCGGGCGCCGCGCGTCGGCCGGCGAGGAGATCGTGAGCACGGTCATGCGGGCACTCCCTGAGGCTGGGCAGGCACCCGCGAGGCTAGCGCCGCGCCGTCAATTCAGCGTCAAGTGGACGTGGAGGCTGGCTCAGCGCTCGGAGCGCGGGTCGAAGGCGTGCTGCAGGCCGTCGCCGACGAAATTCACGGCGATCACCGTGATGAAGATCAGCAGGCCCGGATAGATCGCGAGCGCCGGCGCGGTGGTGACGAGCTCCTGGGCGTTTGTGAGCATGTTGCCCCAGCTCGGCGTGGGGGGGACGATGCCGAGGCCGAGGAAGCTCAGCACGGACTCGAGCAGGATGACGCGGCCGACCGTGAGCGTGAAGGCGACGATGATCGGCGTCACGATATTCGGCAGAATGTGCATCAGCATCACATAGAGCGCGCCGGCACCGCTGGCGCGGGCCGACAGGACGTAGTCGCGCTCTTTCACGGAGAGCGTGCCGGCGCGCACCAGACGCGCAACCGGCGTCCAGTCGACCAGCGAGATGATGAGGACGATGCGCCAGAAGCCGGCGGCGGGCGACTGGGCGAACTCGCTCGAGAAGCCGAGCTTGGTGAGATCGACGGCGCCGAGCACGATCAGTAAAGGCAGCAGCGGCAGCGCGATGATGCCGTCCGTGAAGCGCATCAGCAGGGCGTCAAGGCGGCCGCCGAAATAGCCGGCCCCGAGCCCGATGATGATGCCGAAGAAGCCGCCGATCAGGGTCGCGAGCAGACCGACCAGTAGCGAGATCTGGCCGCCATACATCAGCCGCACCAGCTCGTCGCGCCCGGCCTCGTCGGTGCCGAGCCAATGCTGCGCCGAGGGCGCCTGAAAGCGCGCGAAGAGATCGACCGCATTGGCGTCGATGCCGAGCAGCCGCTCGAACGGCGCGGCCGCGAGGCAGAACAGCACCAGCAAGACGGCGACGACGAGGCTCACGACGGCGGCGCGATGGCGGCGGAAGCGGCGCCAGCGCAGCGACCAGACCGACTGGGCACGCTCGACTTCCGCGGGCATCGGCATGTCGAGTGTGGTCATCGCAGCGACACCCGGGGATCGAGCCAGCCATAGGCGAGGTCTGCCGCGAGATTGGCGATCAGCGTCACCAGAGTCGCGAACAGCAGGCCCGTGAGCGCGAGGTTGTAGTCGTTGGACAGGATCGCGTCGTAGATCATCTTGCCCATGCCCATCTGCGCGAACATGGTCTCGGTGACGAGCGCGCCCGAGAACAGGGTGCCGAAGCTCAGAGCCATGATGGTCACGACCGGGATCAGCGCATTGCGCAGCGCGTGCACCAGCACCACGCGAGAAGGGCCCGCGCCTTTGGCGCGCGCGGTGCGCACGAAGTCCGCATGCAGCACCTCGATCATGGCGGCGCGCACGTAACGCGTGAAGGCGCCCGTATTGTAGAGCACCAGTGTGAGCACGGGCAGCACGAGATGGCGCGTCTGGTCCCAGAAGCCGTAGTCGCCGACCGTGCCCATGCCGCTCGCAGGCAGCCAGCGCAGCTCGACCGCGAACAGCAGGATCAGGATCAGCGCGAGCCAGAACACCGGGACGGAGATCCCCGCGAAGGCGAACAGGCCGACGATGGAGTCGACCCACCCGCCGGGCCGCAAGGCCGAGACGATGCCGAGCACCAGCGCGAGAATGACGCTGATGATGAAGCTCGCGAGCATCAGCTTGGTGGTCTGCCACAGCGCCGGCATGAGGATCTGCAGCACCGGCTGCGAATGGGCGCGCGAATAGCCGAAGTCGCCCGAAAGCGCGGCCGTGAGCCAGCGCCCGTAGCGCACGAGCAGCGGCTGATCGAGGCCGTAGAGCGCGCGCAGCTGCGCCATCACCTCGGGCGTCATGCCGGGCGCATTGCCCATCATGATGTCGAGCGGATCGCCCGGCATCAGGCCGATCAGGCCGTAGATCACGAAGGACATGATCAGCAGCACGAGCGCGGTCTGCACGATGCGGCGGGCGACGAAGCCGAGCATCAGCCCTCCTTGAAGTGGCAGGCCGCGCGATGGCCCGGCGCGTTCGAGAGCGGCTCGAAGACGGGCGACACGGTGCGGCAGATCTCGGCGGCGAGCGGGCAGCGCGTGTGGAACACGCAGCCGGACGGCGGGTTCAGCGGCGAGGGAATCTCGCCCGCAATGGCGCGGCGGCGGCGCCGGCCGCGGCCGACGCGCGGCATGGCCTCGAGCAGCGCGCGCGTATACGGATGCGCGGGGCGCGTGAAGACATCATCGCGACTGCCGAGCTCGACGATGCGGCCGAGATAGAGCACGGCGATGCGATCCGCGAGATGGTTCACGACGCCGAGATCGTGGCTGATGAAGAGATAGCTCAGGCCCCGCCGCTCCTGCACGTCGCGCAGCAGGTTGAGGATCTGGCTCTGGATCGAGACGTCGAGCGCGGAGAGCGGCTCGTCGGCGACGATCAGCGCAGGATCCGAGGAAAGCGCGCGCGCAATGGCGATGCGCTGGCGCTGACCGCCCGAGAATTCGTGCGGGTAGCGGTTGAGCGCGTCGCGCGGGAGGCCGACCTGCTCGACCAGCGCGGCCGCGCGCTCGCGCCGCTCCGCCTTGCGATGCGTGCCGCGGATACGCAGCGGCTCGGCGATGATGTCGGAGACCGGCATGCGCGGATCGAGCGCCGAGAACGGATCCTGGAACACGATCTGGATCGCGCCGGCCGTGTTGCGCGCATCGACCACCGTGTCGCGGAAGCGCACGCGGCCTTGCGTGGGCGGCCGCAAACCGGCCACCACATGGCCCAGCGTAGTCTTGCCGCTGCCGCTCTCCCCGACCAGCGCCAGGGTCTCGCCTTCCGCGATGGTGGCGCTCACCTGCTCGACGGCGCGCAGCACGGGCGGCGTGCCGAGCCATCTGGTGCCGAGCACGAAGTGGACGCTCACGTCCTCGATCGCAAGCAGGCTCATGGCCGCACCTTCAGGCAGGCGACGCGATGATCCGGCGCGAGCGCCTCGAGCGCAGGCTCCTGCGCACGACAGCCGGCGTCCGCAAGCGGGCAGCGCTCCGCAAAGCGGCAGCCCGCGACGTCGCGTGCTGCATCCGGAACGCCACCCGGGATCACGGGAAGGCGCGACGCTCGGCGCGACGGATCCGGCAGCGTCGCGATCAGGCCCTGCGTGTAGGGATGGCGCGGCGCTGCGAACAGCACGTCGGCAGGCGCCTGCTCGACAATGCGGCCCGCATACATGACCACGATCTCGTCAGCGACCTCGGAGATGACCGCGAGATTGTGGCTGATGAACATCACGGCCATGCCGATCTCGCGCTGCAGGTCGAGGATGAGATCGAGGATTTGCGCCTGGATGGTCACGTCGAGCGCGGTGGTCGGCTCGTCGGCGATGAGCAGCGCGGGGCGGCAGGCGAGCGCCATGGCGATCATGGCCCGCTGGCGCTGACCGCCGGAGAGCTGGTGCGGATACGCGCTTGCCCGTTCGCGCGGCGACGGAATGCCAACCGCCGCCAGCAGATCGACCGCGTTGCGTTCCGCCGCGCGCCAGCCGAGGTCCTGATGCAGCACCATGACCTCGGCGATCTGGCGGCCGACCGGCATCACGGGATTGAGCGAGGTCATCGGCTCCTGGAACACTATGGCGATGCGCGCGCCGCGCAACGCGCGCAGGCGCGGCTCGGATGCGCCGATGAGCTCCTGACCCTCGAAGCGCACCGAGCCGGAGACGCGGCCGGGCGCCGGCACGAGCCCCATCAGCGCGAGCGCGGTCATGGACTTGCCGCAGCCGCTCTCGCCGACGACGCCGAGCGTGCGGCCGGCCGGGATCGCGTAGCTCACGCCCGCGACCACGGCGCGCTCGCCGCGTGCATGCGGAAACGTGACCGTGAGATCGCTCAGCTCCAGGACGGGCCCGCTTGCAGCGGGCGCCGAGGCGCGGATGTCGAGACTCGTCACCGTCCTACTCGGCGCGCCAGTTCTCCGACGCGTAGGAGCCCCAGTCGCCATGGCCAGTCGGCTCGTAACCGCGCAGCCATTTCGGCACCACATGGGCGTCGGCGCGGAAGAACAGCGGAAGGACCGGCAGCTCCCGCGCATAGATCTGCTGCATCTCCTGCCACAGCACCTTCTGCTTGGCCGGGTCGAGCTCGCCTTCGGCTTGCGTGATCAGCTCGTCCATGCGCGCATTGGAGAACGCGATGTAGTTCGCGCCGCCCCAGCCGTTCGCCTCGGTCGGGATGTTGTCGGAGGCGAGCGTGCGGCGCGGCGACTCGGTCACGGCGCTCGACCAGGCATACATGGCGAGACCCGTGTACTGCCGCTTCTTCATGGTCTCGCCGAAGAAGGTGCGCGCCGGCTCGTTCTTGATGCGCACCTCGATGCAGGCGGCTTTCCAGTTCGCCTGCAGCACCTGCTGCTGCAGCTCGCGCAAGCGGTTGCCGGCCGTGGTCGAAAATTCGAGGGAGAGCCGCTCGCCCTTGTCGTTGCGGCAGATTCCGTCCGGACCCGGCTTCCATCCGGATTCGGCGAGCAGAGCCTTGGCCTTGGCGAGGTCATAGGGATAGGTCGGGACGTCCTTGGCGTATGTCGGATTGAGCGGATTGACCCAGGAATCCGCCACCGGCTGCATGCCCTGGAACAGGCGTTCAGTGAGCGTCTTGCGATCGGCCGCATAGAGCAGCGCCTGGCGCACGCGCAGATCGGCAAGCAGCGGGTTCTCCTTCTTCAGATCGATGTGCTCGTAGGTGAGGCTCGGCTTGAAGATGTAGGTGAACCGGTCCGGGTGTTGCTTGCGTAACTCGATCACCTGATCGATGGTCAGGCCGACGCCCTCGCCGCCGATCATGTCGACGTCGCCTGAGAGGAGATTGGCCTGCAGCGCGGCGGTGTTCTCGATCAGCTTGATGATGATGCGCTTGAAGCCGGGCTTCGGAGCCGCCCAATGCGGGTTCGGCTCCAGGACAATCTGCGCACCCGAGGTGTAGCCCGTGATCATGTAGGGACCGTTGTAGAGTCCAGGCGTCGTCGGCGCGCGCGCGAAGGTCGTCTGCTTGACGTAATCGCCGCTTTCGGCCGCCTTCTCGTAGACCGGTCCCTCGATATGCGCGGGAAGCAGCTGGTCCCATTCGTTGTAGGAAGCGAGCACCTTGTCGAGATGCAGCACGGCCGTGAGCTCGTCGATCACTTCCACCTTGTGGGCGCGCGTCCACGGCTTTGAGTTGGAAAAGCCAGCCTTCGGATCGCGCGCGACGCGCCAGGTGAATTCCAGGTCCTTGGCCGTGACCTTGGTGCCGTCACCCCATTTGAGGTCGGGCTTGAGCTTGATCGTGACCGTCATGCCGCGGCCATTGGGGCCCTCGACGATCTTGGCGAGGCCGTTCTCGACGGTCGGCAATTCGGTGCAGAGCAGGCAGGCGTTCTTCCAATCCTTGTCGAACGCCGTGACCTGCCGGATCACGAAGCCGAGCGTGTAGGATTTGATCACTAGCGCGTCGATGTTCGGATGCAGCGAGGCGGGAAACTGCGCGACCCCGATCACGAGTTGATCCTTCGCGGCCTGGGCCGGCGTGCCGAAGCCCGCAACAGCCGACAGGGCCAATGCGGCCAGCGCCCTCATTGGTTTCATGATCCGCTCCACCGTGATGAAGATGGATCATGCTAACCAACTGCTGCGGCGGGTCAATGGATGGCGCGGCTCACGGCGTGAGCAATCGGCTCAGGTCTTGCTCGCCGCGCGGCGACACGGAGCCGCAGCCGCCGGAAGGCGGACCAGCAGCGCGGCATCCGAGACCGGACCGCGCAGCGGAACGAAGGTGGCGAGCAGCACCTCGCGGCCGCGCATCTTGCGCTCGGCCCAGGCCTTCATGTCAGCGACCGTGTAGGACTCCAGGAACGGGTTCGCCTTGACGATCTTCTCGCGGGTCATGCGGCCTGTCGCGTCCGCCTTGGCCATGACGGCGGCGGCATCCGCCGTGTCGGGCGCCGAGAGGATCGCGGCAGCACCCGCGCCGCCCGCGAAGTGCGCCAGATAGGCGGCCGCGAGCGTCACCGGATGGCACTGCTTGCGCAGCAGCACGGCGTTGCGCTCGAGGAAGCGTCCGGTCATCTCGCGCGCGAGGCGCGGATCGCGGCGCAGCTCCAGCGTCTCCTTCTCGCCGAGGCGCGTGAGGTCGGCGCGGTGCGCGCGGATCAGCTCCAGCCAAGTCTGGTCGAGAAACTGCGCAGCGCCGACCGCAGTCGAGCGCTTGTTCTTTGCATTGGCGTCGCCGCCCGATTCCGCCGTGACGATGCGCTCGACCGCGGCCTCGATGCCGATCGACCCGTTGAGCGCATTCCACTGCAGATCGAGATAGCGGTAGAGACCCGGTCCATAGATCGAGCCGAGCATGGCGGCGACGAGGATGATCGCGCTCGCAATGCCAGCGCGCAGCCGCCAGCTCGGCGCGGACTTGCGCACAGCTCGCCGCGGCGCGCGGCGCGGCGACTGAACGCGCGGCATCGGCTTGCGCAGCGGCGCCGGCC
>JAEYAU010000277.1 GCA_023404705.1 Pseudomonadota bacterium
TCATGGGGGGCCACGGGTGACTTATGGGCGCGGGGGGGGGGGGGGGGGGGGGGCCGGCGCGACCTCACGAACAATGTGCGCCGCGGGTGCTCTAGGTACCTTGGCGCATGTTCTTGTCGGCGAACCGGTGCCCACTTCGCCGGAACATGCGCTAGGCGGCGCGCACCGTCGTCAGGAACTTCTCGACCTCGACCTTGAGATGGGCGCTCTCGCTGGAGAGCGACTGGGCGGAGGCGAGCACCTGGGCGGAGGCGGAGCCGGTCTCGCTGGCGCCGCGATTGACCTCGGTGATGTTGCCGGCGACCTGGGTCGTGCCCTGGGCGGCCTGCTGGACATTGCGCGAGATCTCCGCCGTCGCCGCGCCCTGCTCCTCGACGGCCGCCGCGATGGTCGAGGCGATCTCGGAGATGCGGCCGATGGTGCCGCCGATCTCCTTGATGGCGGCGACCGACTGCTGGGTCGCGGTCTGCATGCCGGCGATCTGCGTGCCGATCTCGTCGGTCGCCCGCGCGGTCTGCGCCGCGAGCTGCTTCACCTCGGAGGCGACCACCGCGAAGCCCTTGCCGGCTTCGCCCGCGCGCGCTGCCTCGATGGTGGCGTTGAGCGCGAGCAGGTTGGTCTGCTCCGCGATGGCCGTGATCAGCTTCACGACATCGCCGATGCGCGATGCCGCGCCCGAGAGCTCGTTGATCTGCCCGTCGGTGCGCTCCGCCTGCTTGACGGCCTCGGCCGCGATCCGGCTCGACTCCTGCACCTGACGCGCGATCTCGTTCACGGATCCGGACATCTCCTCGGTCGCGCTCGCGACCGACTGCACATTGGCGGAAGCCTGCTCGGACGCGGCCGCAACCGCCCCGGAGAGCTGCTGTGTCACCTCGGCTGTCTTGGTGAGCGTGCCGGCCGCGGCCTCGAGCTCGGTGGAGGCCGAGGACACGGTCTCGACGATCTCGCCGACCGCGGCCTGGAACTCATCGGCGAGCTTGTGCATCGCGGCCTTGCGCTCGATCGCGGCGCGCTCCTCCATGGCGGCCTGCTCGGCGCGAAGGCGCTCGGTCTCGATCATGTTGTCCTTGAACACCTGCACGGCGCCCGCCATGTCGCCGATCTCGTCCTTGCGGCCAACGCCCGGCACCGCGATCGCCGTGTTGCCGCCGGCGAGCCCAAGCATCGTTGCGGTGATCGCGCCGAGCGGCGCGATGACGCCGGAGAGAGCGATCCACAGCGCGAAGGCCATGGCCAATGCGCCGACCGCGACACTCGTGAACATGGCCCAGCGGGCCGTCGCGAAGCTCTGACCCGACTTGACGTGCTCGTTCTCAGCCTCGCTGATCTGCAGGTCGACGAGCTTGCCGACCGCCTCGCTGATCGGGTCGATCGCGGGATAGAGGCGCTCCATCACGAACTTGTCGAGCGCGGCCTTGTCCTGCTGACTCAAGATCTTCAGGAGCTCCGCAATCGCCGCCTCGCCGGGCGCCATGGCGCGGGCCGTCGCGGTCGCCAGGCCCTTCTCCCTCGCGTCCATATAGGTACCTTCGTAGGCACCCCAGTGCTTCTTGATGCGCGCCTGCGCATCGCCGACCGCTTTGGATCCCGCCGCCCATTCCATGCGGCCGTTGCGAACCTTGTGCGCCGTGTCGACCACGTCCACTGCGTAGAGGTCGGACACGATCTTGAGATCGCGCAGCGGCTTCACGCGGTCGTTGAACACGGTCTCGAGGCCCGAATGCGCGACCTGCGAGGCGTACCAGCCGACGGCCGAGACCACGATAAGTGTCAGAAACAGTGCCGTGAGTGCTGCAAGCAGCTTGGCCTTGATTGAACGCATAATGAGATGTCCCCAGCGAACGCCGATGATCCTTCGGCGCGAATCCCCGCTCTCACGCTAGGAGGCGCTCGTTAAGGCAAGCTTGAAAAACGACGCGGTCCGCGTTCTTACAGATGCGTTTCGGCGAACACAGCGTTGCTGCAGGTATCATTTGCACGAAGGCCGCGCGGATGCCGAAGCAGTCCGCGCGGCTTACGCGCTACGCGCCGCGCTTGCTTACGCAGCGCGCACCGTTGCCAGGAATTTCTCGACCTCGATCTTGAGATGATTGCTCTCGCTGGAGAGCGACTGCGCCGAAGCGAAGACCTGCGTCGAGGCGGAGCCGGTCTCGCCGGCCCCATGATTGACATCGACGATGTTGGAGGCGACCTGCGCGGTGCCCTTGGCGGCTTCGCCGACGTTGCGGGCGATCTCCTGTGTCGCCGCGCCCTGCTCTTCCACCGCGGCCGCGATGGTCGAGGCGATCTCGGCGATGCGGGCGATGGTGCTGCCGATCTCCTTGATGGCAGAAACCGAGTCCGCGGTCGCGCTCTGCATGCCGTGGATCTGAGTGCCGATCTCGTCGGTGGCCTTTGCGGTCTGGGCCGCGAGCTGCTTCACCTCGGACGCGACCACCGCAAAGCCCTTGCCGGCTTCGCCGGCCCGGGCCGCTTCGATCGTCGCATTGAGGGCAAGCAGGTTGGTCTGCTCGGCGATCGCGGTAATCAGCTTGACGACGTCGCCGATGCGGGCGGCGGCCTGCGAGAGCTCGGCGATACGCGCATCGGTCTTCTCGGCCTGCGTCACGGCTTCGCTGGCGATGCGACTCGACTCCTGCACCTGGCGGGCGATCTCGGAGACCGAGGAGGTCATCTCCTCGGTCGCCGAGGCGACCGCCTGCCCATTGGCGGAGGCCTGCTCGGAAGCAGCCGCCACCACGCCGGAGAGCTTCTGCGTCGTATCCGCCGTCTTGGTGAGCGTGCCGGCCGCTGCCTCGAGCTCGGTGGAGGCCGAGGAGACGGTCTCGACGATCTCGCCGACCGCCGCCTGGAACTCATCGGCGAGCTTGTGCATCGCGGCCTTGCGCTCGATCGCGGCGCGCTGTTCCATGGCGGCCTGTTCGGCACGCAGGCGCTCCGTCTCGATCATGTTGTCCTTGAACACCTGCACGGCGCTCGCCATGTCGCCGATCTCGTCCTTGCGGCCGACGCCCGGCACCGCGACGCTGGTGTCGCCCGACGCAAGCTTGTCCATCGTCCCAGTCATCTGCCGGATCGGTGGAACGATCGAACGGGAGGTGAGGAGGGCGATCAGGCCCGCGGCCGCAAGGCCGCAGACGAGCAGAATCCACTGCACGGCCGACAGGAAGGACATGCCTTCGCGCACCTCCGTCGCCTCGACGGTGAGCATCCGCTTCTGATTGCTCTTGATGCCGCCCGAGCGCGTCCCGTCCGCCTGCTTCGGTCCGTCGAGCAGGTCGAGGATCTTGAGGGCGCGCGGCGCCGCCTCGGTGACCAGGATATGCACGGGCATGTTCCACTGCGGGCTGTCGCGCAGCGCGAACATCTTGTCGGTCAGCGGCGCGAACTCGTCATGCGCCTTGACGAAGGCCTGGTAGGCCGTCTTCTGCGGGCTCGACATCAGGGCGGTGTGCGAGCCGAGAGTCGCCTTGGCGGTCTCGACATTCTTCCAGTTGCGCGCGAACTGGTCCTTGTTGGCCTTCTCGCCCGAGAGCAGATACATTCGCAATTGTGCGGTCGCGCTCGCGAGATTGCCGCGCGCGTCCGCCAGCGACTTGAGCATCCGCTTGCGCTCGGCGGTGGCCTCGAGGCGATCCTCCTCCTCGATCATCTTGGAAAGCTCGTTGAACATCGCGTCGGCGCGCGGGGCGGCCTCGCTGAGCAGGAGCTTGGTGGCCGGGAAGGCGTCGGGCGTGAAGGCGATCGACTCGGCCTTCTCCTGCGCGGCGCGGAATTCGGCGAGCAGCGCCTTCGCCTCGATCCACTTGCGCTTGTTCTCCGGATTGGTGAAGCGCTCGATCATGCGGTCGATCTCGGCCGAGGTGGCGTCGAGCTCGTGCCACATGGCGGCGCGGTCGGCCTTGCCCTGCGCGTTCCCGGTAAGCAGGTAGCCGCGAAGGGTCGAGAGTGTCGAATAGAGGTTGCCGACCATCTCGGTGCTGCCGAGGGCGACGGGCGTACGCAGCGTCACCATGCGATCGACCGTGGTGGCGACGCCGCCGACCGCGAACACCGTGTAGATGACTGCAGCCGCGAGAATGGCGCAAAGGGCCACGAAACCGGCGATCAGCCGGCCCCCGATACGAAGGTTGAGCAGTGCCGGCATTCGCATAGGCGTTCCCCTTTATGCCCGAAATTTCGGGAAAAGATGGAAGAGCCCGCTGAATGGGTTATTAACAAATGTGGCAGTAGGTAATCGCACCTAATGTAAAAGCCCTCAACTGCGAACGGAATCAAGAGCATAGCGGCCACAAGGTACCCTTAGGGAATAGCTTTGGCCGTATGAATGGCGTCGGGGCGCGATCAAAAACCACATTATGATTGCCGTGCGCCGACGCCGTCGACCTGCGTCGGAGTGCGCATGTCGCGCCACAACATCGGCGGGCATCACGCGGTGCTGCCGCCGGGTGGGCAGCGGCCGCGCGGCCTCACGCGTCACACGCAGCGTTTGCTCCTTTACGCGGCGCGCACCGTCGCCAGGAATTTCTCGACTTCGATCTTGAGATGATTGCTCTCGCTGGAGAGCGACTGGGCGGAGGCGAAGACCTGGGTCGAGGCGGAGCCCGTTTCGCCGGCGCCGTTGTTGACGTCGACGATGTTGGAGGCGACCTGGGCCGTGCCCTTTGCAGCCTCGCCGACGTTGCGCGCGATCTCCTGTGTGGCGGCGCCCTGCTCTTCCACCGCGGCCGCAATGGTCGAGGCGATCTCGGAGATGCGGCCGATCGTGCTGCCGATCTCCTTGATGGCGGCGACCGAGTCCTCGGTCGCGCTCTGCATGCCGTGGATCTGGGTGCCGATCTCGTCGGTCGCCTTGGCGGTCTGCGCGGCGAGTGCCTTCACCTCCTGGGCGACCACCGCGAAGCCCTTGCCGGCCTCGCCTGCACGCGCGGCTTCGATGGTCGCGTTGAGCGCGAGCAGGTTGGTCTGCTCCGCGATGGCCGTGATGAGCTTGACCACGTCGCCGATGCGGGCGGCGGCCTGCGACAGCTCGCCGATGCGCGCATCCGTCTTCTCGGCCTGCTTCACGGCCTCGCTCGCAATGCGGCTCGACTCCTGCACCTGGCGGGCGATCTCGGTGACTGACGACGTCATCTCTTCGGTCGCGCTCGCGACCGACTGCACATTGGCGGAAGCCTGCTCGGAGGCGGCCGCCACCATGCCGGAGAGCTTCTGCGTGGTCTCGGCCGTCTTGGTCAGCGTGCCGGCCGCAGCCTCGAGCTCGGTCGAGGCCGAGGACACGGTCTCGACGATCTCGCCGACCGCCGACTGGAACTCGTCGGCGAGCTTGTGCATCGCGGCCTTGCGCTCCTTCGCGGCACGCTCCTCCATCGCGGACTGCTCGGCGCGCAGGCGCTCGGTCTCGATCATGCTGTCCTTGAAGATCTGCACGGCGCCCGCCATGTCGCCGATCTCGTCGGTGCGGCCGACGCCTGGCACCGCCACAGTCAAGTCGCCGGCGGCGAGCTTGTTCATCGTGCCGGTCATCTGCCGGATCGGCGGCACGATGGAGCGCGAGGTCAACAAGGCGATGACGCCCGCGATGGCGAGACCGCCCACGAGCAGAAGCCACTGCACGGTGGACAGGAAGGCCATGCCTTCGCGAACCTCGGTGGCCTCGATTGTGAGCATCTTCTTCTGATTGCTCTTGATGCCGCCCGAACGCGTGCCGTCGGACTGCTTCGGCCCGTCGAGCAGGTCGAGGATCTTGAGCGCGCGCGGCGCCGCCTCGGTGACCAGGATGTGCACCGGCATGTTCCACTGCGCGCTCTCGCGGATCGCGAACATCTTCTCGGGCAGCGGCGCGAACTCGTCATAGGCCTTGAGAAAGACCTGATAGGACGCCTTCTGCGCGGCCGACATCAGCGCGGCCTGCTCGCCGAGCGCCTTCCTTGCGGTGTCGACATTCTTCCAATGACGCGCGAACTGATCCTTGTTCGCCTTGTCGCCGGAAAGCAGGAACATGCGCAACTGCGCGGCCCCGGCCGCGAGATTGCCGCGCGCGTCGGCGAGCGATTTGAGCATCTTCTTGCGCGCGGCGGTCGCCTCGAGGCGATCCTCCTCATCGATCATCTTCGAGAGCTCGGCGAACATCGCGTCGGCGCGTGGCGCCGCCTCGGTGAGGAGCAGCTTGGTGGCCGGAAAGGCGTCGGGCGTGAAGGCGATGGACTCGGCCTTCTCCTGCGCGGCGCGGAATTCGGTGAGCAGCGTCTTGGCCTCGAGCCACTTGCGCTTGTTCTCGGGATTGGTGAAGCGCTCCACCATGCGGTCGATCTCGGCCGAGGTGGCGTCGAGCTCCTTCCACATGGCGGCGCGATCGGCCTTGCCCTGCTGGTTGCCGGTGAGCAGATAGCCGCGCAAGGTCGCGAGCGTGGAATAGAGGTTGCCGACCATCTCGGTGCTGCCGAGCGCGACGGGCGTGCGCAGCGTCACCATGCGATCGACCGTGGTGGAGACGCCGCCGACCGCGAACACCGTGTAGACGACGGCGGCCGCCAGCACCGCACAGAGCGCGAGGAAGCCCGCAATCAGCCGACCCCCGATGCGCAGATTGACGATTGCCAGCTTTCCCATGCCCGTTCCCCCCGCGGGTTGTGCCCGAAAACTTGGGAACGATGGAACTCGCGCCTGAAGGCCTTCTTAACGCAGCGGCAACTACGTATTCGCACCTAACATCGATGGCGATAAAAGCTAACTTAAGTCAATGACATAGTATCGCGTTAGGGAACGCGCTGCGGCGCGGCGCAGCGCATTCGCTCTCGTTGATGATGTCACAGAATACCACAAGCCGAATCGCGCCCTAGGCGGGCCGGCGATCAGCGCGCCGCCACCACCATGATCTCGACTTTGTACTCCGGCGCCGCGAGCTTCGCCTCGACGGTGGCACGCGCGGGCGTGTTGCCGGGCGAGACCCAGGCGTCCCAGACCGCGTTCATCTCGGCGAAGTTCGCCATGTCGGTGATCCAGATGTTGGCGGAGAGCAGCTTGCTCTTGTCGCTGCCGGCCTTGCCGAGGAGCGTATCGATGCGCGCGAGGATCTCGCGGGTCTGCTCGGTGACGCTCTTGCCCTTGTTCTCGTGCGCGACAACACCCGCGAGATAGACCGTATCGCCATGGACGACGGCCTGGCTCATGCGCGGCCCGACCTCGTGACGTTCGACTTTCATCTTTGTGGCTCCGATGATGGGGGATTGATGCGGGATGCGACCCGGGTGCTCGCCGCAGGTCTGAAGGCCGCGCACACTACAGCGCGGCGTCATCGCGGCCAAGCGAGCAAAGCGCGAGCCGGGTGACGCCGAGTGCCGCGGCTCACGCCGCCTGCACGCCGTCCAGCACCTCGCGGACTTTCCGGGCGAGGTCCATCTTGCGATAGGGCTTGTTGAGCAGCGCGACGCCGGGGTCGAGGCGGCCGTGGTGGATGATCGCGTCCTCGGTGTAGCCCGAGGTGTAGAGCACCTTGATGGCGCCGCGGCGCTTGAACACCTCGTCGGCGAGCTGCCGGCCGTTGAGGCCGCCCGGCATGATCACGTCGGTGAAGAGGAGATCGAACTGGGCGCCGTCGTCGATGGCGCGCAGGGCCTCGTTGGCATTGCCGGCCGAGATCGTCGCGTAACCCAGGCTGGTGAGCTGCGCGACCACGTAATTGCGCACGAGCGGATCGTCCTCGACCACCAGGATGGTCTCGTGGCCGCGCTCGGGGCTCGGCGCCGGCGCCGCCTCGGCCGCAGCCGCGGCCTCCTCGCCGGTGCGCGGCAAGTAGATCTTGATCGAGGTGCCGTGGCCCTCCTCGCTGTAGATCTTGATGTGGCCGCCCGACTGCTTGACGAAGCCATAGACCATGGAGAGGCCGAGCCCGGTGCCCTTGCCGGTCTCCTTGGTGGTGAAGAAGGGCTCGAACACCTTGCTGACGAGCGCGGCCGGGATGCCCGAGCCGGTGTCACTCACCGCCACCATCACATAAGCGCCCGGGCGAATGTCCGGGTTCATGCGCGCATAGGATTCGTCGAGGAAGACGTTGCCGGTCTCGAGCGTGAGCTTGCCGCCGCCCGGCATGGCGTCGCGCGCGTTGAGCGAGAGGTTGATCAGCGCGGTGGAGAGCTGGTTGGGGTCGACCAGCGCGCGCCAGGCCGCGGCCTCGCAGCGCGCCTCGATCTCGATCTGCTCGCCGAGCGTCGGACGCAGCAGCTTGGCGGTGTCCGCGACCAGCACATTGACGTCGACCTCGCGCGGCTGCAGCGGCTGCTTGCGCGCGAAGGCGAGCAGCCCTTGCGTAAGCTCGGCGCCGCGCATGGCGGCCTCGTCGATCATCTTGGCGATGGCGGCGAGCTTCGGCCGGTCGGAGACGCCTTCGGCGAGGATCTCGATGGTGCCGGTGATCACCGTGAGGATGTTGTTGAAGTCGTGCGCGATGCCGCCGGTGAGCTGGCCGACCGCGTCCATCTTCTGCGACTGACGCAGCTGCTCCTCGGCCACGATCTTGTCGGTGAGATCGCGGATGAAGCCGTTGAACACGAGCCCGCTGCGCCGGCGCAGCGCCGTGACCGCGAGCTCGACCTTGATCTGCTTGCCGTCGCGCCGCATCGCCTCGGTCTCGAAGCGCGTTCCGAGCAGCGGGCCCTCGCCGGTGCGCAGGAAGCGCGTGAGGCCTTCGCGGTGGCGCTCGCGGTGGAGCGGCGGCACGATCAGGTTGCCGAGCAATTGCCCAATCGCCTCCTCGCGCGACCAGCCGAACATCTGCTCGGCCTGGGCATTCCAATCGATGATCGTGCCGCTCTCGTCCATCTGCACGAAGGCGTCGAGCGCGGTGTCGACGATGCCGCGCGCCATGCGCTCGCTCTCGACCAGCGCCTCCTGCGCCTTCTTGCGCGCCGTGATGTCCTGGATGACGGTCTGCGTCATCTGGCGGCCGGATAGCTCCATGTCGTCGGCCGTCACCTCGACGTCGATGATCTGGCCGTCCTTGGTCATGTGGCGCCATTCGCTCACGCGCCGGCCGGTGCGACGGCCCGCGCCCCCCGAGAGATGCTCGAGCAGGCGCGGCACGTCCTCGAACGGACGCAGGTCGGTGATGCGCATGGTCTCGAACTCGGCGCGCGAGTAGCCGTATTTCGCGACGGTCGCGTCATTGACCTCGATGAAGCCGAGCGTCTGGGAATCGTAGGCGAAGGTCGGCAGCGGATTGCCGCTGAACAGCGAGCGGAACTTGGCTTCACTCTGGCGCAGCCGCCGCTCGGCCTGCTCTTGGCGCGCGACCTCGACGCTCAGCCGCCGGTTCACCTCGATCGCCTGCGCGCGCTTGGAGACCAGGATGCCGACCACGGAGCTCGCGAGCAGGCTGATCACCAGGCCCGCGAGCAGCACCACGTAAGGCCGCTGCCAGTCGATGCTGGCCGTGAAGCTCGGCAGCGCCGAGAAGCGGAAGGTCCACGGCTGCTCGCCGACCGACTCCGTGATGGCGCCGCCGAACACGCCGCCCATCGGGGTTGCCTCGCCGGCGTCCTGGCTGCGGAACAGCAGCGCCTCCTCGCGGGTGTCGAGGCCATCGTAGATCTCGAGCGCGAGGCCCGCATCGGCGGCCAGGCGCGCGAGCCCGCCGAGGCGGATCATGTCGTTGACGCGGAACGGGCTGTAGATGTAGCCGATGAGCGCGGCGCGACGCTGCTCCAGCGTGCTGATGGCGGCGCCCGGGCGATAGACCGGCACATACATCAGGAAGCCCGCCTGGGTATCCTCCTCGGTCTCCTGCACGAGCCGCACCTTGCCGGAGACGCTCGCGAGACCGATGTCGCGCGCGCGCTGCATGGCCGCGCGACGTGTGGGCTCGGTGAACATGTCGTAAGCGAAGGCGCGCTGATTGCGCCAATCGAACGGCTCGAGATAGACGATCGAGGTGTAGGTGTCGCGATCGCCCGCGGGCCAGATGTCGTATTGGGCGAAGCCCTGGGCGCGCAGCTCGGCGACATGCGCGTCCTTGTCCTGCGCGCGGATCACCTTGGCGTAGCCGATGCCCTGGATGCCGGGCAGCCGCTGCTCGATGTTGAGCGCGTTGACATAGACCCGCCACTGCTCGCGCGTGACGTCCGGGGTGGCGGCGAACAGGCCGACGCCGCCCCACAGCACCTGGCTGTAGCTGTTGACGCGCTCGCGGATGGAGTCGACCAGCTTGGCGGCCGCGAAGTCGAACTGCACCCGGGCGCGCGCATCGACCCCGGATTTCGTGGTGTACCAGGCCGCCGCCGTCGCGATCAGGCATGCGACAAAGACGAGCCCGGCCCAGACCATGCCGGGGGCTCGCAGGACTCCTACCGGGCTGCGCGTGGGCTCACGCATTCATTCTTTCCAGCTTCGCCCACTCTCTCCCCTCGAAGCAGCACAAACAACGTAGCATCGCTCCGGGTTCCGGAACAACCGCAACACGCCTTCCATTACCGTCAGGCGGCGGCCCCGCGGGGCTCCTGCGCGAGCACGTCCCGTATTTTCGCGGCCAAGTCGCTCTTGCGATACGGCTTGTTAAGCAAAGCAACGCCGGCGTCCAGGCGGCCGTGATGCACGATGGCGTTCTCGGTATAGCCGGACGTGTAGAGGACGCGCACGGAACCGAGCCGCCGCATCAGCTCCTCGGCAAGCTGACGGCCATTCATGCCGCCCGGCATGATCACGTCGGTGAACAGGAGATCGAAGCGCGCGCCCTTGTCGACGGCGGCAATTGCCTCAGCGGCAGTCGCGGCCGCAATCGTTTGATAGCCGAGGCTCTGCAGCTGGGCGATGACATAGTCGCGCACCAAAACATCGTCCTCGACCACCAGGATGGTCTCGTGGCCGCCCTGCAGCTGGCGCAGCGGCGCGGGCTCGCCCTGCCGGTCCGCCTGCCCCTGCATGCGCGGCAGATAGAGCTTGATGGTCGTGCCGTGACCTTCCTCGCTGTAGATCTTGATGTGGCCGCCGGACTGCTTGACGAAGCCGTAGACCATGGAGAGGCCGAGGCCGGTGCCCTTGCCGACATCCTTGGTGGTGAAGAAGGGCTCGAACACCTTGTCGCGGATCGCGGCCGGAATACCGGTGCCGGTATCGCTCACCGCGATCATCACGTAGTGGCCGGCCTTCACGTCGGCATTGGCCTCCGCATAGGTCTCGTCGAGGATGACGTTGCCGGTCTCGAGGGTCAGCTTGCCGCCGTTCGGCATGGCGTCGCGGGCATTGACCGCGAGATTGAGGAGCGCGGTCGAGAGCTGCGAGGGATCGATCAGCGCGCGCCAGGCCTCGTCCTCGAGCATCGACTCGATCTCGATGTGCTCGCCCAGCGTCGGGCGCAGCAGGCTCGCGGTCTCGACGATCAGCGCATTGACGTCGGTCTCGCGCGGCTCCAGCGCCTGCTTGCGGGCAAACGCCAGAAGCTGCTGGGTGAGCGCGGCGCCGCGCGTGGCGGCCTCGTCGATCATGGCGGCGATAGCCGAGAGCTTGGGGCGCTCGCGCACGCCATCGGCGAGGATCTCGATAGTGCCGGTGATCACCGTGAGGATGTTGTTGAAGTCGTGCGCGACCCCGCCCGTGAGCTGGCCGATGGCGTCGAGCTTGTGCGCCTGGCGCAGCTGCAGCTCGATCTCCTTCACGGCCGTTACGTCGCGATAGACGATGACGGCGCCTTCCGGCGTGCCGCCTTCGCCCACAATCGGTCGGCCGCTGGCGACGATGTAGTTGGTGTGCGTCTCGCCTTTGCGGCGCATCAGGAGCTCGAGATTGTCGAAGCTCTCGCCGCGGATCGCGCGACCGATCGGCGTCTCGTCGTGCGGATAGGGCGTGACGCCGTCGGGACGGAAGCGGTGATAGGTCTCGCGCCACTCGGGCGAGCCGATCTTGGCGTGATCACCGAACAGGGTGACCAGCGCGGGGTTGGAGAACACGGTCTTGCCGTCGCGGTCGACCACGAGCACGGCGTCCGCCATGCTGGCGACGATCTTGTCGAGCACCTCGGCATTGCGGCGCACGGCCGCCGTCTTCTCGCGCACCTCGGCGGCCATGTGTTCGAAGGCCCGCGCGAGCACGCCGAGCTCGTGGCTCGCATGGGTCGGCACCACCATCGGCTTGCCGCTCGCGAAGGCCTCAACGGCGCGCGTCATCTGCGAGAGCGGGCGGGCGAGCGAGCGCGCCAGCAGCACAGCGAGCAGGACCGCGAACAGCACCGCGATCAGGCCGACGATCAGTGTCGAGTTGCCGACGGCGCGCGCGGGCGCCATCAAGTCTTCGTATGGGACGGTGGCGATGACGGCGACGCGCGGCCCCTGCGCGAGGCGCACGGAGGCGAGCGCCGCGCCGACGCGCACGCCGGACGGGTTGGTGACCACATGGGCGCCGCGCTGCGCCGGGCCAAGCGC